>NZ_JBEYXW010000023.1:0-101145 GCF_040645195.1 Saccharomonospora sp. NPDC046836
ACATGACCACATCTGCGTTCGACGGCGACCTGGTCGTCCTTTCCCGCCGTACCGAGTCCGACGGCGTCGTGACACTCGAACTAGGACTGTCCACAGGCGAGCCATTGCCTCCATGGGAGCCCGGCGCCCACATCGACGTCATGCTGCCGGACGGTCTCATCCGCCAGTACTCGTTGAGCGGCTCCGTCGACGACCGTGCGGCCTGGCGCATCGGCGTCCTGCAGGAACCGGACAGCCGCGGCGGCTCGCGCTGGATCCACGAGCACGCACGCGACGGCACGACACTGCGGGTTCGCGGTCCACGGAACAACTTCCCGCTCGTGCCATCGCCCCGGTACGTGTTCATCGCCGGCGGCATCGGGATCACGCCGCTGCTGCCCATGCTGGCTCAGGCGCGCGCGTCCGGAGCGGAATGGGTGCTGCACTACGGCGGACGGAGCCTGGCGTCCATGGCCTTCCTCGGCGAGCTCGAAACCTACGGTGACCATGTCGTGGTCACACCGCAGGACGAGGCCGGTCTGCTCGACCTGGCAACGATTCTCGGTGCACCCGCGGAGTCCACTGTGGTCTACTGCTGCGGCCCGGCAGGACTCATCGATGCCGTCGAGGAGCACTGCGAGCGCTGGCCTGCCGGGTCCCTGCACGTCGAACGTTTCGCGGCAGCCGCGCCTGCCACCGATCTCGACGACCACGCGTTCGAGGTGGAGTTGCGTGGCTCGGGGTTCACCATCGACGTCCCGCCGGGTGTGTCCATCCTCGACGCCGTGGAGAAGGCGGGCGTGCCGGTGATCTCGTCGTGCACCGAAGGTATCTGTGGTTCGTGCGAGACCACGGTCCTCGACGGAGACGTGGAACACCGTGACTGCGTGCTCACCGACGAGGAGCGCGATGCGGGCGACATCATGATGATCTGCGTGTCGCGGGCTAAATCCGGCCGCCTCGTCCTGGATCTGTGACCACCGGGCGATTTCGCTGTAGCTCCCTTTCCGTGACGTGAAAGCACTCTCGCCCTGCCGCTTCGCGGTCCGGCATGGTTGAGAGTGCCACGGGGGTCGCACACCGGCCCCAGAGGGAAAGGGTGCCCAATGAGCATCACCACGCGCGCTGCCATCTGCCGGGAGCCGGGCCGACCGTGGGAGATCGCCGATCTCGAACTGGACGAGCCGAAGGCCAACGAGGTCAGGATCAAGTTCTTCGCCGCGGGGCTGTGTCACTCCGACGACCACATCCAGAAAGGGGACGCGCGGATGCGCTTCCCCGTGGTCGGCGGCCACGAGGGCGCAGGGATCGTCGAAGCCGTCGGCGAAGGGGTGACACGGGTCGCGATCGGCGACCACGTCGTGTGCTCGTTCATCCCCGCCTGCGGCGCGTGCCGCTACTGCTCGACAGGCCGCCAGAACCTGTGCGACGAGGGCAAGAACGCCTCCACCGGTATGTTCGCCGACGGCACGTTCCGGTTCCACCACGACGGCGAGGACCTCGGCGGGCTGTGCGTGCTCGGCACGTTCTCGCAGTACGCCGTGGTGTCCGAGTTCTCCTGCATCGTCATCCCCGAGGACATCCCGTTCGACGTCGCCGCGCTGGTGGGCTGTGGGGTGCCGACCGGATGGGGGTCGGCGGTGCACGCGGCCGGGGTGCGGGCCGGGCAGACGGTCGTGATCTACGGCTCCGGTGGGGTCGGCAGCAACGCCGTGCAGGGTGCCCGGTATGCCGGGGCGAAGAACGTGGTCGTGGTGGATCCGGTGCCGTTCAAGCAGGACATGGCGAAGGTGTTCGGTGCCACGCACACGTTCGGCGATGCGGAGGCTGCGCACGAGTTCGTGGTGGAGACCACCTGGGGCCAGCTCGCCGACCACGCCATCATCACCGTCGGCGTGCTGCATGACGAGGTGATCGACCGCGCGATCCAGGTCGTCGGCAAGAGCGGTCAGGTGACGATCACCGCGGTCGGCAACGGTTCGGTCGCGGCCCCGGCCGGCATGCTCATCGGCTACCAGCGGCGTGTGCAGGGCGCGATCTTCGGTGGCTGCAACCCGCTCTACGACGTCCCCCGGCTGCTCGGCCTGTACCGCTCCGGCGACCTCAAGCTCGACGAGCTGGTCACCCGCCGCTACCGGCTCGACGAGGTCAACGACGGGTACGCGGACATGCTGGGCGGCAAGAACATTCGCGGCGTCATCGTTCACGAGCACTGAGCTCGTCGTCAAACCCGAGGAGCCGACCAATGACGATCGCCCCAACCGAGTCGAATGTCGCCACGCTGATCATCGAGGGCGCCCACCTCATCGCCGGTGAGTGGGTCCCCGCGGTCAGCGGCGACACCATCGAGGTGCTCAACCCGGCGAACCAGGAGGTGCTGGCCAGGGTGCCACGCGGCACAACGGCCGACGTCGACGCCGCTGTGCAGGCCGCGGCCGCGGCGTTCCCGGCCTGGCGGGACACCGACGCGACCACCCGCGGCGCACTGATCCTGCGCTGGGCCGAGCTGATCGAGCAGCACGAGAACGAGCTGGACCGGCTGGAGTCACAGGAGGTCGGCCGCCCGCACTGGGGCACCCCACCCATGGCCAGGATTCTCCGGTTCATCGCGGGCCAGGCCGACAAGGTCAGCGGCCTGTCGCTGCCCACGCACAGTCCCGACGTGCTGGGGCTGACGCTGCGCGAACCGTACGGCGTGGTGGGCAGCGTGATCCCGTGGAACGCGCCCGGACCCATGTTCGTCAACGACGCCGGTGCCGCGATCGCCGCGGGCAACACCATCGTGATCAAACCGGCCGAGGACGCGCCGCTCACCCCACTGGCACTGGCGCGCCTCGCGGTCGACGCGGGAATACCGCCCGGCGTGCTCAACGTGGTCACCGGCTACGGCCCCGAGGCGGGGGCGGCGATCCCGGTTCACCCGGGAATCCGCCGGATGAGCTTCACCGGCTCGCCGGCCACCGGCGCCGCGGTCATGCAGGCGTGCGCGACGAACCTCGTGCCACTGCACCTCGAACTCGGCGGCAAGTCACCGCAGGTCATCTTCGGCGATGCGGACCTGGACGCCGCCATCCCGGCCATCGTCGCAGGCATCACGCTCAACACCGGACAGATCTGCGCCGCGGGCTCTCGCGTCGTCGTCGATCGGGCGGTACACGCCGAGGTGGTGCGCCGCCTCGCCGAGGAGATGGCGCGGGTGTCGGTCGGGCCGTGGTACGAACCGGTGCGGATGGGCCCGCTGATCAACGCCAAGCAGCACTCCCGGGTGCTCGGGTACGTGCGGTCCGGTCAGGAGGAGGGCGCGGAGCTCGTGGTCGGCGGGGGAGTTCCCGACGGGGAGGTGTTCGAGCGGGGGTTCTTCGTCCAACCCACGCTGTTCGACCGGGTCGAGCCCGGTATGCGCATCGCGCAGGAGGAGATCTTCGGCCCGGTCCTCTCGGTCATTCCCGTCGACGGCGAGGTCGATGCGCTCGCCGTGGCGAACGGCACCGACTACGGGCTGGTCGCCTCGGTGTGGACACGCGACGTCGGCCGCGCGGTACGGATGGCGCGGGGCCTGCAGGCCGGCCAGGTGGCGGTGAACGCGGCACTCGGCTCCGGCGTGATCGGCGGCCCGTTCGGCGGGTACAAGCGCAGCGGGTTCGGGCGGACGATGGGCGCCGACGCGGTGCTCGCGTACACCCAGGTGAAGACGGTGTCGATCCGTGGCACGGCCTGACGGCGGCGGGCTCCGGATGCGGGTGCTCATGGAGCCCCGCCACGGATCCCGCTACGACGAGATCCTCGCGCTCGCGCTCGCCACCGAGCGGGCGGGCTTCGACGCGTTCTTCCGGTCCGATCACCTGCTCGGTGTCGACCCGACCGACCAGAGCTACCTGCCGACGGACTGCTGGACCACGCTCGCGGGCCTCGCGCGGGACACCGAACGGGTGCGGCTCGGGTCACTGGTGACCGCGGCGACGTTCCGTGCGCCGGGACTGGTCGCCACCATCGTGTCCACTGTGGACCAGATGAGCGGTGGCAGGGCAGAGCTGGGCATCGGCACGGGATGGTACGCCCGCGAGCACGCCGCGTTCGGGCTCGACTTCCCGTCGACGGGGGAGCGGTTCGACCGGCTCGAGGAGCAGCTGGCGATCATCACCGGCCTCTGGGGCACCACGACCGGGGACGAAGCGGGCTTCTCCTTCTCCGGCAAGCACTATCGGGTCGAGGCGAACCACACCCCTGCGCAGGCAGTGCAGTCGCCGCACCCGCCGATCGTCATCGGCGGCAGCGGTCCACAACGGACACCGGCTCTCGCCGCGCGCTACGCCGACGAGTTCAATGCCGCGCTCGGCATCGATCCGCGGCAGCGCTACGAGGTGTTCGCCCGCGCCTGCGAGGCGATCGGCCGCGATCCGGACGAGGCACGGCGCTCGATCGTGCTGCCGGTCGCCTGCGGGGCCACCCCGGCCGACGTGGAGCGCCGCGCGGCGGTGATCGGCTCGGAGCTCATGCGCACACATGCGGCGATCGGATCGCCCGAGCAGGTCACCGAGCGGGTCCTCGCGCTCGGCGAGGCCGGTGCCGACACCGTTTACCTGCACATCTACGACATCCACGACCTTGACCACATCGCGCTGCTCGGCGCGGAGGTGCTGCCGCACGTGACCAGTGCGGCGCCGGAGCCAGTAGGGGGTAACCGATGATAACGACACGTGCGGCCATCGCCCGCGGCCCGCAGCTGGGCTGGGAACAGGCGGAGCTGCGACTCGACGAGCCGAAGGCGCACGAGGTGCGCGTGAAGTTCGCCGCGGCGGGGCTGTGTCACTCCGACCACCACATCACCAATGGCGACGCCAAGGTGCGGTTCCCGATCGTCGGCGGCCACGAGGGCGCGGGCGTGGTCGAGGCCGTCGGGCCGGATGTCCGCAGGGTGAACGTGGGCGACCGCGTCGTCTGCTCCTACATCCCGGCCTGTGGTGGCTGCCGGCCGTGCTCGACCGGGCACCAGAACATGTGCGAGAAGGGGCTCAACGCCGCGACCGGCATGTTTCTCGACGGCACCTTCCGGTTCCACCTCGGCGACGAGGACCTCGGCGGGTTCTGCTCGCTCGGCACGTTCTCGCAGTACGCGGTGGTGTCGGAGTGGGCGTGCGTTCCGCTCGCCGACGACATCCCGTTCGAGATCGCCGCGCTGGTTGGGTGCGGCGTGCCGACCGGCTGGGGCTCGGCGGTGTACGCCGCGGGAGTGCGGGCCGGTCAGACGGTGGTGATCTACGGTGCAGGCGGCGTCGGCAGCAACGCCGTGCAGGGTGCCCGGTACGCGGGCGCGAAGAACGTGGTCGTGGTGGATCCGGTGGCGTTCAAGCGGGACATGGCGAAGACGTTCGGCGCCACCCACACGTTCGCCGACGCGGGATCGGCACACGACTTCGTAGTGGAGACCACCTGGGGCCAGCTCGCCGACCACGCCATCTGCACGCCGGGCGTGGTCACCGAGGACATCGTCAACGCCGCCGTGCAGGTGGTCGGCAAGGGTGGCAAGGTCGTCGTCACCGCCGTCAGCAAGCTGGGCGAGCCGGCCATCCACGTCCATGCCGGCAGTCTCATCAGCTACCAGCGGCAGGTACGCGGCGCGCTCTTCGGTGACTGCAATCCGCTCTACGACATTCCCCGGCTACTCGGCCTGTACCGCTCGGGCGACCTCAAGCTCGACGAGCTGATCACCCGCCGCTACCGCCTCGACGAGGTCAACGACGCCTACCGCGACCTCGACGACGGCACAAACATCCGCGGCGTGATTGTTCACGAGTAATGAGTGTTGGAAGTGGTTTGCGTGGCGGCGCAAGCTGCCAGCCCCACAGCAAGCGGCTCCGCCGCTTATGAACACAACCTAGTGCTCACCGCTTGTTGGAGGAACTGCCTTGGCCACACCGAGTTTCGTGGCGCCCGATGATCAGGACGCCGTGACCGAGCTGCTGCGCGCTCAGCTGGAAGGGCTGCCCGCGCGCTCGCCGTTCTACGCCGACCTGTTCACCGAGCACGGCGTCACCGCCTCGACGTTCGCCGTACTCGACGACCTGCGCAAGCTGCCCTTCACCACCAAGCAGATGCTGCGTGACTCCCAGGCCGCGTCGCCGCCGCTCGGCCGGCACGCCGGTACCGGTCTCGGCGACGTGATCCGGGTGCACGCCTCGACCGGCACCACCGGGAAACCGAGCTGGGTCGGCGTCACCCGCCGGGACGCCACAGCCTGGACCGACATGGTCGCACGGGCGTTCCGCACGATGGGTGCCACCCGCGACGACGTGGTGCTGCATGCCGCGGGGCTGACGTTGTTCGTCGGCGGGCTGCCGATCCGCGACGCGCTGGAGCGGATCGGGGCCACGCTGATCCCGATCGGCACGGGCGCGTCGGAGAAGGCGGTGCTGGCGATGGAGACGCTGGGGGTCACCGCACTGCACTCGACCCCTTCCTACGCAAGGTACCTCGCCGAGTACCTGCGAGCCCGCGGGCGCGATCCGAAGGAGTTCGGCCTGCGCAAGATTTTCGTCGGCGGAGAGCCGGGCGGCGGCGAGCCCGCGTTCCGTGCCCACATCGAGCAGGAATGGGGCGCACCGGTCACCGAAGGGCTCGGCAACGCCGACATGGCGCCGGTCCTTTTCGGAGAGTCGCCGGGCAGCGGCGGCATGCGGTTCACCGGCGGGCGGCACGTCGTGTTCGGAGAGTCGCCGGGCAGCGGCGGCATGCGGTTCACCGGCGGGCGGCACGTCGTGGTCGAGCTGATCGACCCCGACAGCGGGGAGCCGGTCGCGCCTGAGGAGGGCGCGTCCGGCGAGCTGGTCTACACCGCCGTGGACCGCGAATGCTGCCCGCTGGTGCGGTTCCGGACCGGCGACCGGGTGCTCGTCACCGGGCTCGCCGGTGACGGCGCCCCGCTGATCCGGTGCTCCGGGCGCACAGACGACATGCTGATCCTGCTGGGGGTCAACGTCTTTCCCTCGGCGATCCGCGACGTCGTGCAGGGCATGCACCCGCGCACCACCGGCGCGATGCAGGTTGTGTTGCCGGGCAAGGGCCCCAGGGTCGAGCCGCCGCTGCGGGTGGAGGCCGAGTGGGGCGAGGAACCGGGGGATCGCGGGCAGCTGGCCCACGAGATCGAGGCGGCGATCCGGTCGCGGCTCTCGGTGCGGGCGGCGGTCACGCTCGTCCCGCCGGGCTCGATCGAGCGAACCGAAGCGAAGACACGGCTGACAAGGATGGTGCCACAGTGACAGACATGGTTCGTGCGGCGGTACAGGTCGGGCCGCGGCAGATCGAGATCCGCGAGTTCCCCCGCCCCCGCATCGGGGACGACGACGGTCTGCTTCGCGTCGAGGCCAACGGCATCTGCGGCAGTGACGTCGAGATGTACAAGGGACACATGCGGGCCGACGCGCCCCCGACGATCCCCGGACACGAGCCGCTCGGCATCATCGAGGAGATCGGCGAGCGCGCCGCGCAGCGGTGGGGCGTGCAGCCGGGCGACCGGGTGGCGCTGGAGGTCATCGTGCCGTGCCGGTCGTGCCACGACTGCCTGACCGGCCGCTACCAGGCGTGCCGCAACCGTACCTTCGGCCACGGTGTGACACCGATCGACACCGCACCCGCGTTGTGGGGCGGGCTTGCCGAGTACCTCTATCTCACCCCGGGTGCCGTACTGCACAAAGTGGACAACCAGCTGCCTGCCGAGCTCGCGGCGATGTTCAACCCGCTCGGCGCGGGTGTGCGCTGGGCGGTGCACCTGGGCCAGGCCGGACTCGGCGACACGGTGCTGGTGCTCGGTAGCGGTCAGCGCGGGATCGCCTCGGTGATCGCGGCGCGGGCCGCCGGCGTGGGGACGATCATCGTCACCGGCCTCGCCGCCGATGCGCACAAACTGGCGCTGGCCAAGGAGTTCGGCGCGGACCACACGATCGTTGTGGACGGTGACGAGGCCGAGAACACGGTCGAGCGCGTCCGGGAGATCACCGATGGCGCGATGGCCGATGTCGTGCTGGAGCTGACGCCGATGGCGACCGCGCCGGTCACCGACGCGCTGTTGTCGGCCCGTCATGGTGGCCGGGTGGTGCTGGCCGGACTCAAGGGCGGCCGGGACGTTCCGCTGCGCACCGACCTCATCATCAACCGGGCGCTGAACGTCGTGGGCGCCTACGGTGTCGACGCGACCGCCTACGCCGAGGCGATCTCGATCATCGAGTCCCGCCGGTTCCCACTGGAGAAGCTGCACACGCACACGTTCGGCCTCGACGACGCCGCGCTGGCCATGGAGACGCTCGCCGGCGATGTTCCCGGCGAGGCCGCGGTACACGTCTCGGTCCACCCGAACTCCTGAAGGAGTGACCACTGGTGCTCGTTGACACCCATGCCCACCTCCTGCCGGCCGGCTACCCGGCCGACGCGCCGGAGTGCTTTCCCGCGATGGAACCGATCGACGGCGACACCGCGCGGACGCTGTTGTTCGGCGCGACACGGTTCCGCGCCGCCGACGTGTTCTTCGACGCCGAGCGCCGCATCGAGGCGCAGCACGCCTCGGGGGTCGACGTCGAGGTGCTGACGCCGATGCCACCACTGCTGCGCTACGACCTTGCCATCGCCGACGGTGTGTCGCTCGCCCGGCACGTCAACGAGCTCACCGCGACGTTCTGTGCGGCCGACCCGGCGCGGCTGATCGGCTTCGGGCTCGTGCCGCTGCAGGACCCCGAAGCCGCGGCGGCCGAGCTGAGCACGATCCGCGACCTCGGCCTGCGCGGCGTCGAGATCGCGTCCACTGTGCTCGGTGCCTCGATCGGCGACGAGCGGTTCCTGCCGTTCTTCGCCGAGGCACAGCGGCTCGGGCTCGCGGTGTTCGTGCACGCCCTGCCCACCCCGACCGACCGGCTGCCCGCCTCGGCGATGGGCACCTACGTGGTCGGCGTCGAGGGCGCGCTTGCCGCCGCGTCGATGGTGACCGGCGGAACCGCGGCCAAATGTCCCGACCTGCGTATCGCGTTCAGCCACGCGGCCGGTGGCTTCCCACTGATGCTGCCGCGCGCCCAGTACTTCTGGGGCGGCAGCTGGAACGAGGAGCCGCCCGTCCCCGAGCGCGCGGTCGCCCCCGACGACGGCCCGTCACCGCTGGCCTACGCGCGCCGTTTCTACTACGACTCGCTGGTGTTCGACCGCCGCGCGCTGCGGTACCTGATCGACCTGCTCGGGCCGGACCGGCTGCTCGTCGGCTCCGACTTCCCGGCAATGCCACGGGAGGACCCGACGGGCCGCACGCTGCGCTCACTGGACCTGCCCGAGAACGTGCTCGCCGACATCACCTGGTTCAACGCGTTCCGCTGGCTGGGTGTGGACCCACCAACGCCGCACTGACCCGGCCGGCGTAGTTGTCCCCCAAGGCCACCTTGGTTGCGTTCAACGCAACCAAGGTGGCCTTGGGTGCATTTGGTACCTACCGGAGTGGGCAACTCGCGTGCTGGAGTGGGAAACTCGCGTGCTGGAGTGGGGGACTCGCGCTCCGGAGCGGGGGACTCGCGCGCTCCGGAGCGCTGGGACCTAGCGGTGCAGGCGGGGGTCCAGGAAGTCGCGCAGCGAGTCGCCGAGCAGGTTGAAGGCGAAGACCGCCATCGACAGCACGATCCCCGGAGCGAACACCATCCACGGCGCCATCTCCACGTAACGCACACCCTCCGAGAGCATCAGCCCCCACGAAGGCGTCGGAGGCGGCGTTCCGATGCCGAGGAAGCTCAGCGCCGACTCGGCGATGATCACGCCGGCGAACAGCAGGGACGACATCGTCAGCAGTGGCGCCACCATGTTCGGTAGCACGTGGCGGGTCATGATACGCAGCGCACTCGCGCCGGTCGCCCTGGCTGCCTCGATGTAGGGCTCCTCCCTGATGCGCAACGTCTCCGCCCGCGCCACGCGGTTGAACGACGGCGTGATGACGATGACCAGCGCGATGATGGTGCCCTCGATGGACGGGGTGAGCACGACCGCCATGAACAGCAGCAGCACCAGGGGCGGAACGGACTGGATGGCGTCCATGACGCGCTGGATCACCAGATCCTTCGTCTTGCCGAGAAAGCCCGACACGACGCCGATGATCGTCCCCAGTACCAGGCTGATCGCGGTGGTCAGGACGCCGATGATCATCGAGGAGCGAGCCCCGTAGATCAGCCGGCTCAGTACGTCACGCCCCAGATCGTCGGTCCCCAGCAGGAAATCGCCAGAGGGACCCTCTGTGGTGCGCGTCCGATGCTGCAGCAGCGGGTCGTACGGAGCCACCAGCGGCGCAAAAACCGCCACCAGCACGATGATTGTGATGAGCGCGAGGCTCACCGCGCCGAGGGGCTCGGACCGCACGAACCTCTTCAAACCCGCCCACCAGGCCGCGGGGTTCACCCGCCGTGGCGGTGGTTCGAAGGGCGAGCCGGCGGGCGGCAGGGAACTTCTCATGACGTCACTGCTCATTTCCCGGCCTCCCTGGCGGCTCGGATACGCGGATCGACGAGGGCGTAGAGGAGATCAATGATGATCATCGTGACGACGAACAACCCGGCGTAGAAGATGGTGCACGCGATCACGACGGGGTAGTCACGGTTCTGCACCGACTCGAAGATAAGCTGCCCGGTGCCCGGCAGGGAGAACATCTGCTCCAGGATCACGGTGCCGCCCAGCACGGTTCCCAGGTTCACACCGAGTAGCGTGAGGACGGAGATCACCGAGTTGCGCAGCGCGTGTTTGTACAGCACCAGCCGTTCCGATGCCCCCTTCGCCCGCACCGTGCGGATGAACTGCGAGCCGAGATTCTCCAAAAGGGACGAACGGGTCATCCGTGCGGTACCGGCGACAGCGGAGGTACCGAGCGCGATCGCCGGTAGCGCCATCTGCTGAAGCCAGGACCCGAAGTCCTCGGTCGGGCTGGTGTAGACGAACGGCGGTGACCACGCGAACCACAGCCCGAGAACGGTCAGCAGCAACAGACCCACGACGTAGTTGGGCACCGAGAGACCGGCCACCGCGACCGCGCGGATCGTGCCGTCCGTCCGGGTGCCCCGGCGAACAGCGGCGAGGATGCCGAAGGCCACCCCGATGACCGTGCCGACGGCCAGCGAGAGCAGGCCGAGCTGCAGGGTCACCGGAACGCGGTCGAGAAACAGGTCAACGACCGGTTCGTTGGTGTAGAAGGATGTCCCGAAGTCGCCCTGTACCGCGCCACCGAGAAAACCGGCCAGCTGCTGGTGTACCGGTTGGTCGAGCCCCAGCTCGGTACGCAGCGCTTCTGCCTGCTCCTCCGACGCCCCCGTGTCGGCGAGCATGAGATCGACGGCATCGCTGGGAATGAACGTCATGGCGATGAACACGAACACGGTGACGAGCACCAGAACCACGGCGCCGTAGCCGAGCCTGCCCAGTAGGTACCGGATCATGGCTTGCCCCCGCTGGTGGTGTCGAGCAGGTGACACGCCGCGGCCCTGCCCGGCTCCGGACCCGGCTGGAGCCGCGGTGCCTCCGTCCGGCACCGGTCGAAGGCCAACGGGCAGCGGGTGTGGAAGCGGCACCCGCTCGGGGGCGCGCTGGGGCTGGGCACCTCACCCCGTGCCGTGGCGCGTTCCCTGGCACGGGCCGTTGTCGGATCGTGTCCCGGGATGGCCGCCAACAGCATCTGCGTGTAGGGGTGCAGCGGTTCGGCGAAGACCGCGTCGCTGCCACCGCGCTCGACGATCTCGCCCATGTACATGACGCACAGCTCGTCGGCCATGTACCGCACGACGTTGAGGTCGTGCGCGATGAACAGGTAGGAGAGCCCGTGCTCGTGCTGCAACCGCTTGAGCAGGTTCAGGATCTGCGCCTGCACCGAGACGTCGAGCGCGGAGACCGACTCGTCACAGAAGATCACGTCCGGACTGGTCGCCAGCGCCCTGGCGATGCCGAGCCGCTGAGCCTGCCCACCGGAGAACTGGTGCGGGAAGCGGTAGAGGTCGCGGCCCGAAAGGCCAACGGTTTCGAGCAGCTCGACCACCCGCGCGACCCGCGCCTTCCCGCGCGCGACCCCATGCACCTCCAGCGGCTCGCCGACGATGTTCAGCACGGTCATCCGCGGGTTGAGTGACCCGTACGGGTCCTGGAAGATCATCTGCATGCGCCGGCGAAGCGCGGTGAGTTCCCTGCCCCGCTTGGCGAGTAGGTCGTCGCCGTCGAAGAACACCTGCCCGGATGTCGGCTCGATGAGCCGGTTGGCGAGCCGCGCGGTGGTCGACTTCCCCGATCCCGACTCGCCGACCAGGCCGACGGTCCTGCCGCGGGGGATGCTGAACGAGACCCCGTCGACCGCGCGCACGGAGCCTGTGCCGCGCCCGAGCGGGCCCTGCCTGATCGGATAGTGCTTGACGAGGTCGCGCACCTCCAGGATGGGTACCTCCTGTTCGGCACCGGCGACCTGTCCCTCGATGGTCGTCTCAGCTGACACCTGTTGCTCCTGACTGGATCGAGCTCAGGCCGGCGGCCGGTTCGTCGTGCGACCAGCACCGGCTGTCCCGCCGCTCCGGCAGGCTGAACAGCGGAGGTGCCTCGGAGCCGCAGCGGTCGAAGGCTTGCGGGCAGCGCGGGTGGAACCGGCACCCCGACGGCATCTCGAGCAGGTTCGGCACGGACCCCCGGATGGCAGGCATGAGGGTGTCGCGGCTGATCGTCGGGCTCGGTATCGACCGCAGAAGTGCCGCGGTGTAGGGATTTCGCGGGTCGCCGAGCACCTGCTCGACCGTGCCCTGCTCGACGACCTGCCCGGCATACATCACCACGACCCTGTCGGCCATCTCGGCGACGACGCCCATGTCGTGTGTGATGAACAACAGCGCGGTGCCGTGCTCGCGCTGGAGGGTCCGCATCAGTTTCAGGATCTGGGCTTCGACCGTGACATCCAGGGCCGTGGTCGGCTCGTCGGCGATGAGCAGCGATGGGCTGCACGACAGTGCGATCGCGATCACGACGCGCTGCTGCTGCCCGCCGGACAGCTCGTGCGGGTAGGCCCGCGCCCTTCGCTCCGGGTCGGGGAGCCCGACCTCCTTGAGCAGTTCCACGGCGCGAGCCCTCGCCTCGGCCGCCGTCACGTCGCGATGGATGCGGATCGCCTCCGCGACCTGGTTGCCGACCGTGTAAAGGGGATCGAGAGCGGCCATCGGGTTCTGGAAGACCATCGCGATCTCCTCACCACGGATCTCCCGCATCCGCTTCGGTCCGGCCGCGGCGATGTCCTCGCCGCGGAACCGGATCGATCCCTCGTCAATACGGCCCGAGTCCAGCAGCCCCATGATGGACAGTGCTGTGACACTCTTTCCGGAACCGGACTCGCCGACGATCGCCACCGTCTCGCCCTCGTCGACGGTGAACGACATGTCGCTGACAGCCTCGACCCGCCCGTGGCGCGTCGAGAACCGGACACGCAGGTTGCTCACGTCGAGCAGTGGTGCCTCCCGCATGCTCACGCTCCTCCTAATCGCCGGTGACCCACATGTCGGCGTAGCGGCGTCCGTGGTAGATGGGGGACTGGTAGTAGTTCTGCACCCGGTTGTTCACGGCCCAGAACTGGTAGTACTGGACGGGCAGGACGGAGCCTGCCACCTCGGTTTCCATGTGTTCCTGGAAATCGCGATAGATCTGGTTGCGATCCTCGTCGTCGAGCGTCGTCCGCGATTCGGCGATCATCTGGTCCACCTGGGGATCGGAGATGGCCGCGTAGTTCTCCGCCGACCCGCTGCGATAGTCCTGAATGGTCTGATCCGGGAAGATCACCGCACGGGCGGCCTTGCTGAGGTCGAACTGGTGATCGCGGCGTCGCCAGATCGCAGTGGCCGGGTCGAGGGTGCTGATCTCGGCGTCGATGCCGACCTCCGCGAGGTCGGCGACGATCCACTCACCCTCGCGGATGTCGGCGTCACTGAGCTTCTGCACCAGCAGGGTCGTCTGGAAACCGTTGGGGTAACCGGCTTCGGCGAGTAGCTGCCGCGCGCGCTCGGGATCATAGGGCCGCAGCTCCCGCACCTGCTCGCCCGTGAGCGCCGCATCGCTGATCTCGGGGCGCAGCAACGAGGTGTAGTTCATCTTGCCGCGGGTGTTCTCGCCCATGTTCTCCCAGTCGATGGCCATCATGATGGCTCTGCGCACGCGCGGATCGGTGAACGGTGCCCGGGTGGTGTTGATGTCGAAGCTCACGAAGTCGGCCGCCCGCTCGGTGACGGTGAAGTCGTTGTTGTCCCGGAAGGTGTTCTCGATGACGTCGAACGGCTGCGCGCCGATGTCGAGCCGGCCGCTGCGCAGGGCGGCAGTGACCGCCGCGCTGTCGCTGATGATCGGCAGCCGGATCTCGTCGAGATAGGGCTTGCCGTCCTCGTAGTAGTCCGGATTGCGCTTGAGTACCCATTCCACGTCCGGCTTGTGGCTGTCCACCATGAACGGGCCGGTGCCGATCGCCTTGGTGGCCATGTCGAACTCGCCGTCGACCCCTTCCCGCGGAAGGATCACGTTGAAATGGTGCGCCATGTACTCCAGGAAGGGCGCGTACGGATGGCTCAGTTCGAAGACGACCCGGTGGTCGCCTTCGGCCTTGATGCTCTCGATTGGCTCAGCCATCCATTTGTGGGTTGACTGGCTCGCCTTCAGGCCTTCGAAGGTCGCCACCACGTCGTCGGCGGTGAACGGCCTCCCACTGACCGGCGGGACGTTCTGCCAGGTCACGTCATCGCGGAGGTCGAACGTGTAGGTCAGCCCGTCTTCGGACACCGTCCACTCCGTTGCCAGGTCGGGCACGATCTCGACCTTCGTGACGCCCTCCCCGGTACGAAGGTCCACCAGTTTGCTGTAGACCGTCCCGGACAGGATCTGCATCAGCGAAGGGTCGTCGCTGACGAGGAAGTTGAGGCCACGCCCTGGTTCGAAGGGTTGCTGCACGGTAATGCTCCCGCCGTGGCGGGGCTGACCGGGATCGCCCTCCGGCGAATCGTCGCCGCCGCTACCGCAGCTGGCGACGAGCACTGCGACGCACAACAGCGCGGTCACACGAGGCGCACTCCATTGTGGCACTGGGACTCACTCTCCTTACCCCCAAAAAAGAATCATGGAAAGAAAATGAAGTGGGGAGACATGGCTCGAATGCAGTCGGACACCACCATGCGGCAGAAACTCGCCGACGCAACCGATGGCTAGTAGTTCGTTACCATACCGTGACGGTCCTAAATAGACAATGGCAGCCGGGACGAGGCGTGCGAAGAGACCAATCAATCGATCTGTTCTGGATAATTGTCCGAACCGCGGCGAGTCATTTGTCGTAGCCGGGCATCGGCGGTGTCCAAGCAGGACTTCCGCATAGAGGAATTCTCGCACACCACGACATTCGGAATTCGGAGCGGGGGACTCGCGTGCCCGCGCGGGGGACTCGCGCGCTGGAGCGGGGGACTCGCGGGTCGGTCAGGCGGACATCGCCCTGGCGATCGAGCGGGACGCCTGGGTGAGCAGCGCAGCCAGCTGCCGCGGCTGTGCCTGCGCGGCCTCGACAACCACGCTGATCGCCGCGGCGACCTCACCGTCGGGGCCGGGTACCGGGACGGCGACTACGAGGTCGGGCAAGGTGATCAGCCCGCGGGCCACCGCGACACCCGTCTGCCTGACCTGCGCGAGCTTGCGCCGTAGCTGCCCGGGATCGACGACGGTCAGCGGTGTGAAGCGTTCCAGCGGCGAGCACAGCACCTGCTCCTGCAGATCGCGCTCGGCGTGGGCGAGCAGGACGAGCCCGGTGCCGGTGGCGTGCATGGGCCAGCGGTCGCCGACCCGGCTGGTGACAGGGTTGCGCACCCTGGCGCGCAAAGCCTCGACGTAGACCACCTCCAGCCCATCACGTACGCCGAGGTGGACATTGCCCTTGGTGATCTGGTGCAGGTCTTCGAGGTAGGGGAACGCGATCTCGCGCAGCTCGAGCCCGCGCGGTGCGAGCGCGGACAGCTCCAGCAGCCGCAGCCCGACGGAGTAGCGGCCGTCCTCGCCGCGTTCCAGCGCGCCCCAGCCGACGAGCTCGCGCACCAGCCGGTGCGCGGTCGGCAAGGTCAGGCCGGCTCGGCGGGAGATCTCGCTGAGTGACAGCGCGCGGTGCCGCGGACCGAACGCGTCGAGTACGGCGAGTACCCTGCCCGCGGCGGTCCTCCGCAGCGCGTCGTCCGTACCGGCCGCTGTGGACGGTGGTGCCGGTGACGTTGTCGCACAAGCCCGTTCGCTCACGTCAACCCCTTCGTCAACGTCGTTCCAGTCTGCAGCAGGCCGACATTGGGCTGGCAGAGACAAATGACGTAGGCGCTGTTACGCCGTTCCCCGCCCCGCACGTGAGCGAAAGTCTTCCGCCGTGCGGAATCGGCCTGCCTTGCGCGGGCACCGACTGGCGACGCTGTAGCGCGGAGGAGGTCCGTGTGACCTCGGCCACGCCATCAACGACGATCGGCCCCACCGCCTCGCCAGGTACTGCGCACCGATCACGACCGAAGCGGGAGTACGCACGTGAGAAGCAGGATGCGACTGCTGTCCTTTCTACTGGTACCAGTGCTGTTCGCCGTCGGTTGCTCTGGCGGTGCGAGTCCCGCCGGGCCGGAAGCGGCCGGACCACCACAGCGCGGTGGGGAGCTCACCGTGCTGGAGAACGCGAGCTTCACCGGAAGCTGGCCGACCGGCCTCGACCCCGCCACCAACACCACCGGCGGCGCGAACATCCCCATGATGAGCGCCATCTACGGTGGCCTGTTCCTCCTCCGTGCCAACGATGACGGCTCAGGCGCCGAGGTCGCGCCGAACCAGGCCGAAGGCTACGAGTTCACCGACGGCGGGACGACCGTGCGGATCACCTTGCGCGAGGGGATCCAGTTCAGCGACGGTACCCCGTTGGACGCCGAGGCCGTCGCGTTCAACTTCCAGAGGGCGCTCGAATCGCCGTGTACCTGCAAGCCGACGTGGCCCCTGGCCGACGACGGCATCTCCACCGAGGGCGACCGCGTCGTGGTGCTCCGCTTCACCCGGCCGTATGCGGCGGTCATCCACTCCTTCCCGGCATCCAACGTCAACTGGATCGCCTCACCGACCGCACTGGAGAACTTGGGGGAGGAGCGGTTCAAGATCGAGCCGGTCGGCGCGGGTCCGTTCACCGTCGTGTCGAACACCCTCAACTCGGAGCTTGTCCTGCAGCGCAACCCGCAGTACTTCAAGGAAGGACTGCCCTATCTCGACCGGCTGACATTCAAGTCGATCGGCGGTGACCAGCCCGCCTACCAGGCGCTGCTGGCTGGTCAGGCGCAGGCGTACGAGGGCCTCACCACGACACCGCTTCTGGAGCAGGCGCAGGCCGACCCGCGGCTCACGGTCACCCTCCAGCCGCCGACCTCACCGTATGTCGTGCAGCTCAACACCAAGGCCGCGCCGTTCGACGACGAGAAGGCGCGCGAGGCGATCTACCACGCGACGGACTTCGAAGCGATCGCACGCGGTCTGTTCGGTGGGCGCTACCCGGTCAGCCAGATGTTCACCGGCCCCGGCGGTCTCTTCCACCAGGAGAAGATCGAGGGCTACCCGGAGTACGACCCGGACCGGGCACGGCAGCTGGTGACCGAGCTCGGTGGACTGGACGTGACACTGGGCACGCTGAACTCCTACGTGGCCGAGCAGGTGATGACCGCGCTGCAGACGCAATGGAAACAGGCAGGCATCAACGTCGACATCGAGCACTACCAACTGTCCACATTGGTGCAGGAGTTCAACTCCGGTAACTGGCAGGCGATGCTGCAGACTGCGGGAGCGTGGGACCCGGCTTCCGGTGTCGGCGTCGCGTTCCGGTTCTCCTCGACATCACCGTTCAGCGGCGTCGACGATCCCGAGCTCGACCAGCTGCTCAACGACGCCGCGGCCACCATCGACGCCGGTGAACGCGAGCAGTTGTACCGCCAGGCCGGTGAGCTCATCGGCGCCAACGCCTACGCACCGTTCGGGCTCGCCTTCGCACCGGCCAACCTCGCCGTCAAGGGCGTGCACGGGCCGGGGTTGACCACGAAGATCCCGCCGATCGTCGTCAATACCGGCGTCATCTGGGACGAGGTGTGGAGGGAGCAGCAGTGACCGCGGTTGTCGACGAGGGGCCGCCGGCGTCGCTGGCGGCCAGGCTGGTCGCCTCGCCCAGCCTGCGGCTGATCGGCAAGCGGCTGCTCACGGCGGTGCCGATCCTGCTCGGGGTGAGCGTCCTCAGCTTCTGGGTGCTCAACCTCATCCCCGGTAACGCGGCACAGCAACTGCTGGGCGCCGAGGCCACCCCCGAGCAGGTCAGGGCGCTCGAGCTGCGGCTCGGCCTGGACGAGCCCGCGGTGAGCCGCTACCTGAGCTGGCTCGGCGGAGCGCTCACCGGCGACCTCGGCGCGTCGCTCGTCAGCGACCAGCCGGTGACCGAGCTGCTGTGGAGTCACCTCGCCGTCAGTGGTGAGCTGGTGCTGCTGGCCTTCCTGATCTCGCTCGGGCTGGCGATTCCCGTTGCCCTGCTGGCCGCCTACAAGCCGAACAGCCTGTTCGACCGGATCAGCATGATCGTCAGCATCAGCGGGCTGTCCGTGGCGAACTATGTGCTGGCGCTGCTGTTGGTGCTGGTGTTCGCCGTGCAGCTGGCGATGTTCCCCGCCATCGGGTTCGTGCCGCTGGGCGAGAGCGTCGGCGACAACCTGCGCTCGCTCGCGCTCCCGGCGTCGGCGATCGCGTTCCCGCTGTTCTGCTTTTATACCCGGTTCCTGCGTGGCGACCTGGTGGATCAGTTGCAGGGCGAGGACTACATCGTCACCGCAAGAGCCAAGGGCATCGGGCCGTGGCAGGTGCTGCTGCGGCACGCGTTCCGCAACTCGACCTTCGGGCTGATCACCGTGGTCGGGCTGAACCTCGGCACGCTGATCGGCGCCACCGTGATCACCGAGCAGATCTTCGCCCTGCCGGGGCTCGGTCAGCTGATGCTGCAGGCGATCAACTCCCGCGACTTCGTCGTCGTGCAGGCCTGCGTGGTCGTGTTCGCCGTCGTCGCGGTGGGGGCCAACCTGCTCGCTGACCTGCTCTACGCCGTACTCGACCCGAGGATTCGCTATGGCAGTCGTTGACGCAGGCGCACCGGCGCTCGCCGACCAGCCGATGGCGCCCCGGCGCCGGGGCTGGGCCCGGGGCTTGGAGATCGTCGTGCCGGCCACCGTGCTGGGAATCCTTGCCGTGGCGTGCTTTCTGGGGCCGCTGGTCCTGCCGATCCCCGACCCGATCGGCGGGAACGTGCTGGAGTCCTATCTGCCTTCGTTCTCGCCGGGGCACCTGCTCGGGACCGACCCGAACGGCAACGACATCCTGGCGCGGATCCTGCATGGTGGCCAGTCGTCGCTGACCGTGGCGCTCGCGGTGAACCTGCTGGGCCTGCTGGTGGGCGGGACGCTCGGCGCACTGTCGGGGTTCGCGGGCGGGATCACCGACACCGTGATCATGCGCCTGCTCGACGTTCTCATCGCGTTCCCGTCGCTCGTGCTCACGCTCGCCGTGGCGCAGAGCCTCGGCCCCAGCCAGACCAACACCATCCTGGCGCTGGCGTTCTTCAGTGTCCCGGCGTTCGCCCGGGTGTCGAGGGCGGCCACGCTGCGGCTGCGGGAACTGCCGTTCATGGCGGCGGCGGGGCTGTGCGGCACGCCGGTGCGGCGGGTGCTGTTGCGCCACGTCGCACCGAACATCGCGCCGCAGCTGATCACCTTCGCCATGCTCGGCATGGGCATCGTCATCGTCATCGAGGGAGCGCTCAGCTTCCTCGGGCTCGGCATCCCGCCGCCGGCGCCGAGCTGGGGCAACATGATCGCCCAGGGGCAGCAGAGCCTGTCCGCGACGCCGATGCTGGTCGTGTGGCCGTCCGTGGCGCTGTTCGTGACCGTGCTCGCGTTCAACCTCCTCGGGGAAAGCCTCCGCGCACGATGGAGCCGCCAATGAGCGATGACGACCGGAGGGAGGAATCGCTCAGATTGACACAGCGTACTCGTGCCTCATGGGCGTTGCCGCGGACCGAGGAACGAGGGGAGTGGGAACGCCCATGAGTATCGATCGAGCTGGTAACGATGTGCTCGTCACCGATCCCGAATCGGCTACCCGGTCACTGCTCGAGGTGACCGACCTGCGGGTGTATTTTGCCAGTGCCCGGCAGCGGGTGCACGCGGTCAACGGGTTGTCGTACCGGCTGCAGGCCGGCCGCATGCTCGCGATCGTCGGCGAGTCGGGCTCGGGCAAGAGCGTGAGCGCACGCGCGTTGCTCGGGCTGCTCCCGCACACCGCGCAGGTGTCGGGCTCGGTGCGCTTCGACGGCACCGAGCTGGTCGGCTTGCCGGAGCGGGAGATGCGCAGGCGCCGCGGCGCCGACATCGCGATGGTGTTCCAGGACCCCGCCCGCTCGCTCAACCCGACGATGCGAATCGGCACGCAGATCACCGAGGCGGTACGCGCGCACAGTGACCTCGACCGCAACGCGGCCAGGGACCGGGCCGTCGAGCTGTTGCGGCTGGTCCGGCTGGCGGCGCCGCAGCGGCGGTTCTTCGAGTACCCGCACCAGCTTTCCGGCGGGATGCGGCAGCGGGTGATGATCGCGATCGCGCTGGCGGCCTCGCCGCGTCTGCTCGTCGCGGACGAGGCAACCACGGCACTGGACGTCACTACGCAGGCCCAGATCATGGAGCTGTTGCTGGAGTTGCAGCAGCGGCTCGGGATGGCCGTCATCATGATCACCCACGACCTCGGCCTCGCCGCGAGCTATGCCCAGGACGTGATCGTCATGTACGCGGGAAGGGCGGTGGAGTACGCGCAGGCGAGCACGTTGTTCACCCGCGTCCGCATGCCTTACACGCGGGCGCTGCTCGGGGCGCTGCCGCAGTTGGAGCGGGAACCGCACACGCTGTTGCCGGTGATTCCGGGACAGCCGCCGGATCTCAGTGCTCTGCCGGCTGGCTGCCCGTTTCGCCCTCGCTGTGACGCGGCGAGCGACGACTGCGCGACGGCGCCGCCGTTCGCCGAGCACGAGCCGGGGCACTGGTGGGCGTGCTGGCACCCGGCCGAGGAAACCAGCCAGGACGGAGCGAGCCGATGACCGCCGTCGACCAGCTGCTCAGCGTGCGCAACGTCGAGCAGCGCTTCACCGCCCGCGGCACGGGCGGGCTCAAGTCCGGTGTCGTGCACGCGGTGTCCAATGTGTCATTCGACATCCGGGCAGGCGAAACCCTCGGCGTCGTTGGGGAAACCGGCTCCGGCAAGTCCACTCTGGCCAGAGCGATCCTGCAGTCGCCGCGCCCGCAGTCGGGCGAGGTCGTCTTCGAGGGCGCCGAGCTCACCAGGCTACGCCGGCGTGCACTCGTTGCTGCAAGGAAGAACCTGCAGATGGTGTTCCAGGACCCGTTCGGTTCGCTGAACCCGCGCTGGCGGGTCACCGATCTCGTCGAGGAACCGCTGGCCGGCTTCGGCGTGCGCGGCGTGGCCCGCAGACAGGCGAGGGTCAGGGAACTGCTGGAGCTCGTCGGGCTCGATCCGGACACGCACGGCAGGCGCCGCCCGCGCGAGCTGTCCGGCGGGCAGTGCCAGCGGGTCGCGATCGCCCGGGCTCTGGCACTGAACCCTGCGCTGATCATCTGCGATGAGGCGGTGTCCTCGCTCGACGTGCTCATTCAGGCGCAGGTACTCAACCTGTTCGAGCAGCTACGCCGGGAGCTCGGCGTGTCCTACCTGTTCATCTCGCACGATCTCGCCCTGGTCCGGCAGGTGAGCGACCGGGTCGCCGTCATGCACCTCGGGCAGCTCGTCGAGATCGGGCCCGCGCAAGGCCTGTACCAGCGCCCGCTGCACCCGTACACGGCGGCGTTGCTGGACTCCATCCCCGGCCTCGACCCGGTCACCGGACGTGCCAGGCGGCCCGCGCCGTTGCCGGGAGAGCCACCCTCGCCGCTGCACCCGCCGAGCGGTTGCCGTTTCCGCACCCGGTGCCCGCTGGCGCAGCAGCGTTGCGCCGACGAGGAGCCTGCGCTGCGCGAGCTGGCACCCGGCCAGCAGGTGGCCTGCCATTTCCCGCTGGATCAACAAGGGTCGCCTTTCCGTGACGCGAAAGCGTCGTAGCGGTCCACCGCGGACCGGACCTACTGTCGTTACTGGGCCAACGTCGAATCCGACTCCAGGGAGCCCCCATGTTCGAGGCGATGATCGATCCGACAACCCGACCGTCCGGCGGGACCACCTCCGGTGCACGCGCACCGCGACACGGCACACTGAACGGCCTGACCGTCGGCCTGCTGGCCAACGTCAAGCAGAACGCCGAGGAGTTCCTCGGCGCGGTCGGTGACCTGCTGGCCGCCGAGCACGGCACGGCCGGTGTGGTGCGCCGCAAGAAACTGAGCATCACCGATCCGGTACCCGCGTCGATGCTGGCCGAACTGGCCGACGCCTGTGACGTCGTGGTCATCGGTGTCGGTGACTGCGGCTCCTGCAGCGCGTCCGCCGTCGCCGACGGGCTCGCGTTCGAGGCGGCCGGTATCCCGGCGGCCGTCATCTGCAGTGACGCGTTCGCTGTCAGCGCCGACGCGATGGCCAACGTCATGGGCGAGTCCGGCTACACCTACGTGACGACCGCGCATCCGGTCGCACCGCTGAACAGCGGCGAGGTCCGGGAGCGGGCCACGACGGCGCTGCCCACCATCGTCGGGCTGCTGACCGCGCAGGCGAACACGACGGCGGCCGCATGAGCGGCACCGAATCGGACGCCGAGCGCCTCGACTACGCCCGGCAGGCAATCGAGCACGCCTACGACAAGGGCTGGACCGATGGTCTACCGGTCGTGCCGGTCACTGCCGGGATGGTGGAGGAGTTCCTGGCCACCACGGCGCGCGCCCGCGACGAGGTCATCGCCGCGGTCCCGCACCTCGGCCGGGAGTGCACGGTCGAGCAGGCCGCGGTCAACGCCGCGCTGGCCGGCTGCCGCCCGGAGTTCTTCCCCGTCGTGCTCGCCGCGTGGGACGCGCTGATGCGTGAGCGGACCGTGACCGGCGGCGGTTGGCAGAGCACGAGCGGTCCCGCGCCGCTGATCGTGGTCAACGGGCCCATCCGCGCCGAGCTCGGCATCAACTCCGCCGGTGGGGTGCTCGGGCCCGGGTTCCGGGCGAACGCGACCATCGCGCGGTCGGTCGGTCTCGTGGTGCGCAACGTGTTCGGCATCCGGCCACACGAACTGGACCAGACCACGCAGGGTATTCCGGGGCGCTGGACGCTGTGCCTCGGCGAGAACGAGGAGGAAAGTCCCTGGGAGCCGCTGTCCGTTGAGCTCGGGCTGCCGGCCGGTGCCGACGCGGTGTCCGCTCTGCTCTTGCGTACCAGTGAGTTCGTCGACAACCGGCACACCCAGAACGCCGAGGAGGTGCTCTGGGACATCTGTGACACGGTGGCGCGGACCGGCGCCGCGATTGTGCCGCACTCGTCGGCGGGGCTGATCCTCGGTGTCGAGCACGCGCAGCAGCTCGCCGATGCCGGGTTCACCAAGGCGGAGGTGCAGCGGTGGCTCAGCGAGCACGCCGTGCGAAGCCACGCCGAGCTGAACCGGGCAGGCAAGGGCATCGAGGGCTCTCCGTCGAATGTGGACGAACGCGGGATGCACATGGTGCCCGATCCGGGGCAGATCCCGATCGTGGTGGCGGGTGCCCGCAACGCGGCGATGTCGATGGTCGTGCGGCCGTTCGGCTTCGGCGGCTGGTCCCGTGAGCCGCAGCTCGTCGAGCGCGCCGCGGCGCACGCGCCCGCCGGTGCGGGGAGCGCCCGGTGACCGTCGACGACACCGCGCTGGCGAAGCTGCGCGCGACGCTGGCTGCCGACGATTACGAGCTGGCCGTCAGCGAGTCGAGCGGGGGATTCCAGGTACGCATCACCGCCGGCCCGGACGCGTGCGAGGACTGCCTCGTGCCCAAACCGTTGCTGCGGGCGATCCTCCACGACGCACTGGGCGTGCCCGAGGACGACATCACCCTGACCTACCCCGGCGAGGTCCCGTAGCCCGCCCTCTGTATGGGAGTACACAGTGGACGTATCACTTGCCGGCAAGGTCGCGATCGTGACCGGAGCGGGCCCCAACATCGGCAGCGGAATCGCGCTCGCGCTCGCGAAGTACGGCGCGACGGTGGCGTGCAACGACATCGACGCGGACGCGGCGAAGACCGCGGTGAAGCGGATCGAACGCAACGGCGGCACCGCCATCGCCATACCCGGCGACGTCACCGACGAGGAGCAGGTGAAGGGTTACCTGCAGGAGGTCGTGGAGCGGTTCGGCCGTGTCGACATCCTGGTCAACAACGCGGCGCTGCTGGGCGGCAAGGGCGTGCTCGACGAGAGTGCGGACTTCTTCCGTCGCGCGGTGGAGGTCGCCGCACTCGGCAACTTCCTCAACACCAAGCACATCGGCCGCTATATGGCCGAGCACGGCATCCGCGGTTCGATCGTCGCGATCTCGTCGTCCAACGGCTGGTCCGGCTCGGCCGGCGTGATCGCCTACGCGTTCCACAAGGGCGGCGTCAACAACTTCGTACGGGCGGCCGCGATGGATCTGGCGCCCTATGGAATCCGGGTCAACAGCTTTACGCCCACGGCCCCCACCCCGGACAATCCGGAACTGATCGCCGAGCGCGGCGCGGGCGGGGTGCTGGAACGGCCACAGGCGTTCCGGCACGGTATCGGCGGTGCCACCGGGACCGAGTCGTGGCGCCGCCCCGCGCGCTGGACCGGGGAACGCATGCCGTTGGTGCCGATGGGAACCACGGGTACCCCGACCGACATCGGGCACTGTGTGGCGTGGCTGTGCTCCGATTACTCCCGGCTGATCACCGGGTGCGACTTCGTGGTCGATGGCGGTGCGCGCGCGAAGAACTTCGCCTACGCCCCTGCTGCAGTTGCCGACCTCGCTGGGCCGGCGCCGCTCGTTCCCCTTGACGTTACTGGTGAGTTGGATCGGGAGTTGTCTATGTGAGCGGTTGTTGTTGGGGTGGTTGGGTTTCAGGCACGCCTTCGGCACGCCGTGTGAAACTGTCGCTCCTGTGGTTGGGTTTTGTCACTGTCTACTAGCGACAGTTCCCACGGTCCGGGGTTCGTGGGCCTCTTGCTTGTAGTGCACTACGCGGTTCGGTATAATGGGTCGTGTGGGGGATTCCTTGCTAGACCAAGAACTTTGGCCCAGATCGAGGGCTTGAATCGGATCAAGAAGCGGGCTGATGCCTTGTTGCATCGAGCTGTTGAGGCGCTCGATAACTCTCGCGGACATGCGCCGGATGTGGCTGCTGAGTTGGCGTTGGTGCTTTCGGTGAGTGAGCAGCATGCTCGGCGCGTCGTGGATCTGTCTGCCACCTTGGTTCATCGGTTGCCGGAGACTTTGGCTGCTATGGGGTCCGGTGTTGTGGATTCTTATCGGGCTTCGAAGGTTGCTGCGGCTACGGCTTGGTTGAGGGACTCGCAGGCTCGGGAGGTCGATTCGGCTGTCGCGCCTCGGCTTGTCGGTAAGAATCCTCATCAGGTGCGCCGGGTCGCTGCCTATTGGGCGATGAAAACTGACCCTTAGGGGGCTGCCCGGCGGGCAGACCACCGTCGGGGGGAGCGTTCGGTGCAATTGCTGCCTGGTGAGGACGGAATGTCCACCTTGCTCGCCGATCTGCCCGCCGAGGTTGCCTCATCCGCTTATGCGCGGATTGATCGGATGGCCCGTACCGCGCGTGGCGGCAACGAATCCCGCATCCTCGACCAACTTCGCGCCGACGTGTTCGCTGAGCTGTTGCTCGGCTCGAACACCGATGGTTCCGGGGCGAAGGCCGATGTGCACGTCTACGTCGACCTCACCACCCTGGCCGGGCTCAACGACGATCCAGCCCAGTTGGCGGGATATGGGCCGATTCCGGCTGCGGTGGCACGAGAGATTGCCGAAGAACCTACCTCGACCTGGCGGCGGATCGTCACCGATCCCCTTACCGGAGCGCCGATCGACGTGGGACGCCGCCGCTATCGGCGACCGGCAGTGACCGATGACTTCGTGAGGGTCCGGGATCGCGAATGCCGCTTCCTATCGTGCCACCGGCCCGCCCATTTCGGCGACAACGACCACCACATGCCCCGGCAGTACCACGGATCAACTAGTCTGTCCAATTTGGTCAACTACTGTCGGCGACACCATCGATTGAAAGACCGGCCCGGCTGGGTTCACCACCTGTACGGAGATACGGTCACCGTCACCACGCCTTCCGGCGCCACCTACACGAGCCGCCCGGAACACCTCCACGACCCGCCGTTTTAGTGTCCAGCGCGGAAATTCGTTGAAGCCAGAGGAAAATGACAGCGATAGTGGGCAGTCGGCCCGATCCTGCGGGCAACTCGCGAACGGGAGCGGGCAATTCGCCGGCTGGTGCGGGGGACTCGCCGGCCGGTACGGGGAACTCGCGGATCGGGTCGGGGGACTCGCCAGCTGGTGCGGGCAACTCGCGCGCCGGTACGTGGAACTCGCCGACCTGGGTGGGGAACTCGCGGCCGCAAGCGGGGGACTCGCGCGCCGGTGCGGGGAACTCGTGGGCCGGAGCGGGGGACTCGCGTGCCTGGGCGGGGGACTCGCGGTCAGGGGCGCCGGCGAGTGTCGGGCGCTGACCGTGTCACCGGACTCGCCGACGCACGCCCCGAGCCCAGACTGGTGACGGGTCGTGAGTGGCCATCGGGTGGTCACCCACGACCCGGGCCGGTCAGCCGGAGACGGCGGTGCGCCATCCGGGCTGGTAGGTTTCGCGGGCCATCGCCGAGTAGGGGGTGGGGCTGACGATGGCGCGTGCCGCGAACTGTTCGTGCGGTTGGACGGTCGTCTTGCGGCTGCCGCCGTTGGGTTCGCCCCAGACGACCTGTACTTCGGCGCCGAGCGGGACGTCGGGGTTGACGGTGGCCAGGGAGAGCGCGGTGCGTTCGTTGGCGCTGTAGCCGGTGAAGAGGGACAGGCCGATCTGGTTGCCGTCCGCGTCGAGCACAGAGTCGAAGTTGGACGATCCGTAGTTGGCGTTGGGCAGATCGAAGAACTGGTAGCCGGGGCCATCCGGATTGACGGGGGAGGCCAGGAGCGTGGCGACGTCCTCGGCGTTCCAGGCGAGAGTCACCTTGTGCCGCTGGGTTTCCGGCGTGATGGCGGCGAGTGCGTCGCGGCCGATGAAGTCGTGGTCGAACTTGACGAACGAGCCGTAGCCGAGTTCCCAGGGGTTGAGGTAGTAGTCCTCGATCCTGTCGGAGACGAAGCTGCCCGCGAGGGCGTTGGTGGCTTCGTAGCTGGTGGCGCCGAGCCATTCACGGTAGGCGCGGAGTTCCTCGCTGGTGTAGATGGCGGGCAGCGGGGAGGGGATCCAGCCCGATTCGAGGGTGTTGCAGGAGTAGGCGCGGGCCCCGGCGGGTTCGAGGCCGAACTCCTGTCCCGCTTCGAGGATGGTGTCGCGGATCTGGTCGTAGGTGTCGTACGGGCCCCAGAGTTCGAGGCCCGGGGCGCCGGCCATCCCGTGACGGAGGGTACGGACCTGGTGGCCGGCGACGTTGAGGTAGCCCATCCGGAAGAACTTGACCTGCTCGACGGGGCCACCGTTGACCTTCTCGATGACCTCCCAGGCGCGGGGACCCTGGATTTGGAAGCGCCAGAGGTCGCGGGTCACGAGCTTGCCATACGGCCGCGACGGCGAGCGCTGGTCGAGACGCAGGTCGACATTGTAGCCCTGCTCGGCGTGGTAGGTGAGCCAGTTGGCGACGGGGGCACGGCCGACGAACGTGAACTCTTCGTCGCCTTCCCGGAAGAGGATGCCGTCGCCGATGACGCCGCCTTCGGGGGAGACCGGCACGAACTGCTTGGCGGAGTTGACGGGGAACTTCGCAAGGCTGTTGATGCCGGTGTCGGAGAGCAGGCGCAGGGAGTCGGGGCCGGAGATGAACAGGTTGACCATGTGGTGGGTCTGGTCGAACAGGACCGCGCTCTCGCGCCAGGCGGTGACCTCACGGCGCCAGTTGGTGAACTCCGACGGAACCACGGGGTAGATGTAGGCCCCGAGCTGGGAGTTGCGGAGCAACTCGACCGTGTTCCCCGCACGGTCGAGGACTTCCTGCAGATTCTTCGCGCTCATGATCTTCCGTTCTCGTTCGGCGCCATCGGCGTACTCTTGGGCCTCACGCTACGGAGGCTCCCTTGTGGACTACAGAGCGAAATGGTTGGGAGTGACTGCGTCATATGACGTACCGTCCGATCAGGACCTATAGTCCTCCGCCGTGACGTACTCGACGCCGAGCTCGGTGAGTCTGCTGCGCAGGTTGTACCGGTCGAGGCCGAGTTGACCATTGCGGAAAGCCTCGCGAGAGGCTTGCTCCTTCTCGATCCTGGCCTGCGAACTCCGCAGCGCTCGGTCGATGTGGCTGCGGGGCACGACCATGACGCCGTCGTCGTCGGCGAGGATCGCGTCACCGGGGTGAATGGTCTGTCCGCCAAGGACAATCGGGACGTTGACGGAGCCGGCGGTGGCTTTGACGGTGCCCTGCGCGCTGACCGCGGCCGACCACACCGGGAAGTTCATGGCCCGCAGGTCGGTGACGTCGCGGACGCCGGTGCCGGTCACGAGCCCGCGGACGCCGCGATGTTGCAGGGCGGTGGCGAACAGTTCGCCGAAAAGGCCGTCACTGCACGGTGAGGTGGTGGTGACGACAAGGACATCCCCGGGCTGGCATTGTTCGATGGCAGCGTGGATCATCAAGTTGTCCCCGGGCCAGCACAGGACTGTCACGGCGGTACCACCAATGCGTGCACCGTCCTGGATGGGGCGCAAGTGCGGGCCGAGCAGCCCGGAACGGCCCAGTGCTTCGTGGACGGTCGCGACGCCGTAGTCGGCGAGTGTGCCCACCTGGGCGAGATCCGCCCGTGGGGGATTGGTGACGATGACCGTCCTCATGCGAGCTCTCCGGTGACCTGGGGGTAGAGCCGCACGTAGGCCTCGCCCATGGTGTTGTGCGGCAGACCGAGGTTGGGGCCCGCATTGCGCTTGAGCTGCACCCCGCGCCGCTTGGCCAGATCGGTGTAGTAGTCCCACATGTGCTGTTGCGCGGGCAGGCATTCCATGGCCTTGCGCTTGGTGTCGAACACCGACGTGATGTCCAGCAGCACGTTCGGTTTGAAATCGGACTGCTCGGGCTGGTGGGGTTCGAAGAAGAACACCGGCGGCGCGCCAAGGGGTTCGCCGGGCGCGTCGTAGCCGATGGCCTGCGCCAGCACTCGCGCCTGCAACGCCATCCGCGCCGCCGCGGGGTGATCGCCGTTGTAGGGGTCGGCCAGCGGGTGGGTCAGCACCACCGACGGGTTCACCTCCCGGTACACCCGCACCATCCGGTCCACCAACTCGGGCGACTCCAGCAACGGATAGTCCCCGGCGTCGATAAACTCGATATCCGCGCCGAGCACCTCGGCAGCCGCGGAGGCCTCCGCGCGGCGCATCGCCTTGATCTCCTCCAGCGGCTTGCCCTCGCGCCAGGCCTTCGCGGACTCGCCCCGCTCACCGAAACTCAGGCAGAGCACCTTCGCCCGGTCCCCGCGCGCCGTCGCCAGCGCGATCGCCCCCGCCGCACGCCACACGAAGTCACCCGCATGCGCGCTGACCACCAGCAACGAACCCATTCCCGGCATCTCCTTCGCAGTCCTGCAGCAGCTACCACAGGACAGTAGGAGCGCGAGGCCGTCGATCGTGACGGCCTGCAGGCGGTTCCGCACTACGTCATTCGACGTAGCAGGCGTGCCAGTGGTGTCCCGGCGAAATCCGTCATCGGACAGTGTCAGGCTGCCGCGGGGCGCCATAGCGTCACCGGCCATGACGCGATTCGAGCCCATCGCGACTCTCGACGAGGTGGAGCGGTACCTCCTGGCGGAGCTGCCGTCGTCGAGTGCCACCGTCGTCAGCGGCGGCGTGGGCAGACGACGCGCCGCAATCCTGCTGAGCCTGCTGGGCAACCCCCAGAACGGCATCCGGACGGTGCACATCGCCGGCACCGCCGGCAAGGGTTCGGTGTCGACGTTCGTCACCGCGGTGCTGCGGGCGCACGGGTTCAGGGTGGGCACCTACCTGTCGCCGCACGTGCATTCGCTGCTGGAGCGGTTCCAGCTCGACGGCGCGCACGCACCGGTGCGCGACGTCGCCGCAGCGCTGAACGCCGTACGGCACAAGGAGATCGAGCTCAGCCGCGGCCCGCTCGGCGCGGTCACCATGTTCGAGGCGGCCACCGCCGCAGCGTTCCAGCTCTTCCGCGACCGCGGCGTCGACTACGCGGTGATCGAGACCGGTCTCGGCGGGTGGCACGACGCGACGAACACCGTCACACGTCAGGACAAGCTGGCCGTGCTCACCGCCATCGGGCTGGACCACACCGAGCTGCTCGGCGCGACATTACCCGAGATCGCCCGGCAGAAAGCCGGCATCCTGCCCCAGGACGGCTCCGCGATCGCCCTGCGCTGCGGGCCCGCGATCGACGAGATCGTCGCAGCCGAGGCGCTGCACCGCGGTTGCCGCCTCGATGCGCCCCACCCCGACGACCTCGCCGCGACGCTGCCGGACCTCGGTCTCGGGCTGCCCGGCAGGCACCAGCGGATCAACGCCGGGCTCGCCATCCGAGCCGCCCAGCACCTCGCCGACAGAGACGGCTGGCGGCTCGACCCGGACCGCGCGGCCGGCGGTCTGCGTGAAGCGCGGCTGCCCGGCCGGTTCGAGCGGCGGCGCTGGCGCGGCCACCCCCTCGTCCTCGACGGTGCCCACAATCCGATGAAGCTCGCCGCGCTGGCCGAGGCGGTGCAACAGGAGTGGCCGCGGCGCGCTCCCGTGTGGGTGCTGACCATCAAGTCCGGCAAGGACCTTCCCGCGATCATGGACATGGTGGCACCGGCCGCCGCGATGGTCGTCGCGACGGAGTTCGGCACCGTCGGCACCAACCACAAGCCGCTGCCCGCAGAGGAGATTGCCGCGGCGGCACGGCGTGCCGGTGTGCGGGTGGCCACCGAACCCCGGCTCGCCGAAGCGCTCGGCTGGGCGGTCGAACTGTCCGAACCGGACGTGCCCGTGATCGTCACCGGGTCCTTCCACGCGGTCGCGGACGCGGGAATGATCGCAGCGCCGGTGAACGCGTGAGCTGTCTCCGTCATTTGTCGCGGTCAACCCGGTCTCGTTGCCGGAGGACACACGATCTCCGTTCGGTTCTACTGATCGCAGGCGCCGTTTCGAAGCACGAAGGAATGAGGTGAACCCGTGATCGGTTCGCGTTCGAGTCTGGCCGACCTGGTGCGCAACATCAGCTACGAGGTGATGCCATTCGCCAAGACGGAGCAGGCCGTGCTCGACAACGTGCCGACCAGCGTCCCGCTCACCGTCACCGTCACCGAGGCCAAAGGGATCGACGCGACCCTCGACCTCACCGAACGCCTGCTGCGGCACGGATACAGCGTCGCACCGCACCTGCCGGCGCGGCAGTTCGTCGACGACGGCCACGTCGGCGAGGTGGTGGACCGCCTGCGGCAGGCCGGAGTGCGGTCGGTCTTCGTCATCGGCGGCGACGCCCCGAAACCGGCGGGCCCGTTCCCGGACGCGTACTCACTGCTGCAGTCGATGGAGGCGCACCAGCACCCCTTCGAGGAGATCGGCATCGGTGGCTACCCGGAAGGTCACGCCGTCATTCCGCAGGAGGCGATCGAGCTGGCGTTGAAGCAGAAGGCTCCGCTGGCCACCCGTATCCTCACCCAGATCTGCTTCGACGCAAGGACAACGGCCGCCTGGGCCGCGAGCATCGCCGCCGGCGGCATCGACCTTCCGATCCGGGTCGGGATTCCGGGACCCGTGAGCAGGCAGAAGCTCGTCCGGATCTCGGCGGGAATCGGGCTGGGTCAGTCGGCGCGGTTCCTGCGCAAGCAGCAGAGTCTGCTGTGGCGGTTCCTGCTGCCGGGCGGCTACAACCCCACGACGCTCGCCAGGCGGCTCGGCGCGACCGCGCCGAAGTCCGGCGGCAACATCGCCGGTTTGCACATCTTCACCTTCAACGAGCTGCGCAAGACCGAGCTCTGGCGGCAGCAACTGCTGGCTTCGGTGCCGGACAAGGAAGAACGACCGTGAACGAGTCCATCCACAACGTCGACACTGGGCGCCTCATCGTGCAGGGCGCGGACCGTCCTGGCATCGTGGCGAGCGTGTCGGGTGTGCTCACCCGGTACGGTGCCAACATCGTCTCGCTCGACCAGTCCTCGAGTGACCCCTCCGGTGGGAGGTTCTTCCAGCGCACCGTGTTCCACCTGCCGGGCCTGGCCGCCAGGCTTCCTGCGCTGCAGGACGCGCTGGAGGTCGAGCTCGGTGAGGAGCTGGGGCTGGACTTCCGGCTCGTCGAGGCCAGCCGGCACAAGCGGGCCGCCCTCTTCGTGTCCAAGATGGATCATTGCCTGCTCGACCTGTTGTGGCGGCAGCGGCGCGGTGAGCTGCCGATGACGGTGCGGATGGTGGTGTCGAACCATCCCGAGCTCGCCGGGGAGGTGCGGCAGTTCGGCATCCCGTTCTTCCATGTGCCCGTGGAGAAGGGTAACAAGGCCGCCGCGGAGAAGGAGCAGCTGAATCTGGTCAAGGGCAATGTGGACCTCGTCGTTCTCGCCCGCTACATGCAGATCCTCTCCGGAGACTTCCTCGACGAGGTCGGCGTCCCGGTCATCAACATCCACCACTCGTTCCTGCCCGCCTTCATGGGCGCGGGTCCGTACCAGCGGGCGAAGGAACGCGGGGTGAAACTGGTCGGCGCGACAGCGCATTACGTCACCGAGGAACTCGACGAGGGCCCGATCATCGAGCAGGATGTGATCCGCGTGTCGCATGGCGAGTCGGTGCGCGAGCTGCAGCGCAAGGGTGCGGATGTCGAACGGCTCGTGCTGTCGCGTGCGGTGGCCTGGCACTGCGAGGACCGGGTCATCCGGGACGGCAACACGACGGTCGTGTTCTAGGTATCGCTAAGGGGTAACGAATGACCAAGGCTCGTGACGACTACCTGCTCGACCTGACCGCGAGCCGGCGGGGTTACGCGCTCAACCGGCTGTGCGGTTCGCTTCGGGACCCGGAGAACCGGCGCCGGTTCACTGAGGACGAGGCTGCCTACTGCGATGCCTACGGGCTGTCGCCGGAACAGAAACGAGCAATACTGGGGCGCGACTGGACCGGAATGCTCGAGCTGGGCGGGTCCATTTTCTACACCTACAAGCTGGCCATGCTGGACAAGAAGTCGATGCAGTATCTCGGTGGCGTCTTCACCGGGATGTCGGTCGAGGAGTTCACCGAGGCCATGCGTTCAGGAGGACGGAACTTTGGCTAGGGTCACCTGGGGACTCGCGACCTCGCACGTGCCGTCCATCGGTGCGGCGATGGACAACCACAAGACCGGGGACGAGTACTGGAAACCGTTGTTCGACGGTTACGGCCCCGCCCGGGAGTGGATGGCCCAGCACAAGCCGGATGTGGCGGTGATCGTCTACAACGACCACGCCAACGCCATCGACCTGGACATGGTGCCGTCCTTCGCGGTCGGCACCGCGGCGACCTACGACGTCGCCGATGAGGGCTGGGGCCGCAGGCCGGTCCCGCCGGTCGTCGGCGCGCCGGAGCTGAGCGAACATCTGGTGCGGGAGCTCATCGACGCGGAGTTCGACATCACGACGTGTCACCGGCTCGACGTGGATCACGGCCTCACCGTGCCGCTCTCGGTGTACTGCCGCGAGCCAGGCGACGCCTGGCCGTGCGCCGTCGTCCCGGTGCTCGTCAACGTGATCCAGTACCCACAGCCGACGGCCGCCCGGTGCTACCGGCTCGGCAAGGCGCTCGGCCAGGCGATCCGGTCGTTCCCACAGGATCTGAACGTCGCCGTGTTCGGGACCGGTGGCATGTCGCACCAGCTGGCGGGTGCGCGCGCCGGCCTGATCAACGAGCGCTTCGACCGGATGTTCCTGGAGGCCATCGAGCACGACCCGGAGTCGCTCGCGGCACTGTCGCGTGAGGACTACATCCGCGAGGCCGGGACAGAGGGCATCGAGCTGATCATGTGGCTCGTGATGCGGGGCGCGATGAGTGACAAGATCGCCAGGGTTCACGACACCTACCACGTTCCCGCGTCCAACACGGCCGCGGCGCTCGCGCTGTTCGAGGACCTGGGGGAGCGATGACCAACTTCGTCCTGATCCACGGCGCTTGGCACGGCGGCTGGGTGTGGCAGCGGGTCGCCCCGCTGCTGCGTGCGGCGGGACATGAGGTGCACGCGCCGACCCTGACCGGGGTCAGCGACCGCGCACACCTGCTCAGCCCGTCGGTCGGGCTGAGCACGCACGCACAGGACGTTGTCGCGCTCATCGAGGCGCACGACCTCGACGATGTGGTGCTGGTCGGGCACAGCTACGCAGGGCAGGTCGTCACCGCCGTCGCCGACCGGGTTCCCGAGCGGCTCGCCACGCGGGTGTATCTCGACGCGTTCGTCGGTGACGACGGCGACGCCGCGATCGACCTGCTTCCCGAGCAGGTGGCCCACCACTACCGGGAATCCGTTGCGGGGCCCGGATTCGGCTGGCTCATCCCGGTGCGCTCGCTGACGGTGCTCGGCGTGTCGGAGCAGGCCGACCTCGACTGGCTCGGCGCACGCCTGACGCCGCATCCGTGGCTCACCTACACCGAGCCGTTGCGACTGAGCGGAAACCACGACGCGGTCCCGGCTGCCTTCGTCGAATGCACCGACTGGATGCGGGTGTTCCGAACCCAGGCCGGCAAGGCCGCTGAACGCGGCTGGCCGGTGCACCACGTCGCGACCGGCCACGAGGCCATGGTCACCGCACCCAAGGAACTCGCCGACGTGCTGCTCTCGATCAGCACATCCTGACTCCGGAGAGACACATGGAATTCCTGGTCCGCACTGAGAACCTGCTGCCACCCGACACCCCTGACGAGACTCGCGAGCAGTTGCGCAAGGCCGAACGCGAGCGTGCCCAGCAACTACGCGACGCGGGTGTCCTCAAACGACTGTGGCGGGTCCCCGGTCGCAACGCGACCGTCGGCCTGTACGAGGCGGACGACCCAGCCGCGCTGCACGACGCACTCACCTCCCTGCCCATGTGGAAGTGGATGGACGTCACCGTCGAAGCCCTCGCAACTCACCCCCAGGAGCGCTGACCGAGCCGGAAAGGGCTGATCCGATGGACGTCTCCTTCGGCACCATCTGGGAAGCCGTCGCTCGCAGGCTGCCGGATGCCGTCGCGATATCCGAGCCAGGGCGGGACTACACCTACGCCGAGTTCGAGAATCGCGCCGCGCGGCTGGCCGCCGCGCTGGTCGGCGCCGGAGTCGGACCGGGTGACAAAGTGGCCTGTTACCTGTACAACGGGGCCGCCTACCTGGAAACCGTCTTCGCCGCACTCAAGATCGGCGCGGTGCCGGTCAACGCGAACTATCGTTACACCGCAGGCGAACTGTCCTCGCTGCTCGCCGATGCCGACGCCGCGGCGCTGGTCTTCAGCGGGGAGCTCGCCGCGAACGTCACCCACGCCGCGCAGCACGTTCCCACGCTGCGCCTGCTGGTCCGGGTGGGTGCCACCGTCGGCGACGATCCCGGCCCGGAGGCACCCGAACTGGAGGACCTGCTCGCGGCGACCCCGCCGAGGCCCGCCGAGCCACGCCCGGGTTCGGATCAGCTCTTCATGTACACGGGCGGCACCACCGGCAAACCCAAGGGCGTGATCTGGCGGCAGGCCGACCTGCTGCACTCACTGGTGGTGCCGATTTTCCGGCCGTTGGGCGAAACCAAGCTTCCGACTATGCTCGACGACGCCGTCCGGATCGCGGCCACGGCGCGAACCGAAGGCCGCGCACCCGCCACGATGCCGGTCATCCCGCTCATGCACGGCACCGGACTGTTCAACTCGATGGGCGCCCTGCTGGTCGGCGGCCGGGTCGTCACCGCGCGCCCCGGCCGGCTCGACGCGCGGCACATCTGGGAGACCGTTGCAAGCCAGCGCGTCCAGCTGATCATCGTGGCCGGCAACGCGGTCTGCGGTCCACTCGTCGACGAGCTGACAGCGGCCGAGGACGCGGGCAAACCACATGACCTGAGCTCGCTCACCTCGGTGCTCAGCTCCGGAACCGCGCTCAGCGACCGGCTCAAACGCGGCCTGCACGAGCGGGCTGCCGTGACCGTCGTCGACGCCATCGCCTCCAGTGAGGGCGGTCCCTTCGCCTTCGCGATCACCTCGTCGGTGAACGACCTGCCCGCCCGGTTCTTCCCGGTTCCCGCCACGAAGGTCCTCGCCGACGACGGTGCACCGGTCGTGCCGGGCAGCGGGCAGGCGGGCGTCCTCGCCTACAGCGGACCGATCCCGCTGGGCTACTACAAGGATGCGGCCAAGACCACCGCCACGTTCCGGACCGTCGACGGGGTCCGCTACACGATTCCCGGTGACCTCGCGCAGGTCGAGGCCGACGGCGCGATCCGGTTCCTCGGCCGTGGATCGGGTGTGGTCAACACCGGCGGCGAGAAGGTGCATCCGCAGGAGGTCGAAGACGTCCTGCTGGCACATCCCGATGTTGCCGACGCCGTGGTCATCGGCATGCCGGACGAGACGTGGGGCGAGCGGGTCGCGGCCGTGGTCGCCACCACGAACAGCGCGCTGACGGCTGAGGAACTTCAGGATGCCGTGCGGCGCAGGCTGGCTGGTTACAAGGTGCCGCGTGACATCGTGCTGCTTCCCGAGCTGCGCAGGACACCCACCGGGAAGCTGGAGATCTCCTGGGCGAGGCGCATGGTGGAAAGCCTCGTCACGTCTCCCGATGGCCTGCCGCGGAAGGATCGGGCGGACCGGCGATGACGCCCTCGCGGATGGCCAGCAGCGCGGCCTGGGTCCGCGAGGAGAGCTGAAGCTTGGTCAGCATGTTGCTGACATGCGTGCGTGCCGTGCGCTCGCTGATCACGAGCTGGTCGGCGATCTCCCGGTTCGAGTGGCCCTGCGCGACCAGCGCGAGGATCTCGCGTTCCCGCGCGGTCAGCGCCGTCAGCCCGACGTGCGGTGTGGTCATGCGGCGGGTGAGCTGGCGGGTCACCGCGGGGTCGAGGTGCATCTCGCCATCGGCCGCGGCGCGGATGGCGAGTGCGACCTCCTCGGGTTCGGCGTCCTTGAGCAGGTAGCCTGCCGCTCCGGCCGTGAGGGCGGCATGGACACGCTCGACCTCACCGAAGCTCGACAGCACAACGACTTTCACGGCCGGATGGGCTTTGGTGATCTCGGCGGTCGCCTCGACCCCGCCCAGCCGTGGCATCTGCAGGTCCATCAAAACCACGTCGGGCAGCGGTTCACCGAGGGTGTGCCACTGCCGCAGCTTCGCGACCGCCTGCTCGCCGTCGGCTGCCTCGCCGATCACCGTCAGGGCAGGCACCGTGTCGATGTAGGCCAGCAGGCCCCGGCGCACCACCGCGTGGTCGTCGACGACCATGACCCGGATGGTCCGCTCCGCGGGTGTGTCGCCGCTCATCGGTTCCGTCCCTCCCCGTGCGTGCCCTGCGGTGGCAGCGTGGCGCCCACCGTCCAGCCGCCTTCCGGGTTGGGGCCGGCGAGAAGACTACCGCCCCATTGCTGGATCCGTTCCCGCATGGACACCAGCCCCAGCATTCCGTTGCTTACTCCGTCGGGCAGCGGCGTGCCGGAGCCGCGGCCGGCGCCCGCTCCGTTGTCGGTGATGTCGACAGCGATTCCGGTGTCGCCTTCGGACTGTCCGAAACGGATGTCCACTGTCGTCGCGCTCGCATGTTTGACCACGTTGTGCAGTGCCTCCTGGATGATGCGGTAGAGGTCCTCCTGGACGTCGATCCCGGCAGCGCAGGCGAGCCGGCCGGGATCGTGCACGCTGATGGCAAGGCCGGTCCGCGCCGCCACGCTCGCAGCGTGCGCGCGGACGGCATCGATCAGCCCGTGCTCGGTCAGGTCCAGCGGGCGGAGCTCGAAGATGAGGGCACGCAGGTCCGCCAGCGCGCTCTGCGACAGCTCGGTCAGCTCCTCCACACCACGGCGCATTCCAGCCGGGTCCGCGTCCGCGAGATCGAGCTGGGCGCGCAGGGCTTTCGCCTGCATGCGCATCGAGAACAGCTGCTGCGCCACGGAGTCGTGCAGGTCCCGCGCCAGCCGGCGGCGGGCGTCGAGCTGTGCCTGCGAGCGGGTCTGCGTCACGAGCGAGACCGTGTCGATCGCGACCGCCGCCTGATCCGCCATGGCTTCGAGGAAGGCCAGCGACCCCGGCCCCGGATCCTCGCCCGGCAGGTAGTAGGCGTTGATCACCCCGAGTGTGCGGCCGCGTGCCACCAGCGGCATGGACACGAAACTGTCCCAGTCCGGGTAGTTCATGAAGTCGTGCAGCGGCGCCCAGGTCGGATCCGCCAGGATGGCAGGCCTGCGGTGCCGCACCACCACCTGTTTCCCGGTGTTGAACGCTTCGAGGCAGCGGACTCGGGCGCCGCGTCGGCGGCAGGCGCTCAGCAGTGCGGTGAAGTCCGCGGCGTCGGCGTCCGGGAAGCCGGCCATACCGAGCACCCTGACCTCGTCGTCGGGGTTGTCCAGAGCCAGGATCTGCACGGCGGCGATGGTCGCGGTCATGGCGACCTCGCTGGCGACGGCGTCGAGGGTGGCGCGCAGCGAGCACACCGCGGCGACGCTGGACGCCGTCCGCGCGATCGCGGTCAGCCGCTCCTGCTGCCGCAATGTGTCGGTGACGTCCCGGAACCAGATGGCGAAGCCACCCCCGGCCACGGGGGCGACGCGGTATTCGAGGTCGCGCCGCCGTCCGTCCGGAGTCAGCCACCTCGCGCGGAGCCGGTCCTCCTGGCCGGTCGTGGCGCTGGTGTCGAACGGTGCGGTGTGCCCGGTCAGCTCGACCGCGCCGAGGCCGAGGACGTGCGCGGCCGCCTCGTTCGCGGCCACGAACCGCCCGTCCGGGTCGAGGACCGCCAGGCCGTCCGCGGATACCTCCAGCAGGACCTGGAGTGCGCTGTCGTCGATCGTGAGTCCGCTGTGGTTGTGCATCTTTGCCCTATCACCCAGCACCGTGTCGCTGGACAAGACCGTACTACGCGCGGTTCACGGCGTCGGTCACGCTCGCCTTCTCGGCTGCGCCGCTCCTGCGAATTCCCAGCACGGCGAGCAGGCTGACCAGCGACAACCCGGAGACGTACAGGGCGATGGGGGTCGAGGAGTCGTACGTCGCGAAGAGCGCGGTCGCGACGATGGGGGTGACGGCGCCACCGATCATGCCACCGAGCTGGTAGGCGATCGAGATGCCGCTGTAGCGCACGACGACGTCGAAGGCCTCGGTGAACAGGCCGCCCTGGGCGCCGGCCATGATGCCCTGCACCATCGCGGCGACGATGAACCCGAGCAGCGCCAGACCGGCGTTGCCGGTGTTGACGAGTGCGAACAGCGGGATGGGCCACAGCACCGCGGTGAGCGCACCGAGGGCGTAGACCTTCTTGGCGCCGAACCGGTCCGCGACCATCGCGGCCACCACGATGGTGCCGATCCACACCGCCGTCGAGGACAGGATCAGCGTGAGGAGTGTCGTGCGTTCGAACCCCACGACGGTGGTGCCGTAGGTGAGCATGTAGAGGATCACCGTGTAGCCGACGGCGGGCGCGGCGACGGAGGCGAGGCTGGCGAGCACGAGGTTGCGCGGCTGCCTGCGCAGCAGCTCGGTGAGCGGGAGCCTGCTGGTGGCGCCGGACTTCTTCGCGTGCTGGAACTCCGGCGCGTCCTGCAGCCGGGTGCGGACGATGAAGCCGACGACCACGAGCACGATGCTGATCAGGAACGGGATTCGCCAGCCGTAGGACAGGAACTGCTCGTTGGAGAGGCCGGAGACGGCGAGGAACGCCAGGTTCGAGGTGAGTACCCCGATCGGGACGCCGAACTGCGCGAAGCTGCCGTAGAGCGCCCGGCGTCGCGGGGAGGCGTTCTCGGTGGCGATCAGGATCGCCCCGCCCCACTCGCCGCCGACGCCGAAACCCTGGACCAGGCGCAGCACCACCAACAGCAGCGGCGCCCCGAGGCCGATCGCGGCGTAGGTGGGCAGCAGGCCGATCAGGAAGGTCGCCCCGCCGGTCAGCAGCAGGGTGAGCACGAGCATCGCCTTGCGGCCGATCCGGTCGCCGTAGTGCCCGATCACCGCGGCGCCCAGTGGTCGTGCGATGAACCCGACGGCGAAGGTCGCGAACGCCGCGAGGGTTCCGGCCGTGGGGGAGGCCTCGGGGAAGAAGAGGGGGCCGAACGCCAGTGCCGCGGCCGTGCCGAAGATGTAGTAGTCGTACCACTCGATCGACGTGCCGACGAAGCTCGCGGCGAAGATACCTTTCCTCGACGGCTGCGCTGGGACCGGCTCTGCGGGCATGGTGCGTGCTCCTTCGGACGCCTGCTTCGCTCAGGGAACGGTAAGCCGAATGGGCACCGCGGGTCGTTGGCCTTCCGTTCCGGCCCGGCTACGTCATCTGTCGCGGTTCAGCCGAGTGAGCGGGTCTCCGCGGTGATCGGCACCTCGACAAGCCGTGGGCCGTGGCCCGGCTGCGTGGCGCGGAGGACCGTGTCGAGCTCAGCCAGGCTGGTGATGTGGTGCGCAGGCAGGTCGTAGCCTTCGGCGATGCGCACCGAGTCGATGCCGGGCAGGTCCAGCCCGGGTGCCCCGGCAACGCCGAGCTGGTTCACGAAGCTCCGCAGCGCGCCGTAGCCGCCGTTGCGCAGCACGAGGAAGGTGATCGGCAGGTTCCACTGGACCGCGGTCCACAACCCGGCCACGCCGTACTGCACGGCGCCGTCACCGAGGACCGCAAGTACGGGCCGGCCGGGGTCGGCCAGCGCCACACCGACGGCCGCGGGGAGCCCGAAGCCCAGCCCGCCCGCAGCAGGGAAGAAGAAACTACGCGGTCGGCTGAGGTCGAGATGGTCCCAGAACTGACTGGTGTTCGCCGTCGACTCGTTGACGAGGCGGACTTCGGCGGGCAGCGACCGGGCCAGCTGCGCGAAGACCGCGGCGGCGGGAAACGGTGGCGTGTCTGGGATATCCGGCGATGCCGTTGCCTCACGCGGGGCTGGGGGAGCGGCCGGTGCCGGGGGCAGCTCGCCGAGCAGCTGCGCGAGCACGTCCGCGACGTCGGCCACGATCGCGTCGCCGAAAGCGGCTCGTGCGGCGTTGCCGGGGTCGCTGCTGACGGAGATCAGCGCGCAGCCCTCCGGCAACCAGGGGCCCGGCCGGTAGGCGTGATACCGGAAGACGGGCGCCCCGAGCACGAGTACCACGTCGTGGCCGGCGAGCTGCTCGCTGACACCGGCGATGCTGGCCGGCAGCACGCCGCGCCAGAGCGGGTGCCTGGTGGGGAACGGGCAACGCGGCGGGGTCGGCGCTGTCCACACGGGTGCCTGCAGCGCTTCGGCGAGATCCACGGCGCGGAGGAAGGCGCACTCGTCGTCGACCTCGGGGCCCACCACGAGCGCAGGCGTGCGCGCGCCGCGCAGGCGGCTCGCGAGGTCGGCGAGCACGTCCGGCGGGAGGGCACCCGCTGCACGCACTCGCCGTGTGGCGAGGTGGGCGACCTCGTCGGTGGACACCTCCTGGGCCCAGTCGTCCAGGGGCAGTGACACGAACACGGGACCGGCCGGGGGCAGCGTGGCGAGGTGGAACGCCTCGGACAGCACGCGCGGCACGTCCTGCGCGCGTGCCGGTTCGAAGGCCCACTTGACGTGGGGCTCGGGCACGCGGGTCATCGCCGGTTCGGCGAGGACCGACCCCAGCCCGATCATTGCGCGTGTCTGCTGGCCCGCGGTCACGACCAGCGGTGTGTGGCATGCGCGGGCGTTGGCGAGGTTGCCCATCGCGTTGCCGAGCCCCGCCGCGGAGTGCAGGTTGACCAGCGCGGGCCGTCCGGTGGCCTGCGCGTAGCCGTCGGCCATCGCGAGCACAGCACCTTCGTGCAGGCCGAGGACGTAGCGGAAGTCGGGTGGGAATCCGTCCAGGAAGGGCAGCTCGTTAGAGCCGGGGTTGCCGAAGATCGTGGTCAGGCCCCAGGCGCGCAGCAGGTCGTATGTTGTTTCGCGAACGGTCGGCATCGTGTGCGGACGCTAGCCGTGTGCGCCGCGGACAGGCAAGCGATCTGCCGCGGCTGCGTCAAATGTCGCGGCCGGGTCGCGTCCGGTGTCGTGGCGTCCTGTCGCGGACGGGACGTAAGTTCTCGTGGCAGGACGACGATGTTCCCGGCCAGCGACCGCACTGTGAGGCGCAGATGACGATGCCCGTTGACCAGCTGCCCCAGATCGAGACCGGGCTCTTCTTCGACGGTGAGCCATGCGGTGCCGAGGATGTGCTGCGGGTGGTCGATCCTGCGGACGGCGAGTCGGTCGTCGGCTACGCTGCGGCCGCGACCGCGGAGCAGGCCAGCGCTGCTGTCGCGGCGGCCGACCGGGCGTTCCCGGGCTGGGCCGCCCGCAGCCCGCGGGAGCGGGCGGAGCTGCTGACGGCGGCTTTGGCTCCGCTGGAGACCGACCGTGCGGCGACCGCCGGGGTGCTCACCCGGGAGAACGGCAAGATCCGGATGGAGTCGGTGATCGACTCCGTGGTGTTCGAGCATCGTTGCCGGCTCGCGGTCGAACTGGCCGGCGAAGTCGAGCAGACGACGCAGCTGGCTGCCCCGCCGTACCGCACCGAGGTCGCTTACCGGCCACTCGGGGCCGTGACGATCATCGTGCCGTTCAACTGGCCGCTCGCGATCCTGGGGGCCTCGCTGCCGCAGGCGCTGTTGGCGGGCAACACCGTCGTGGTGAAGCCGCCGCCCACCGCGCCGCTGGCGACTGTCCGCACTGTGGAGTTGGTTGCGCGGGCGTTGCCGCCCGGCGTGCTCAATGTCGTCACGGGAACCGACGCGGAGATCGGCCCCGCGTTGATCGCCGATGACCGGGTGAAGAAGGTCTGCTTCACCGGCAGCCCGGCCGGCGGCAAACGGATCATGGCGATGGCGGCGGGGTCGCTGACCCGGGTCGCACTCGAGCTGGGCGGCAACGACCCTGCGCTCGTGCTGGCCGACGCCGACCTCGGTCCCGAGGCGATGCGGTCCCTGTTCGGTGGCATATTCGATTCGACCGGCCAGATCTGTATGGCTGTCAAGCGGCTGTACGTTCATCGGTCACGCTATGACGAGGTGGTCGAGGGCCTGACCGGGCTGTTGTCCAATGTGGTCATTGGGCACGGTTTGGCCGAGAACGCGACGATGGGGCCGCTGCACAGCCCGCGCCAGAAGGAGTACGTCCGCGAGCTCGTTGCGCAGGCGCGAGCCAGTGGTGCCGAGGTGCGGGAGTTCGGCACAGTCGCGGATGGGACCGAATTGGAGCGCGGCAACTTCCTGCTGCCGTCGCTGGTTCTCGATCCGTCCCACGACACCCGTGTCGTGGTGGAGGAGCAGTTCGGCCCAACCGTACCGATCCTGCCTTTCGACGACGAGGACGAGGCCGTTGCGCGCGCCAACGACACGTGGGCGGGCCTGGCATCCTCGGTGTGGACGGCGGATCCGGACCGCGCAGCCGCCGTAGCGTCCCGCCTGCGCAGCGGCTACACGTTCGTCAACGCCCACGGCGCCGCCCACCTGGACGAGCGCGCGCCCTTCGGCGGCTTCGACCACAGCGGCATGGGCCGCGAGATGGGCATCGAGGGGATCCGCGAGTTCATGGACACCCACGCCATCAGCTTCCCCGCCTGACCGTTGATCTACTTCGGACGGAGAGGTTCCATCAGGGCCGTGGTGGGTCGTGGAGTGGTTCGGGGTCACTGGTGTAGGTGGCACCGCTCGGTGTCGTGACGGTGACTTGGGCGGTGTCCGGGTGTAGCCGGTAGGTCCAGCCTGGCCGGTCCTTGAGGCGATGGTGCCGGCGGCAGAGGTTGACCAGGTTGGCCCGGTCGGTCGCCCCCTGGCGGTTCCAGGGGGTGTGGTGGTCGTTGTCGCCGAAGTGTGCGGGCCGGTGGCACGACGGGTGGTCTGTAGCGGCAGCGTCCCACGTCGACCGGTGCTCCGGTGAGCGGATCGGTGACAATCCGCCGCCAGGAGGAGGTGGGTTGGTCAGCGATCTGTCGTGCCACCGCAGCCGGAATCGGCCCATATCCCGCCAACTGGGCGGGATCGTCGTTGAGCCCGGCGAGGGTGGTGAGGTCGACGTAGACGTGCACGTCGGCCTTGGCTCCGGAACCATCGGTGTTCGAGCCGAGCAACAGCTCAGCGAACACGTCGGCGCGAAGTTGGTCGAGGGTGCGGGATTCGTTGCCGCCACGCAGGGTACGGGCCATCCGATCAATCCGCGCGTAAGCGGATGAGGCAACCTCGGCAGGCAAATCGGCGAGCAAGGTCGACATCCCGTCCTCACCAGGCAGCAACTGCACCGACCGCTCCGCCCGACGATGGCCCGCCCGCCGAGCAGCACCCTCCGGATCGACCTTCAAAGCCCAATACGACGCAACCCGCCGAACCTGATGAGGATTCTTGCCGTCAAGCCGAGGCGCCGACAGCAGAATCAACCTGGCGAGCCTGCGAGTCATCGAGCCACGCCGTAGCCGCAGCGACTTTCGAAGCCCGATAAGAATCGACAACACCAGACTCCATAGCAGCCAAAGTCTCCGGCAACCGATGAACCAAGGTGGTAGACAGATCGACCACCCGCCGAGCGTGCTGCTCACCAACCGACAACAACAACGCCAACTCGGCAGCCACATCCGACGCATGCCCACGATTTTCATCCAGCGAGTTGATAGCCCGATGCAACGAGGCATCAACCCACATCTTGAGCCGATTGAGAGCCAAGATCCGATCCGGAAGCTGTCGGCCTAACAAGGAATCCCCCACAAGACCGATCATACCGCACTGCGTAGCGAACTACAAGCAAAGTTGACAACGATACCCGAACCGTGAGGAACTGTCGCTAGTAGACAGTGGCAAAACCCAACCACAGGAGCGACAGTTCCACACGGCGCGCCGAAGGCGTGCCTGAAACCCAACAACCCCACCAAATAGGGGCACCCCAAACACCCCATCAGGCACACGAGCAACGATCCGCGACCGCAGGGACGGCCGTTCAAGAGCAGCGAACATCACGTCAGCAGCCGACTCATCGAATAGGGCAGCTCGGCCTCCAGCTCCCGGACTACAGCGACCGTAGCCACCCACTCGGCGTTCACCACCAACACAATCCGCGAGGCCTGGGGAGCCAGTCGGACGATGCACTGCCGGGTGTCCTCGCCCGACTCCAGCATGACGAGCTCGTCGAAAGCCGGACCGTGGGGAACTGTCGCTAGTAGACAGTGACAAAACCCAACCGCAGGAGCGACAGTTTCACACGGCGCACCGAAGGCGTGCCTGAAACCCAATCACCCCAACCCAATAACGGATCAGATCCGCCCCCAAGCCTCGGTCAACACGGCACGCAACACCTGCTCGATCAACGCAAAGTGGGACTCGTCGCAGATCAACGGCGGCGCCAGCTGCACCACGGGATCACCACGGTCATCAGCCCGGCAGTACAGACCGTTCTCGAACAGTGCCCGAGACAGGAAGCCGCGCAGCAGCGCCTCGGACTCCGAGGCGTCGAACGAGGCCTTGGTTGCTTTGTCCTTGACCAGTTCGATGCCGAAGAAGTAGCCGTCGCCGCGCACGTCGTCGACGATCGGCAGGTCCGTGAGCCGTTCGAGATAGGACCGGAACAACGCCGAGTTGCGCTGCACGTGGCCGTTGAGGTCCTCGCGCACGAACAGGTCCAGGTTGGCGAGCGCGACCGCACTCGCCACCGGGTGGCCGCCGAAGGTGACGCCGTGGGCGAACCAGTTGGTGCCATGGCGGAACGGCTCGGCCAGCCGGTCGCTGGCGATCATCGCGCCGAGCGGTACGTAACCACTGGTCAAGCCTTTGGCACAGGTGATGATGTCGGGCTGGTAGCCGTAGCGCTGCGCACCGAAGTACTCGCCGAGCCGGCCGAATCCGCAGATCACCTCGTCCGACACCAGCAGAACGTCGTGCCGGTCGCAGATCTCGCGCACCCGCTGGAAGTAGCCCGGCGGGGGCGGGAGGCAGCCGCCTGCGTTCTGCACTGGTTCGAGGAACACCGCGGCAACGGTGTCAGGTCCCTCGAACAGGATGGCTTCTTCGATGCGATCCGCCGCCCAGCGGCCGAACGCCTCGGCGTCGGTGCCGTCCGGGCCCGCGGTACCGGCGGGCGCGCGGTAGAAGTTGGTGTTCGGCACCCGCACGGTGGAGGGCACCAGCGGCTCGAAGTCCGCCTTCAGGCCGGGTAGTCCGGTGATCGACAACGCGCCCATCGAGGTGCCGTGGTAGGCGATCGACCGGGAGATGACCTTGTGCTTGGTCGGTTTGCCGGTGAGTTTGAAGTAGGCGCGGGCGAGCTTCCACGCGCTTTCCACCGCTTCCGAGCCCCCGGTGGTGAAGAAGACCTGGTTCAGGTCGCCCGGAGCCAGCCCGGCAAGCCGCTCGGCCAGTTCGACGGCTTTCGGGTGCGCGTAGGACCAGATGGGGAAGTAGGCGAGCTCGCGGGCCTGCTTGGCCGCGGCGTCGGCGAGCTCCTCCCTGCCGTGCCCGACCTGCACGACGAACAGCCCGGACAGCCCATCCAGGTACCGCCTGCCGTTGGTGTCGTACAGGTAGGCGCCCTCACCTCGGGCGATCACCGGCACCGGCGTGTCCGCATAGGACGACATGCGGGTGAAGTGCATCCAGAGGTGGTCGGCGGCGTGGGAGTCGATGCTGCTGGACATACCACGGTTATCGCACACCAACACCGTTGAGACAAGTGGTTCACGAACATATCACGTCGATCGACGGTGGATTCCGTGGCTGTACCTCCGCTGATCGACGGATTCCGCACCCTTAGGCTGTGCCCCAGGAATACGTCTGCTTACGCAGCTTGAGGTAGAGGAACGCCTCGGTCGTGGTCACCCCGGGAACGGCTCGCATTTCCTTGAGGATCTCCAGCAGGTGGTCGTCATTGCGGGCGACGACCTCGGCGAGCAGGTCGAAGGAACCGGCCGTGATCACGACGTAGTCCACCGCGGAGATCTCGGCGAGCCGGTCGGCGGTCTGCTCCAGGTCGTCCGACGTCCGCAGGCCGACCATCGCCTGGCGGGGAAACCCCAGCTGGAGCGGGTCGGTGACGGCGACGATCTGCATCACGCCGGCATCGAGCAGCCGCTGTACGCGTTGCCGCACCGCCGCCTCGGACAGCCCCACCGCGCGGGCAATCGTGGCGTAGGGGCGCCGCCCATCCTCCTGGAGCTGCTCGATAATGGCCTTGGCGACGTCGTCCAGCAGTGCGTGCTGGGTACCGTTGTGGACCACGACCCGGCGCGCGGGCCCGTCGAGTGCTGAATCCGTCATGCCATCCCTCCTTGTTACGGCGGTGAGTCTGCCGCATTTCGTTGTGTAGCGCGACCGTGACAACGGAATCCCTTGTGGTGGAGCGGTTCGCATGTCAGGATCAGTCGCCATGCAGACCAGGGCGCACACCCAGCTGTCCCCGGAGGCGGCCGCCGTGCTGCCGGTCATGAACACCGGCCGCCTGCGGACCACCCGCCGCACCGTCCTCAGAGGAATTCTCGCTGCCGGCGCCCTCGCGTCGACGGGCGGCGTGCTGGCCGCCTGCGGCACACAGGGTACCCAGCAGACCGCGGAGAGCTGCGTCAGCGAGGACCGTTCCGGGGCCGAGAAGACACTGGTGTTCTCCAACTGGCCGCTCTACATCGACATCGACGACAGCGACGCGAGCAAGCGGCCCACGCTGGAAGCGTTCACCGCCGAGACCGGCATCCAGGTGACCTACCAGGAGGATGTCAACGACAACAACGAGTTCTTCGGCAAGGTGCGCAACCAGCTCTCCGCGTGCCAGCCGGTCGACCGCGACATCATCGTGCTCACTGACTGGATGGCGGCCCGGCTGATCCGGCTCGGTTGGGTGCAGACGCTCGACAAGGCCACGATTCCGAACGTCACCGCGAACCTGCTGCCGTCACTACAGGGCCGCTCGTGGGACAAGGGCACCGACCACGCCGTGCCGTGGCAGTCCGGGCTGGCGGGCCTCGCCTACAACGCGTCGGTGACCGCGGAGATCCGCACAGTCGACGAGCTACTGACCCGGCCGGACCTCAAGGGCAAGGTCACCATGCTCGCCGAGATGCGCGACACCATGGGCCTGCTGCTGCTGTCGATCGGCGCCGACCCGGCGAACTTCACCGAGGCCCAGTTCGACGAGGCCATCGACAAGCTGGGCGCGGCCACCGCGTCCGGCCAGATCCGCCGCTTCACCGGCAACGACTACGCCCAGGAACTCGCCAGGGGTGACATCGCCGCGTGCATCGGCTGGTCCGGCGACGTCATCCAGCTCAACTTCGAGGACGCCAACGTGCGGTTCGTCGCGCCGGAGTCCGGTCTCATGCTGTGGTCGGACAACATGCTCGTGCCGAACCGGGCCACCCACCGCGCCAATGCCGAGGCGCTCATGGACTACTACTACGACCCGGCCGTGGCCGCGCAGGTCGCCGCCAACGTCAACTACATCTGCCCGGTGAGCGGCGCCCAGTCCGAAATGGAGAAGCTCGATCCGGAGCTCGCGACCAACCCGCTGATCTTCCCGGACGACGCCACACTCGCCGGCGCCAAGGTCTTCATGGCGCTGGACGAGGCCCAGGAGCGCGCCTATGAGCAGAAGTTCCAGCAGGTGATCGGAGCATAGCGGATGGCCGACACTGCAGACCTCGTTCTCGACCACGTCACCAAGCGGTTCGGCTCGTTCACCGCGGTCGACGACCTGAGCCTCACTGTGCCGCAGGGCTCGTTCTTCGCGCTCCTCGGCGCGTCCGGCTGCGGCAAGACCACGACACTGCGCACCGTCGCCGGCCTCGAAGAGCCGACCTCGGGCGAGATCCGGCTCGGCGACAAGGTGATCACCCACCTGCGCCCGTACCGGCGGCCGGTCAACACCGTGTTCCAGAGCTACGCGCTGTTCCCGCACCTGACCGTCGCCGACAACATCGCCTTCGGCTTGCGGAGGCGTGGTATCCGCAAGGTCGCGCCGAAGGTCGGCGAGATGCTGGAGCTGGTGCAGCTCGCCGGGTTCGAGCGGCGCAAGCCCGCGCAGCTGTCGGGCGGTCAGCAGCAGCGGGTGGCGCTGGCCAGGGCGCTCGTCAACGAGCCGAAGGTGCTGCTGCTCGACGAGCCGCTCGGCGCGCTCGATCTGAAGCTGCGCCGCCAGATGCAGATCGAGCTCAAACGAATCCAGACCGAGGTCGGCAGCACCTTCCTGCATGTGACCCACGACCAGGACGAGGCCATGTGGATGGCCGACACGGTCGCGGTCATGAACAAGGGCCGCATCGAGCAGCTCGGTGCGCCCACCGAGATCTACGAGTTCCCCGCGAACCCTTTCGTGTCGAACTTCCTGGGGCAGTCCAACCTGTTCGCCGCCGAGGTGAGCGGCCGGTCCGGCGACGACCTCCTGCTGGCCGCGCACGGTGAGCGGTTCGCCGCCCCGGCTGCCCGTGCCCGTGCCACCGGCGGGCCGGTGTGGCTCGGCATCCGCCCGGAGAAGGTCCGGCTCGCGCTGCCCGGTGAGCAGGTGCCGCCCCAGCACAACCAGGTGCGTGGCGTGCTCACCGACACCTGCTATGCGGGGGTGAGCACCGAGTACCTGCTGCGCACGCCGTGGGGGCAGGAGATGTCGGTGTTCTCCGCCAACGCGATGGCCGGCGAGCCGATGGTCCCGGGCACAGAGGTCGTCGCGCACTGGTACCCGGCGCACTCGTTCGTGCTGGACCGGCCGGACGGCGCGGGTGAGGAGGCACCCCGCTACACCGCCGACCCGCTCGGCGTCGCGCCGTGACGGCACTCATGGGCGCCACGGCCGCCCCACCCCCGGACGATCGGTCCACTGTGGAGCGACCTCCACGGACAAGGCGACGCGGACTGCCCTTCCTGTTGCTGCTGCCCGGTGGGCTGTGGCTGCTGCTGTTCTTCGTGGTGCCGTCCGTGCAGCTCGCCGCGACCAGCCTCTACGACCGCAGCGGCAGCCTGGAGACCGGCTACCGGCAGGCCTTCGCCTTCGGCAACTACGTGGACGCGGTCGCCGAGTACTGGCCGCACCTGCTGCGCTCCGCCGGCTACGCGGGCATCGCCACCGTCATCTGCCTCCTGCTCGGTTACCCGCTCGCCTACGCGATCGCGCAGAAGGCGGGGCGGTGGCGCACGCTGCTGCTGGTGTGCGTGATCGCGCCGTTCTTCACCACGTTCCTGCTCCGCACACTGGCCTGGAAGTCGATCCTGTCGGACAACGGGCCGGTGGTCGCGCTGTGGCGCGCGCTGCCGTTCGTCCCCGACGACGCCCGGTTGCTCGCGACGCCGGTCGCGGTCGTCGCGGGCCTGGTGTACAACTTCCTGCCGTTCATGGTGCTGCCCCTCTACGCCAGCCTCGAGCGGCTCGACCGCCGGATGCTGGAGGCGTCCCGGGACCTGTACGCCCGACCGGTCGCGACGTTCCGCCGGGTCACGCTGCCGTTGTCGATGCCAGGGGTCGTCGCGGGCACGCTCCTGACGTTCATCCCGGCGACGGGCGACTACATCAACGCCGAGCTTCTCGGCACACCGAACCAGTACATGATCGGCAACGTCATCGACTCGGCGTTCCTGGTGCGTCTGGACTATCCGCAGGCAGCGGCGCTGTCGTTCCTGCTCATGGCCACGATCCTCGTCATGGTCTTCTCGTACCTGCGCGCGGCCGGCACCGAGGAGGTGGTGTAGGTGTACCGCTTCTGGCGGTGGGTCGCCGACCACTGGGTGCTGGTGATCGGCCTGATCGTGCTGGCCTACCTGTTCCTGCCGATCGTCGTGGTGTTCCTGCTGTCGGTGAACCGGCCGGCGAGCAGGCTGTCCTACGACCTGTCAGCACAATGGACACTGGAGTACTGGCTCGACCCGTTCGGCAGCGCCGGTATCGCCGATGCGTTGCGGGTCAGCATCGGCATCGCACTTGTCGCCACGCTGATCGCCACCGTGCTCGGGACGCTGATGGCCTTCGCTCTTGCGCGCCACCGCTTCCGCGGCCGGGGCACCGCCAACGCGCTGGTCTTCCTGCCGATGGCCACACCCGAGGTGGTACTGGGCAGCTCACTGCTCGCGCTGTTCGTGATGCTCCGTGTGCCGCTGGGCTTCTGGACCGTCGTGATCGCGCACGTCCTGTTCTGCCTTTCCTTCGTCGTGGTGACGGTGAAGGCACGGCTCGCCGGGCTGGACCCGCGGCTGCAGGAGGCGGCGATGGACCTCTACGCCACCGAATGGCAGACCTTCCGGCGGGTCACCCTGCCGCTGGTGCTGCCCGGTATCGCGGCGGCGGCGCTGCTGTCGCTGTCGCTGTCGTTCGACGACTTCATCATCACCAACTTCAACTCAGGCACCACGGTGACCTTCCCGATGTTCGTCTGGGGCGCCGCGCAGCGCGGCATTCCCCGTGAGGTCAACGTGATCGGCAGCGCGGTGTTCGTGCTGGCGTTCGTTCTGGTGCTGGTGACGCAGCTGCGCGGGCGCGGGCAGGCCCGCCGCGGAACGGGGGTCTCCTGATGCGGGTACTTCTGGTCGGTGCGGGCACTGTCGGCGCGGCCGTGGCCGCCATCGCCGCGCGGAGGCCGTTCTTCTCCGCATTCGTGGTGGCCGACCGGGATTCGGACCGCGCGGCCAGTGCCCTGAAGTCGCTGGACGATCCGCGATTCTCCGCGGTGCAGCTGGACGCGTCCTCGGCAGCCGATGTCGCCGAGCTGTGCCGGGCACATGGGATCACCCATGTGCTCAACGCAGTGGATCCACGGTTCACCATGCCCGTGTTCGAGGGCGCCCTCGCAGCCGATGTGGACTATCTGGACATGGCGATGTCGCTGTCCTCACCGCATCCGACCGAGCCCTACAGCCGTACCGGCGTGAAGCTCGGCGACGATCAGTTCGCTGTGGCGGAGCTGTGGGCCGGGCGCGGCCGGCTCGCGCTGGTCGGCATGGGCGTGGAGCCCGGCCTGTCCGACGTGTTCGCCCGCTACGCCGCGGACCACCTGTTCTCCTCGATCGAGGAGATCGGCGTGCGCGATGGCGCGAACCTCGTGGTGGACGGCCACGACTTCGCGCCGACCTTCTCCATCTGGACCACCATCGAGGAGTGCCTGAACCCGCCGGTCGTGTGGGAGCGCGCGCGTGGCTGGTACACCACCGAACCGTTCTCGGAGCCGGAGGTCTTCGACTTCCCGGAGGGCATCGGGCCGGTCGAGTGTGTGAACGTCGAGCACGAGGAGGTGCTGCTCATCCCGCGTTGGGTCGAGGCCGACAGGGTGACGTTCAAGTACGGGCTCGGCGCGGAGTTCATCGACGTGCTCCGCATGTTGCACAGGCTCGGCCTCGACTCCACCCGCCCGGTGCGGGTGCGCGAGGCGTCGGTGGCGCCCCGTGACCTACTGGCGGCCTGCCTGCCGGACCCCGCGACGCTCGGCCCGCGCATGACCGGCAAGACCTGCGCGGGTACCTGGGTGCGGGGGAGCGGCCCTGGCGGCGCGCCGCGCGAGGTCTACCTCTACCACGTGGTGGACAACGAATGGTCGATGCGCGAGTACGGTCACCAGGCCGTAGCCTGGCAGACCGCGCTCAACCCGGTGGTGGCGCTGGAGCTGCTGTCCTCCGGCGCGTGGTCGGGCAGCGGAGTGCTCGGGCCCGAGGCGTTCGACCCCGTACCGTTGCTCGACCTGCTCGGTGAGTACGGCTCGCCATGGGGTCTGCGCGAGGGCTGAGCACCCCGGCAGCCTCAGCCCTCGATGTTGTGCATGACGTGCTTGACCCGGGTGTAGTCCTCGAAGCCGTACATCGACAGGTCCTTGCCGTGACCGGAGTGCTTGAAGCCCCCGTGCGGCATCTCCGAGATGAACGGGATGTGCGTGTTCACCCACACGCAGCCGAAGTCCAGCCGCGCGGTCATCCGCATCGCGCGGCCGTGGTCGCGGGTCCACACCGATGCCGCGAGGCCGTACTCCACGCCGTTGGCGAAGGCGACCGCCTCGTCCTCGTCGACGAACCGCTGCACGGTGATGACCGGGCCGAACACCTCCTGCTGGATGATCTCGTCATCCTGGCGCACACCCGAGACCACCGTCGGGGCGTAGAAGTAGCCCCGCTCGCCGACCTGCTGACCTCCGATGTGGACGGTCGCGTGGCCGGGAAGCCGGTCAACAAAGCCACGTACCCTGGCGAGCTGGCCGGCGTTGTTCAGCGGTCCGTAGAGGACGTCCGGTTCGGACGGTGCGCCGGTACGGGTGCTGCGGGCCTGCTCGGTGAGTGCGGCGACGAGCTCGTCGTACACGCCGGGCGCGGCGAGCACCCTGGTGGCCGCGGTGCAGTCCTGGCCGGCGTTGAAATAGCCCCCGACGGCGATGGCCTCGGCGGCCCCGGCCACGTCGGCGTCGTCGAACACGACGGCCGGCGCCTTGCCGCCGAGCTCGAGATGGGTGCGCTTGAGGTCGGGTGCCGCGGCCGCGGCGACCTCCCGACCGGCCCGGGTCGACCCGGTGATCGACACCAGCTGCGGCGTGGGGTGGGCGACCAGCGCCCGCCCGGTGTCCCGGTCGCCGCACACCACGTTGAACACCCCTGCCGGGAAGAACTCCGCCGCGATCTCGGCCAGCAGCAGCGTCGTCACCGGTGTGGTGTCCGAAGGCTTGAGCACCACCGTGTTACCGGCCGCCAGTGCCGGCGCGACCTTCCACACCGCCATCATCAGCGGGTAGTTCCACGGGGTGACCTGCGCGCACACGCCGATCGGCTCACGTCGCACGTAGCTGGTGTGCCCGGCGAGGTACTCGCCTGCCGACTTGCCCTCCAGGACCCGCGCCGCGCCGGCGAAGAACCGGAAGTGGTCGACCGCGGGTGGCAGCTCCTCCTCGAGCGTGAGCTGCCGTGGTTTGCCCGTGTTGCGGCATTCGGCGTCGACCAGTTCCCCGGCCCGCGCCTCGATCGCGTCGGCGAACTTCAACAGTGCGAGCTGCCGGTCCTTCGGTGTGGCGCCTCGCCATGCCTCGAACGCCCGCGCCGCGGCGGTCATCGCCCGGTCGACGTCCTGCTGCCCGGACACCGGCGCGGCGGCGAACACCTCACCGGTGCTCGGATCGATCAGATCCGCGTAGTGCCCATCGGCCGGCTCGGCGGAGGCGCCGTCGACGAAGTTCTGCAGCACGCTCTTGTCGGTCATGTCCAGGGCTCCCTGAGGTAAGGATCGCGTCGGCTCGCTGCCATCTTCGCGACTGAATTCGCGGCAGACAAGACCAATGGCAACTGGTTTCGTTTCGGAGCTGAAGGGCTCGGGCGGATGACTCCGTCGGCGTGTTCGGGTTGACTGGTGAGGTACCGCGGACCGACTCCCCAGGAGGCTGCGCCATGGCTTCCGATGACGCTCAGCAGGTGTTGCGCTACCCGATTCCGGCTTCGGCGGTGCTGGCCCCGCCCGCCGAGTGGGCGCGGTTGCGGCAGAGGTGCCCGGTCGCGCGGGTTGCGCTGCCCAGCGGAGACGAGGCGTTGCTGCTCACTAGGCATGCCGACGTCAAGCAGATACTGGCGGACCCGCGCTTCGGCAGGTTGCTGACCGCGCCGGACGCGGCGAGGATCTCGCCCAGTGAGCCGGGTGGGGTGTTCGACAGCCCGCGCGAGACGTCGGAGCTGCAGACCGGCGGAGGGCATCAGCGGTGGCGGCGCACGGTGGGGCAGTGGTTCACCGCCAAGCGCATGGCCGCGCTGCGGCCCGGGATCGAGGCGACAGCCGAACGGCTCGTCGAGGACATGGTCGAACGCGGGCAGCCGGCGGACCTGAAGGCGAGTCTGGCGTTTCCGTTGCCGGTGTGGGTGATCTGCGATCTGCTGGGGGTTCCGGTCGCCGACCGGGACTCCTTCGGCTACTGGTCCGACACCATGCTCAACCTGACCCGGTACACCCCCGGCGAGGTCGCCGCCGCACAGGCCGAGTTCGCCGAGTACCTGACCGCACTCATCACGGCCAAGCGGGCGGAACCAGGTGAGGACCTGCTGAGCGAGTTGATCAGCGGTACCGGGTGGTCGGAAAGGCAGCTGGTGGCCACTGCGCAGGGGTTGCTGGTCGCGGGGCACGAGACCACCACGAACATGATCGGGAAGATGATGGTCATGCTGCTCGCGGACCGGCGGCGCTGGGAGCGGCTGCTGGCTGACCGGTCCCTGGTGCGCACAGCGGTCGAGGAAGCGCTGCGGTTCGATGCGAACGCCGGGTTCGGAATCCCGCGGTACATCGGCGCGGAGGTCGAGGTCGGCGACACCGTACTGCACCGGGGCACGACCGTCGTGTGCAACCTGGCCGCGGCCAACCGGGACGAGAACGTCTTCGACGGCGCCGCCGAGATGAACCTGGACCGCACACCGAATCCGCACCTGGCCTTCGGGGTCGGCGCGCACGCGTGCCTCGGCCAGGCGCTGGCACGAACCGAGCTGCGGACTGTGCTCGACGTGCTGCTGCGCACGCTCCCGTCACTGGAACTGGCTGCCGGGGTGGACGAGCTGCGCCGGATCGAGGGGCTCGTCGTCGGCGGCCTCCGCGAAGTCCCGGTGCGGTGGTGAGTCAAGCGACAGCTGTGCAGCGCGGGCAGTCCTCCACGGAAACACGTACCAGGTGGTGGCAACGCGGGTGGTAGTAGCGCTTGGACGCCCACAGAATCGCACCGGCGGGCACGAGCGCCGTGACGATCACCCCGGCTGCGATCCAGCCCGCTTCACCGAGGCGGGTGCCGACGATGAGCAAGGCGACGCCGAGCACGATCGCGGCGAGAATTCCGAGGGTCAGCACGACCGAGGTGGTGTCCTCCGGGGATCGCATGCGGCGCAGCCACCGATCCAGCCGGGGATTCTCCGTGCGCAGCGTTCGCTCGAGCGCGTCCAGTGCGTGCTGTTCTTTTTCGCTCAGAGGCATAGGTGGCCACCTGCCAACGGCGCACCCAGGTCAGGCAATGGTCCTTCTCCTTCGGGGCGTCCACACAAATCTTTCGTGCAGGATATCGTGCGCACGGTCCGGGGGTATTGCGCAATGACCGTGGTCACAAGGGTTTTGCGCAGCACTATAACGCGACTGCGGATGGTGCGAAGGCGACCACGCACAGCATCGTGCACCGTCCACAATGGCCGGTGGTTCTACGTCGCATACCGGCCGAACCGGACGCACCACGCAGAGAAGGTCACGCCGTCGCCGAGGTTTGTGCAGGCGTGGCCCCGGCAAGCCCTATCGCGGCAGCCGTCTGCGCGTCGTGAGTGGAGGAAAGGCGATGTCGGGCTTCTTCGAGCCGGGTGAGGCCGGCCCCAGTCCTTTCGACGATTTTCTGGCACAGTTCTTCGGGTCCGGCACCTCGCGCCGGGGCTCCTATCCCGTCGACATCACCAGGCTGATGAGCGACCAGGCGCGGGACCTGGTCTCCGACGCGGCTAACCAGACGGCCGCCTGGGGCAGGACCGACCTGGATACCGAACAGCTGCTCTGGGCAGCCACGCGGCAACCGGCCACCAGAGCGCTGATCGGGCGTGCGGGGGCGGACCCGGACGCGCTGGCCGGCCAGATCGAGCAGCAGTCGAAGGTGGCGGAGCCGCGGCCGGGCCCGGTACGGCTGACCCCGGCCGCCAAGCGCACGCTGCTCGACGCGCACCAGATCTCCCGCGGTCTTGGCTCCTCCTATATCGGTCCTGAGCATCTGCTGCTCGCGCTCGCTGCCAACCCCGAATCCGGTGCCGGCAAGATTCTCGGTCAGGCCAGGGTGAATCCGGAGACATTGGCCGGCCCCGCGGCCCGCGAGCGCGGTGAGCAGCCCTCGGCCACCTCGACACTCGACCAGTACGGCCGCGACCTCACCGAGCTGGCCCGCGAGGGCGGCCTCGACCCGGTGATCGGCCGTGCGGAACAGATCGAGCAGACGGTCGAGGTGCTTTCCCGGCGCACCAAGAACAACCCGGTGCTCATCGGGGAGGCCGGTGTCGGCAAGACCGCCATCGTGGAGGGGCTGGCACAGCGAATCGCGACGGAGGACGTGCCGGACACGCTCGCCAACCGCAGGGTGATCGAGCTCGACCTCCCCGCCATGGTGGCCGGTACCCGCTACCGCGGGGACTTCGAGGAGCGGATGACCAGCCTGCTGAAAGAGATCCGCGCACACCGCGACGAGCTGATCGTGTTCATCGACGAGCTGCACACCGTCGTCGGCGCCGGCTCGGCCGAGGGCTCCATGGGCGCGGGCAACATGCTCAAACCTGCGCTGGCCAAGGGAGAGCTGCACATCATCGGTGCCACCACACTGGACGAGTACCGTCGCGACGTCGAGACCGACCCCGCGCTGGAGCGGCGTTTCCAGCCGATTCTCGTGCCGGAGCCCTCGGTCGAGGACACCATCGCGATCCTGCGCGGCCTTCGCGACCGCTACGAGGCGCACCACCAGGTCCGCTTCACCGACGAGGCACTCGATGCGGCCGCCACGCTGGCGGACCGCTACATCACCGACCGGTTCCTGCCGGACAAGGCGATCGACCTGATGGACCAGGCGGGCGCCAGGGTCCGGCTGCGTGCGGGACGGGGCCCGGCGAAGCTACGTGACCTGCAGGCCCGGCTGGACCAGCTGCTCAGGGACCGCGACCAGGCGGTCAGCGAGGAACAGTACGAGCGGGCCGCGAGCCTGCGCGACAACATCGCCGAGGTCCGTGCCGACATCGAACGCGCCCGGTCCGGTGACCAGTCGTCCGATGTGCCCGAGGTGGTGACCGAGGACGTCGCGCAGGTCGTGTCCCGGCTGACCGGAATTCCCGTCAGCCAGCTCACCGAGGAGGAACGGGACCGCCTGCTGCGGCTGGAGGAACACCTGCACGGACGCGTGGTGGGGCAGGACGAGGCCGTGCAGGCTGTGGCCGAGGCGGTGCGCCGCTCGCGGATCGGCCTCTCCGAGCCGAACCGCCCCGTCGGCAGCTTCCTTTTCCTCGGCCCCACGGGGGTCGGCAAGACCGAACTCGCCCGCACACTGGCCGAGGCGCTGTTCGGCGACGAGAACCACCTGGTGCGCCTCGACATGAGCGAGTACGGCGAGCGGCACAACGTCAGCCGCTTCATCGGTGCCCCGCCCGGCTATGTGGGCTACGAGGAGGCAGGGCAGCTCACCGAGGCGGTCCGCAGGCGGCCCTACTCCGTGGTGCTGCTCGACGAGATCGAGAAGGCGCACCCCGATGTGTTCAACATCCTGCTGCAGGTGCTCGACGACGGCAGGCTCACCGACGGGCGCGGCCGCACGGTCGACTTCACCAACACGGTGCTCATCATGACCAGCAACCTGGGCTCGGAGCTGATCGTCGCGGGCACTCAGAGCGGGCTCGGCTTCGGCCGCGCCGGCGAGGAGGCGGTCGACGGGCCGCTGCGCGAGCGGCTGCTGCGGCGGTTGCGCGAGACCTTCCGCCCCGAGTTCCTCAACCGTATCGACGAGATCATCATCTTCCGCCGGCTGGAGGAGGACCAGCTGCACCGGATCACCGAGATGATGCTCCAGCGCACGGTCAGGCGCGCGCACGCACAGGACGTCCGGCTGGAGTTCACGCCGGATGCCGTGGCCTGGCTGTCGCAGCGCGGTCACGAGCCGGAGTTCGGCGCGCGGCCGTTGCGGCGCACCATTCAGCAGCACGTGGACAACCGGCTGTCCCGCATGCTCCTCGACGGAACCCTCGGCCCGGGCAGCCACGTCCGTGTCGGTGTCGCCGACGACGAGCTGACCTTCACGACGGAGCCCGCCGTCACCTGACGAAAGCCGGCTCGCCTGCCGCGGGTGCGGGAATCGGCGGTTGGTCGGTCTTCGGGCCGGGAATCGTGTCGATGCCCTCCATGCCCTTGGTGAAATCGACCGGCTCGTCGTCCATGAAGGCCCGCGGGTTGAACGTCTCGTCGACCATGACGCCGTGGACCCTGCGCCGCTGCATGCCGAAGTTCCCCGCGTCGTACAGCGGAAGGAGCGCTGCCTCGCGCAGGTAGCGATCGAAGCGGTGTTTCCTGTCCACCGAGTTGACGCCGACCACCTGCATGCACTTGTAGACGCAGTCGAAAAGCATTTCCGTGCAATGGATCTTGCACATCGCGCCGAGCATCTCGCCGTGGTAGCCGTGCTGGTCGAGGTAGTGTGCCGCCTTCCAGCAGAAGTACCGGGCCGCCTCGATCTTCGCGGCGACGTCGCCGAGGACGTAGCCGGGGTACTGGTAGTTGATGATCGGTTTCGGCCCGCCTGCCGTGTAGGTCTTGGCCCAGCGCAGGGTGTCCTCGTAGGCGGTCCTCGCGACCGCGACGGCTCCGATGCCCGCCACCGGCCCGGACCAGGCGAAGTTGCGGTTGATCACCAGGTCGCCGTTGCCCCTGGTGCCCTCGATGAGGTTGCGCGCGGGGACCCGCGCGTTGTCGAAGATGATCTCGCAGTTGGGGGCGCTGCGCTGCGCCGAGGTGCTGATCGAGTGGTAGGTGATTCCCGGTGTGCCGCGCTCGATCATGATGGCGGACAGCCCGGCCGTGCCTCCGACGTCGGGATCGGTCCGCACCAGGACCAGATTGAGGTTGGCGCCCAGGTTGTCCCAGCCGCCGACGTTGCAGGGCCAGTACTTGCGGCCGTTGATGACGTACTCGTCGCCGTCGAGCCGGGCGGTGACGTGCATGCCGGCGCCGTCGATCGCGGGCGCGTCGAAGTTCGCGGTGCCACCGGGCGTGCCAGGCGGTTCACTGGCCGCGTACCCGACGATGAACTCGCCGCTCGTGTCGGCGGTCGCCATACCGATGAACCGTTTCTTCTGTTCTTCGGTTCCGTAGTACCAGACCGGCATCAGCCCGAGCCCGTTCACCAGTACGGTGGTGCCGAATCCCGGGTCGACGGCCTGGATCTCTTCGGCTGCGATGACGAAATCGACATTCGACAGCCCGCCGCCGCCGTATTGGGCGGGCAGCATGGAGAAGGCGATCCCGCTCCTGCAGGCCTCCGCATACGCGCCCTTGGTGAGCCGGAATCCTGTGAGCGGATCTGGTTCCGCATCAACCCTGTCCGTCAGGGGAGCGAGGTGAGTCTCCGCGAAACGCCGTGCGGAGAGCTGAATTTCTCGTTGTTTCTCGGTGAGTGTGAAATCGATAGCCATGAGAGCACCCCGAAGCCGATTGTGCGCCTTCTCGGAAAGGAAGGCCTGACTGTGAATTTCCTGCCCTGTGGGGTGAAACACAGCCTACTCTCGAGCTGATGGGGCACGCCAAACCGACTCGGGCTCACACGTCGTAGTTCAGCGCGAACTCGTAGGGATGCGGGCGCAGCCGCATCGGGTCGATCTCATGTTCGCGTTTGAAGTCGATCCAGGTCTCGATGACGTCGGAGGTGAACACTCCGCCGGCGAGCAGGTACTCGTGGTCGGCTTCGAGGCGGTCGATCACGTCCTCGAGCGAAGCCGGTACCTGGGCGACATCGCGGGCCTCCTCCGGTGGCAGGTCGTAGAGGTCCTTGTCGATGGGTGGCGGGGGCTCGATCTTGTTCTTGATGCCGTCGAGCCCCGCCATGACCATCGCGGAGAAGGACAGGTACGGGTTGCCGGCGGAGTCGGGGCAGCGGAACTCGATGCGCTTGGCCTTGGGGGAGGAGCCGGTGACGGGGATGCGGACGCAGGCCGAGCGGTTGCGCTGCGAGTAGACCAGGTTGATCGGTGCCTCGAAGCCGGGAACCATCCGGTGGTAGGAGTTCACGGTGGGGTTGGTGAACGCCAGCAGGCTCGGTGCGTGGTGAAGGAGCCCGCCGACGTAGTGCCGCCCGAGGTCGGACAGGCCGCCGTAGCCGGTTTCGTCGTAGAACAGCGGGCCGTTCTCGTCCCACAGGGACTGATGACAGTGCATGCCGGAACCGTTGTCGTTGAACAGCGGTTTCGGCATGAACGTGACGGTCCTCCCGGCTGCCCATGCCGTGCTTTTGACGATGTACTTGAAAAGCTGGAGGTCGTCGGCCGCGTGCAGCAGCGTGTTGAACCGGTAGTTGATCTCGGCCTGGCCGCCGCTGCCGACCTCGTGGTGCGCCTTCTCGACCTCGATACCCACGCCCGCGAGGCCGTGCACCATGTCGTCGCGCAGGTCGGCGAAGTGGTCACGTGGCGGCACGGGGAAGTAGCCCGCCTTGTAGGGAGTCTTGTACCCGAGGTTGCCGCCGGGCTCCTCACGTCCGGTGTTCCACCAACCCTCGACCGAGTCGATGTGGTGGTACGCCTGGTTTTCCGTGTTGTCGTAGCGCACGGAGTCGAAGATGTAGAACTCCGCTTCGGGGCCGAAGAAGGCGCGGTCGGCGATGGTGGACTCGGCGATGTAGTCCTCTGCCTTGCGCGCGATGGTGCGCGGGTCGCGGCTGTAGGGCTCGCGGGTGAACGGATCGTGCACGAAGAAGTTCATCAGCACGGTTTTGCGGGCCCGGAACGGATCGAGGCGTGCGGTGTAGGGGTCCGGAAGAAGCAGCATGTCCGATTCGTGAATCGACTGGAAACCCCGCACCGAGGACCCGTCGAACGCCACGCCGCTCTCGAACAACTCGGCGTCGAAGGTCGTGGCCGGAACGGTGAAATGCTGCATGATGCCGGGTAGGTCGCAGAACCGGACGTCGACGAACTCGACGTTCTCGTCGGCGATGAACCGCAACACGTCATCGGCTGTAGTGAACATCGGCGCTTGCTCCTTTGCGGGCCTGGGACGGTCGGCCGTGGCGAGGAGAGTGCCCCTGCTGCTCGCACGCGGTACGGGCAGCCAGGTCGACTTCGGAGCCTATCAGGCGGGTGAGGTGCGGTACCAGCGTCGGCGGTGCCGCTCACCCCTCGTGCAACGTCCACAACAGACGGTTGCCAAATGCCGGTGTGCACGGCGAGCGCGAGTCCCCCGCTCCAGCACGCGAGTCCCCCGCTCCAGCACGCGAGTCCCCCGCCCGGGCACGCGAGATGCCCAGTCCCGCACTCGAGTTTCCCGCCGCGGCAGGCGAAATGCCCGCTCGGGAGCGCGAATCCCCCGCTGCGGTGCTCGAGTTGCGCGCTCCGACGCGCGAGTTGCCCGCTCCGACGCGCGAGTTGCCCGCTCTGGTGCGTGAAATGCCCGCTCCCGGGGCGAGTTGCCCTCGTCAGGCCGGGAGCTAGCCCAGCCGACTGGCGCTGTCGGCGCGCAACTCGGTGTGCGGCGCGGGGCCGGATGGGTGGCTCACGGCCGGGAACGGGGACTCGCGAACCTGAGCGGGGGACTCGCGAGACTGGGGGCAACTCGCGGACCGCAGCGGGCAGCTCGCGTGTCCGAGCGGGGGACTCGCCGGCCTGGGCGGGGGACTCGCCGACGGGAGCGGGGGACTCGCGTGCCTGGGCGGGGGACTCGCGAGCCCTGCGTGGGCTGGCCGGTAGATTGCGAATCTCGCGCACGATGAGTGACGGCCAGGTGAGCGGGAGCGGGTCGAACGTACGGCAGGAGGATGGGTTGTCTGACGGGGCGCCGGGGACGCACCCGGACGCGGGTGTGGTGAGCGTGGCCGATGTCGTGCAGGCGGCGCGCCGGTTCGCGGCACTGATTCCGCCGAGCCCGTTGCAGCGCAACGAGCGCCTGTCGACGCGGTACGACCTGGACGTCTGGCTCAAGCGCGAGGACCTCAACGCCGTCCGTTCCTACAAGGGGCGCGGCGCGTACAACTTCGTCAGCGGACTCACCCCCGAGCAGCGCGAACGGGGCGTGGTCTGTGCGAGCGCGGGCAACCACGGCCAGGGTGTCGCCTTCGCGTGCGCCTCCCTCGGTGTCGGTGCACGGGTCTACCTGCCACGGACGACGCCCCGGCAGAAGCGCGACCGGGTGGCGCGGCTGGGTGGCAGGCAGGTGCAGATCGTGGTCGAGGGGGAGACCTACGACGACGCGGCCGCGGCCGCGCGGGCGCACGCCGACGCCTCCGGCAGCATCCTGATCCCCGCCTTCGACGATCCGCGCACGATCGCCGGGCAGGGCACCGTCGTCAAGGAGGTCATCGAGCAGCTCGGCCGCGCGCCGGACGCCATTGTCGTACCGGTCGGCGGTGGCGGGCTGCTCGCCGGCACGCTGGCGTGGCTGCGCGAGACACACCCGGACGTGCCGGTCATCGGCGCGGAGCCCCTCGGCGCCGCGAGCATGGCGGCGGCACTGGCGGCGGGGCGGCCGGTGGCGCTGGACCACATCGACCCATTCGTGGACGGCGCGGCCGTGCGCGAGGTCGGGCGGTACACCTGCGCGATCGCCGCCGAGCAACGGCCGAGGCTGGTCGCCGTGCCCGAGGGGCGGATCTGCGTGGAGATGCTCGATCTGTACCAGTCCGACGGGATCATCAGCGAGCCGGCGGGCGCGCTCGCGCCTGCGGCGCTCGCGCTGGACCTCGGGCTGCCCGCCGGTGCCACCGTGGTGTGCATCCTCTCGGGCGGGAACAACGACGTCAGCAGGTACGCCGAGATCGTCGAGCGGGCGCTGGTCTTCGAGGGCCGCAAGCACTACTTCCTGGTGGAGTTCCCGCAGGAGCCGGGGGCGCTGCGCCGGTTTCTCGACGATGTGCTCGGACCGGACGACGACATCACGCTGTTCGAGTACGTCAAGCGGAACAACCGCGAGACCGGGCCTGCGCTGGTGGGCGTCGAGCTCGGTGCGCCGGAGAACCTGGAGCCCATGCTGAAGCGGATGCAGGCAGCGCCGCACCGCATCGAGCGGGTGTCGCCGGACAGCCCGCTGTTCACCTTCCTTATCTGACACCTGCCCGCGAGTCCCCCGCTCTGGCCCGCGAGTTGCGCAGTAGGCGCATCGGCCGCAGTGGTTTGCTCCATCCGTGCTAGAACTTCTGTCTTAACGCAGCATAAGTTGGGTTTTATCAACCGTAGATATTTACGGGAGCACCGGAAGTAATTAACGTCCCGACGGAAACCCTCGGCGGTGAAGGCGAGGCAGGCGTGAACCGGACGTCGGGACAGGTCGAGCACGCGCGAGTACCACGGTGGCTGTTGCCGATTCGCCTGCCCCGCCAGCCAGGTCCGGGCCCGCCGCCGCCCCCGCGTTTCCGTCTCGCCGATCTGTCGCCCGCGGCTTCGCGCCAGGGCGGACTCCCCATCCCGATCTCCCCGGTGCGGCCTGCCCGGGGTGCTGCTGAATGGAGACCCCATGGTTGAACAACGCGCTGAGACCGGCGGCTCGCCGCGGCGGGTATCTCGCCGGTCGATGCTGGCGGGTGCTGCCGCGGCGGGCGTGGTCGTCCCGGCCGTCGCAACCGGCATCACCGCCGCAGCGGCTCCGGAACCGGCCGTCCGGGCCGCCGCCGCGACCCGTCGCATCACCATGTACGCCGAGGAACTGTCCGGCGGCCTGGTCGGCTACGGGCTCGCGCCGGGGCAGGCCACCGTTCCCGGACCGATCCTGGAGATCTGGGAGGGCGACACCCTTGAGATCGACCTGGTCAACAACACCGACAAGCGGCTGTCGATCCATCCGCACGGCGTGGACTACAGCACCGATTCCGACGGCAGCCCGTTCAACGCGTCGTTCAACGAGCCGGGACAGCGACGCGTCTACCAGTGGCGCACCAAGGCGCCCTACAAGGCCGCGAACGGCCGGTGGGTTCCCGGCAGTGCGGGGTACTGGCATTACCACGATCACGCGATGGACGGCGAGCACGGCACCGAGGGAATCCGGCGTGGGCTCTACGGTGCGCTGATCGTCCGGCGCAGGGGCGATCTGTTGCCGGACAAGCAGTTCACGGTCGTGTTCAACGACATGACGATCAACAACAAGGTGGCTCCCGAGGTGCCGTTGCTGGAGGCGCGGCACGGGGAGCGGGTGGAGTTCGTCGCGATTGGACACTTCAACCAGTTGCACACCTTCCACCTGCACGCCCACCGCTGGGCCGACAACCGCACCGGCTACCTCACCAGTGCCGAGGACACCACCCGCGTGGTCGACACCCGGGACCTCAACCCCGGAGACTCCTTTGGTTTCCAGGTGATCGCCGGTGAGGGTGTTGGGCCGGGCGCATGGATGTACCACTGCCACGTCCAGTTCCACTCCGACGGCGGCATGGCCGGCGTGTTCCTCGTCCGTAACTCCGATGGCTCGATGCCCGAGGGGGCACAGGACGCGCTCGATCGCTACTACCAGCACCACGGCGGGCACGGCGGCCACTGACCAGGCCGTCGCCAGCACGGACAGTTCGGCGGACCAGCAAAGGAGCTCCGGATGGGTCGAAGAGGTTCGGCACTACGATCCCGTAACGGGCGGGCAGCACCGAAACCGTTACGGCGCAAGATAATCCTGCTGATGAGCGCGGTGCTCGCGCTCGGTCTCTCCGCGATCCCGGCGATCGGGGCGGCACAGCAGGAGCAGACCGCAGACGCCCGGCCCACCGCCAACGCGGTGACCGTGCTCGTGTTCCACGGCCCGGTGTCCGAACAGGACGATCCGGTGGCGCAGGCGGCCGATGCCATCACACAGCTCGGCGAGCGCAACCGCATCACCGTCGAGAAGGCCACCGATCCGGCGGTGTTCACGACGCAGAACCTGCAGCGCTACCGCGGCGTGGTGTTCCTCTCCGCCACGGGCGCCGAGCTGAACGCCGGCCAGGAGTCGGCGCTGCAGCGCTACATCCAGGACGGCGGAGGCTTCCTCGGCGTCCGTGACGCGGCCAAGGCGCAGGAGCGCTCGAACTGGTTCAGCGGCCTGATCGGCGCCCGGCCCGCGGGTGCCCGGCCGACTCCGCAGGAGGTCGTCGAGGTCACCGCGAGCGGCGAGAACCCGCCGAACGAGACCAAGGACAAGCTCGTCGACGGCGCTGCCAACACCAAGTGGCTGACCTTCGCGCGCACCGGATGGGTCACGGTGCAGCTCGCCGAACCCGCCGCGATCGCGCACTACGCGCTGACCTCCGCCAACGACTACCCCGGACGGTCCCCGCGGGACTGGACCCTGCAGGGCTCGGCGGATGGGCAGACCTGGACCGATCTGGACCGGCAGACGGGGCAGACGTTCCCCGATCCCTTCCAGACCAAGGAGTACCGCTTCGACAACACCCAGGCCTACCAGCACTACCGGCTCGACATCACGGCCAACAACGGCGAGCCGCTCATCCAGCTCGCCGAGCTGGAGCTCTACACCGCCGACGCCGAGCCGCCGCCGGAGCCGCAGCCTCAGGAGGCGGTGGTCAGCGTCGTCGACGGCAACCACCCCGCCAACGCGGGGCTTCCGGCCACCTGGACCCGCACGGACAGATGGCTCAACTGGGAGAGCAACCCCACTGGCGAGGTCCACACCGTCGCCCAGGTCCAGGAGCACACCTACGACGCCGGTGAAGGCGGTAACGGTGCGTTCCATCCGATCTCCTGGTGCCGTGACTACGACGGTGGCCGGTCCTTTTACACAGGAATGGGCGGTACCGCCGAGGCCTATGGCGAGGCGAACTTCCGCACGCACCTGCTCGGTGCTCTGAAGTGGACCACCGGCATGGTGCGTGGTGACTGTCAGGCGAGCATCGCGGCCAACTACAAGACCGAGCGCCTCACCGGCCAGAACCAGCAGGGCCAGCTCGACCAGTCCGGCGAGATGCACGGGATGACCATCGCGCCCGACGGCACGGTGTTCTACGTCGGCAAGGCAGCCTGTGCCACCGGCCCGATCGCCAGCTGGGACGACCCGAACGTGGGCCGTGGCTGCGGCACCATCCACCAGTGGGACCCAGAGTCCGAACAGGTCAAGCTGGTGACCACATTGGACGTGTTCGGTAACCGCGGTAGCGGTGACGAACTGGTCAAGACCGAGGAGGGCCTGCTCGGCATCACCCTGGATCCCGATTTCGAGGACAACGGGTGGCTTTACGTCTACTGGATGCCGTACGAGTCGATCGACCGCGAAACGCGGATCGGTCAGCGAACCGTCTCGCGGTTCACCTACGATGCGGCCGCGGACACGATCGACCTCGGTAGCCGCAAGGACATCCTGTCGTGGGACACGCAGATCCACAGCTGCTGCCACGCCGGTGGCGGGATGGACTTCGACGACGAAGGCAATCTCTACGTCGCTGTCGGGGACAGCAACTCCTCACAGGGCTCCAGCGGCTACTCGGGCAACAACTGGACCCAGGACTACCAGGGAGTGTCCTTCCAGGACGCGCGCCGGACCTCCGGCAACACCAATGATCTCAACGGCAAGATCCTGCGAATCCACCCGGAGGACGACGGTACCTACACGATCCCGGAGGGCAATCTCTTCCCCGAAGCGGAGGATCCGGACGGCAAGACCCGGCCGGAGATCTACGTGATGGGTGTCCGCAACCCGACCAGGCTCGAGATCGACCCGGTCAACGGCTGGCTCACCACCGGCTGGGTCGGTCCGGACGCGGGCGCCCCGAGCCCCGAGCTCGGGCCGGCGAAGTACGAGACGGCGACGATCATCACCTCGGCCGGTAACCAGGGCTGGCCCTACTGCATGGGTAACAAACAGCCCTACCGTGACCGCAGCAACACCGATGCCTCGGTCCTGACCGGCTGGTACGACTGCGACAACCTGAAGAACACCTCGCCGCGCAACACCGGCCTGGTGGACATCCCGCCCGCACGAGACAACATGATCTGGTACTCGCCGCAGGGTGGTGGGCCGATCTTCCCCGAGCGGGCGGACGGCAGTGGTGTGCCGACCTACGATGCGGCGGATTCGACTTACACGCAGCCGTACTTCACCGGTGGCTGCCAGGCGATCATGCCGGGGCCGACCTACCATCGGTCGCAAGTGGACCCGGACAGCACGGTGGCGTGGCCGGAGCACTGGAACAACAAGTGGTTCATCGGTGACGAGTGCGGCGCCAACAACCGGGTCGCGGTGACCGTGAACCCGGACACGGTGGCCGAGCAGGGTCCCCCGCTGTTCGGCGAGGACCTGCGCAAGATCATCCGCAGTGGCGGTGGCAGCGAGCAGCTGCAGAGCTGGATGGACGCGAAGTTCGGTCCGGACGGTGCGCTGTACCTGATCGACTACGGCAGCGGGTTCTTCAGCCTCAGCAACAACCAGAAGCTGATCCGCATCACCTACGAGGGCGGCCCGGCCACCCCGGCCCCTGCCGCGTCGGCGACGGCGGTGCAGAACAAGGCGCTGACCATGGCGTTCAACGGAGCCAAGTCCGGTGGTGTCTCCTACCGCTGGGACTTCGGTGACGGTGCGACATCGACCGAGGCCAACCCGGTGCACGTCTACGACTCCGTGGGCACCTACCAGGCGAAGCTGACGGTGACCTACGCCGACGGGGAGAAGGCCACCACGACCACGGAGGCCACGGTCGGCTGCCAGGTGCCGGACACGCGGGACGAAGTGTGGCTGCGTGACACCGACACCGGGGTGACCAACCACGAGGTCGGCAACGGCTGCACGGTCAACGACCTGATCGACGACGAGAGCACGTGGTCCAACGCCAACGCGTTCGTCAAACACGTCAGCGACGTCGCCGGCAAGCTCAGGAAGGACGGTGTCATCACCAATGCCGAGCGCACCGCGCTGATCAACGCGGCGAGCCAGTCCGGCATCGGTGGCAAGAACGACCGTGGCTACGAGCCGATCTTCAACGGGACATCCGGTTCGTTGCGTGGCTGGGAACAGGCGCCTGGCGGGCGGTTCGTACTCGGCGAGGACGGTCTGCTGCGCAGCGAGGGCGGACTGGGCATGCTGTGGTACGCGGCGCGCCCGTACGGCGACTTCTCGCTGAAGCTGGAGTTCCGGGACAGCTCACCAGATCCGCATCGTGCGAACAGCGGTGTCTTCGTGCGCTTCCCGAACCCCAACACCCCGCTCGAACAGCGGCCCGCGGGCAGCTGTGGCACCGTCGGCGCCGCACGGACGTCCCCTGCGTGGGTGGCGATCTACTGTGGACACGAGGTGCAGATGTACGACGGCGAGTCCGGTGAACCGCAGAAGACCGGTTCGATCTACAACTTCGACCCGGTCGGTCTCGGTGACGCCGGAACGACGCCGAAGGGACAGTGGAACACCTACGAGATCCGGGTGGTCGGCCAGCACTACACGATCATCCGCAACGGCGTGGTCATCAACGAGTTCGAGAACGCGCCGGGCATCCAGTCGTCCCGTGCCGGTGATCCGCCGACGGATCAGCGGCAGTTCCGCAACGGGTTCATCGGGTTGCAGAACCACGGGAACAACGACGTGATCGAGTTCCGCAACATCCGCGTGCGGGAGCTGTAACCGAGGCAGCCGGCCGGCGCGGGCACGACGTGCGATCAGCCCGCGCCGGCCGGCCTCCACCGGGGGCCGTGCGGGCACCCCCCACTCACGAGAGGCGGAGCATTGGAGACGTTTCGACGATTACGGGCAGCCCTGCGCGGGCGCCGCCGGAGAGAGGCGCCGCGCCTTGGCGTGGCCGCACGCAGGACGACCGTCGGCATGCTGAGCATGCTGCTGGTGGCGCTGTGGGTGGTGCCGGCATCGCTGGCCGAGCAACAGGCACAGCAGACTGCTCAGGCAGCTCAGCAGCAGGTGCTGACCTGGACGGCCAATGACAGCATCACCGCGTATGCCTCGGTAGCGACGTCGGCGACGGCCGGTGCCGCGACGATCGTGTTCGAGAACAGCGCGGCGACCGGCAACACGACAGGCATGCCGCACACGCTCACGTTCGACACGTCGACGCCGGGTTACAACCATGACGTGAACCTCAACATCCTGGCGAGCCCGTTCGACGCCAACGGTGGACGGTACGAGGTCGAGGTGAACCTCTCGCCCGGACAGTACCGGTTCTACTGTGCACTACCCGGCCACGGTCAGATGACCGGCGTGCTCACGGTCACCGAGGGCGGTGGCGAGGACACCACCGCGCCAACGGTGTCCGCCCAGGTCAGTGGTGACCAGGACGCGCAGGGCAACTACCTCGGCTCGGCGACGGTCGCCATCGCGGCGGAGGATGCCGAATCCGGTGTGTCCACAGTGGAGTACCAACTCAATGACGGCGCGTTCCAGCCCTACGCGGAGCCAGTGGCGGTGACCGAACCCGGTGACCACACTGTACGGTTTCGGGCCACCGACAACGCTGGCAACATCTCCGAGGTGGGCTCGGTGACGTTCACGGTCGTCGAACCGGCACCGGACGACACAACCCCGCCGGAGGTGTCGGCCGAGGTCACCGGGACACAGGACGAGCAGGGCAACTACTTCGGTTCGGCCACGGTGACGGTGAGGGCGACCGACACCCAGTCCGGCGTGGCCGGCATCGAGTACGAAGTGGACGACAGGGGTTTCGTGCCCTACACCGCTCCCGTCAGGGTGTCCGAGATCGGCGACCACTCGGTACAGTTCCGGGCCACCGACAACGCGGGCAACACCTCTCAGGTCGGCTTCGTGACCTTCTCCGTGGTGGAGCCGCCGCCCGGTGACACCACTCCGCCACACGTCATGGCCGAGGTCGCCGGTGAACAGGACGAGCAGGGCAACTACCTGGGCTCGGCCACGGTCACGCTCACCGCACACGATGCGGAATCCGGTGTGGACAGTGTGGAGTACTCGCTCGACGGTGGTGAGTTCACTGCCTACAGTGAGCCGTTCGCGGTGACGATGGTGGGTGAGCACACGGTACGTCACCGGGCCACGGACCACGCGGGTAACACCTCGGAGGAGGGCTCCACGTCGTTCACCGTGGTGGCCGGCTCGGAGGACTCCACTGCGCCGCAGGTGTCGGCCGAGGTCACCGGTGAGCAGGACGAGTCCGGCGACTATGTTGGCACAGCGACCATGCTTGTGTCCGCTGTGGACGATGAGTCCGGTGTCGCCTCGATCGAGTACGCACTGGACGGTGGTGACTTCACGGCCTACACCGAGCCGGTTCCGGTAACGGCACTCGGTGAGCACACGGCGCGCTACCGGGCCACCGACAATGCGGGCAACGTCTCGCAGGTGGGTTCGGTGACGTTCACCGTGGTGGAGGGTATGCAGGAGGACACCACGCCACCCGAGGTGGCGGTGGCGCTCTCCGGTGAGATGGACGCGGACTGGAACTACATCGAGTCGGCGAAGGTCACCATCACCGCGCAGGATGCCGAGTCCGGCGTCGCGGCCATCGAGTACAGCTTCAACGAGGGTAGTTTCCGGCCCTACCGGATTCCGCTGACAGTGGCGGACGCCGGCGTGTACACGGTGCGCTACCGCGCGACGGACAATGCGGGCAACACCTCCGAGGTGGGTTCGGCGACGTTCACGATCGTGGACTACGACAACGACAGTTGCCGTGGCTCCGACATCCGGGAGACGGTGATCATCGGTCGTGTCGACACCGGAATCGCCAACATCGACACCGGGAACGGCTGCACGATCAACGATCTGATCGCCGAGGATGCCGAGTACGGTAACCACAACGCCTTCGTCAGGCACGTCCGCGAGGTCACCGGCGAGCTGGTGGCGGCGGGCACCATTGGAAAGAAGGACGCCGACCGGATCATCGACGCCGCGCGTCGTTCCGGTATCGGCGCGTGACACCCGCGTCCCCGGCCCGTGCCCAGCGCACGGGCCGGGGACGCTCGGAACAGTAGGAGGCACGGGTGGGTACGCCCGCACGGCAGGGTCTGGACCGGGTAGCTCTGCGCGCTGATCTGCGTGCCGCTGTGCCTGACGCGACCGCGGCGCTGGTGGTCACCGCCGCCGTGTTCGCGTGGCTCTACGCGCGCGTGCGCTCCGGCGAGTCGGCCACGTTGGCGGTGATGCCGTTCCTCGCCGATGCCAACGCCTACTGGATGTACTGGCTGTGTCAGGCGTTCGGCTGGTCGGCGCTGCTGTGGGCATGGCTGACCACGATGCTCGGGCTGCTGCGCTCGGGTACCGGGCCGAGGTGGGTGCCGGTGGCGGCGTCGCGACTGGAGCGGTGGCATCGCACGACGAGCCTCACCACGATCGCGCTGATGGCCGCCCATGCCGTGCTGTTCTTCGCGGAGATGATCCGGACCAATGAGGACGGTCTCGGTGTCGCCGGGCGGGTGTGGAGTGCGTTCGTCGACACCTTCGTGCCCGGCGGGTACAGCAGCGGCACGGGACGGGTGGCGATCCTGCTTGGACTGTTCGCGCTGTACCTGGCGATCCCGCTCGGCCTGCTGTACTACTTCCGCGCCAGTGCGGGCGCCCGGCTCTGGCGGGCCGTGCACCGGTTCGTCATCGTGGTCTACGTCCTCAGCGTCTGGCACACCTTGTTGTACGGGACCAACGTGTGGTTCGACGGCTGGCCACGGACGACGCTGTGGGCTCTGCAGTTGCCGGTTGCCGGGCTGCTGCTGGCGCGGCTCTTGTCGCCGGCGCGGCCGGGGGAGCGGCTGCGCCGGTCCGGGTACACGGGCGTACGGGCGGTGCTGCTACGGGCGGCGGGTCTCACCGTGACCATGGGAGCGATGCTGGCGGTGGTCGCGGTGCTGATCACCGGCCGGGACGGCGGCCGCACCCCCGGCGGTGAGGGCGCCCCGTTGTCGGTGACCCCCGGCATGCTCTGGGCCGGACTGGCGGTGTTCGCGGTCGCCGTTGCCGTCGCGATCGCGGTGGTGCAGCGCGCCGAGCGGAACCCGGTTCAGTCGTCCAAGCCCTCGCGGTCGGCCCACTCCAGGAGCGGCTCCAGGGAGTAGGCGGTGTCGTCGATGCCCGCGTGCAGGTCGCCGAGCTCGGCGAAGCGCGCGGGCATCGTCGCGATCGTGCACTCCCGCGGCTCGACGTCATCGACCTCGGCCCAGGTGATCGGGGTGGACACGGTCCCCTCCGGTACCCCGCGCACCGAGTAGGCGCTGGCGATCGTGTGGTCGCGGGCGTTCTGGTTGTAGTCGACGAAGAGCATCGCCGGGTCGCGGTCCTTGCGCCACCACGTGGTCGTCACATCCTCCGGCGCGCGCCGTTCGACCTCACGGGCGAACGCGAGCGCAGCGCGGCGGACCTCGGTGAACCCCCAGCGTGGCTCGATCCGGACATAGATGTGCAGGCCGTCGCCGCCCGAGGTCTTCGGCCAGCCGGTGATGCCGAGCTCATCGAGCACCTCGTGGGCGACGTGGGCGACCCGCCGCACGGTGTCGAAACCGCACTCCGGCATGGGATCGAGATCGATGCGCCATTCGTCGGGGCGTTCGGTGTCGGCCCGGCGCGAGTTCCACGGGTGGAACTCCACGGTGGACATCTGTACCGCCCAGATGACGCTGGCCAGCTCGGTGACGCACAGTTCGTCGGCGTGCCTGTTGTACCGGGGGAAGTGCACCCGCACGGTCTCCAGCCACGGCGGCGCGCCATGCGGTATGCGCTTCTGATGCACCTTCTCGCCTGCGACTCCCGACGGAAAGCGGTGCAGCATGCACGGGCGTTCCCGCAGCGCGCGCACGATTCCGTCGCCGACCGACAGGTAGTACCGGGCGAGGTCGAGCTTCGTCTCCCCGCGGGCGGGAAAGTACACCCGGTCCGGGTTGGAGATCCGCACCGTGCGGTCGCTGACCTCGAGCTCAACGGCGGTGTCCTTGGCCATGCACAGACGCTAGCGGGAAACCGCCGGCACGTCGCCTCGGCCGTAACATCAGAGGTGGCTCAACCTCTTTCTATTCAGAAAAGGAGTGCGTCATGATCTTCATTACCGCCAAGTTCCGAGTTCGGCCCGAGTACGCCGAGCAGTGGCCTGACGTTTCCCGTGAGTTCACCGAGGCCACGCGGGCCGAGCCGGGCAACCTCTGGTTCGACTGGTCCCGCAGTCTCGACGACCCCGCCGAGTACGTCCTCGTCGAGGCCTTCCGCGACGAGGAGGCCGGCGCCGCGCACGTCCAGTCCGCACATTTCAAGGCGGCTCAGCAGACGCTGCCGCGGTACCTGGCGCAGACGCCGCGCATTATCAACACCACCGTGCCCCAGCAGAACTGGTCCGAGCTGGGTGAGCTCGCCGTGCCCTGACTGTCGATAGTGGACAGTGGCGGATATTCGGCGGTGTAACCTCTGCCACATCGCGGCTTCGGCGTGTTCGGGAACAAAGTCGGCCATCGGCGTGCTGACCATCGCATCAGCGTCGATCTTCCTGGCTCGCATGTTCCGCCGAAGGGTAGTGATGGACGGCATCGCACGCACCGTCGAACCGCGTGGCTCCGAAAGGATCCGCATCATCCTCGTGCTGGGGGCGCTGATCGCCCTCGGCCCGCTGACCATTGACATGTACCTCCCCGCGCTGCCCGAGATCGGCGCTGACCTGAGCGCCTCGCCCTCGGCGGTGCAACTCACGCTCACCGGCACGCTCCTCGGGCTTGGCCTGGGGCAGCTGCTGGTCGGGCCGTTGGCCGATGCGGTCGGCAGGCGGCGCCCGCTGATCGCCGGCACGCTGCTGCACATCGCCGCGTCCGTGTTGTGCCTGCTGGCCCCGAACGTCGCCGTGCTGGGATTCTTCCGCACGCTGCAGGGGGTCGGTGCGGCCGCCACCATGGTCGTCGCCATGGCTGTGGTGCGCGATCTATTCACCGGCCGCGCCGCGGCGACCGTGCTGTCCCGGCTCATGCTCGTCATGGGTGCGGCGCCCGTGCTCGCGCCGACACTGGGCGGGGCGATCCTGCTCACCGGCTCGTGGCGGGGCGTGTTCGGCGCGCTCGCCGTGCTCGGTGTCCTGCTCCTGCTCATCGCCGTGTTCGCGCTACCGGAGTCGTTGCCGCCGGAACGCCGTCGCACTGCTGAGATCCGGCCCGTGCTGCGCACCTACCGGGCACTCGTGACCGACCGCGAGTTCGTGGTGTTCGCCCTGGTCGCCGCGCTGGGCATGTCGGCGTTGTTCGCCTACATCTCCGGCTCGTCGTTCGTCCTGCAGGAGCAGTTCGGGCTCGACCAGCAGCAGTTCGCGCTCGTGTTCGGCGCCGGTGCGGTGGCCATCATCGGCGCGTCCCAGGTCAACGTCCCGCTGCTCGCCAGGTTCAGCCCCACACGGATCGTGGTCGTCGCGCTGGCGGCGGCGACCGTGTTCGGGCTCGTGCTGACAGTGCTCACGGTGACGGCCACGGGTGGACTGCTGGGCTTCGTGGTGCCGCTCTGGTTCGTGATGGCCGCGGTCGGCTTCGTGCTGCCGAACGCGCCCGCGCTGGCGCTGTCCCGGCACGGGGAGGCGGCGGGGACGGCCGCGGCGATACTCGGCGCCGTCCAGTTCGGGCTCGGTGCGCTGATCGCACCGTTGGTGGGTGTGCTCGGCAATGACGGTCCGGCCATGGCGATCACCATGACCGCGGGTGCGGGGGTCGGTTTCGCCGCACTCGGCACCATCGTGCTGCGCCGCCGGCTGCGGGTGCGTGCGGTAGCCGCTGCCGTGTGAGCCGGTCACCGTAGCTCGTGCAGCCCGCCGTTCTCGGCGTGCGTGTCGGGGATCGCCTCCAGAACCGTGGAGGCGATCGCCCCGGCGTCCGCTTCCCGTGCGGCGGACAGGGGACTCCACGGGGTGAGGCTCAGCGGGTCAGTGGATGGCGCTGCTGGGCATGAACCCAGGGCCAGGTCATCAGCGCCCAGGCGACGAGCACGAGCGTGACCTCGGGGATGAGGTACCACGGCCACGGCCCCAGCAGGTCGAGCAGCGAGCTGGTCTCCGGTTTGCGGTTGACGAAGCCGAAATTGTTGCCCGTGAAGGCGTTGACCACGAACGCCGTCACCGCCCAGGTCGCGCTGACGGCGACGGTGATGCGGTAGGCCCGCCAGTTCGGCCGGATTCCGAGGCCCCAGGTGAGGTAGATCGCCGCCCACACGACGAACAGGTGCAGTCCCCAGAAGGCGAAGAAGTCACGCTGCGGGAAGTCGACCGTCAGCACGGGGGTGAACAAGGCTTGCGTGCTCAGCGACAGGCACCAGTAGTAGGTGAGCGCGCAGGCCCAGAAGCTCTGCGACCACAGGGCATACGCGGCCACGGGTCCGGCGAGGTCGGACAGCTGCAGCGGTACCGACCGATCGATGCTCCAGCCAGAGGCCGCCGCCGAGTAGAAGCGCACGACGAGGAAGCTCACCAGGAGGACCGCCGCGAAGCACCAGCTGACCGGTTGTGCTGCCGGAGTGTTCCGCAACCGGCGACCGCCCGCGACCGCGGCTACCGTCCCCAGCGCGAAGACGGCGAGCACCACCCAGTGCGACCCGCCGTATGCGGTGAACTCGCCCGCAGTCACGTCGCCTCCCCGGCCCCCTCGAACCCGATGCTGCCACGCGAGACCCGGCTTCGCCGGTAGCGAAAACGCCGGGTGATCCTTTCGCTACGGGCGAATCCGGCGTTGTACCACTGTGGACACTCGTCGATCTGCTCTACTGTCCGCTGGTATGGCTCAGGGACACAACAACTCTTCGGTGACACTGTCGGACTCGGTGTACGAACGGCTGCTGCGGCAACGGATCGTCGTGCTCGGCCAGGAGGTCGATGACGACGTCGCCAACCGCATCACCGCGCAGCTGCTGTTGCTGTCGGCGGACGATCCGGCTGCCGATATCTCGCTCTACATCAATTCCCCTGGCGGCTCGACGTCTGCGGGGCTGGCGATCTTCGACACGATGGAGCTCGTCGACTGCGATGTGGCCACCTATGGCATGGGCCTGGCCGCCTCAATGGGGCAGTTCCTGCTCTCGGCCGGCGCACCGGGCAAGCGTTACGCGCTGCCGCACTGCCAGATCCTGATGCACCAGCCGTCCGCGGGAGTCGGCGGCACCGCGTCCGACATCAGCATCCAGGCCGAGATGCTGCGGCTGCACAAGCAGGAGATGGCGACGCTCATCGCGGGGCACACCGGGCAGACCGTCGAGCGGATCGTCGCGGACTTCGACCGGGACCGGTGGTTCACAGCTGAGCAGGCCCGGACGTACGGCTTCATCGACCAGGTCGTCTCGCGGGCGGGGCACCTGAGCCCGAACCGCGTCAGCCCGGCGTGACCGGGCGGCGCGCCAGCGGGGTGGACAGCACCATGGTGCTCGAAGGCTTGCCGTAGGGCGCCAGCCGGTCGATGAGCTGCTCGAACGCGGGCATCGAGGCGGCCGCGACCTTGAGAATGCTGCACGCGTCGCCGGTGATGCGGTGGATCTCCTGCACCTCGGACCAGGTCGGCACCTCCGGATCGCGTAGCACGCAATGGGAGCCGTAGCAGGACATCCGGATGAAGGCGATCACCGGCTTGCCCGCTTTGGCCAGGTCCACCTGGGCGTGGTAGCCGGTGATGATCCCGGACTCCTCCAGCCTGCGGACGCGCTCGGCCACGGCGGGCGGGGACAGGTGCACCCGGCGGGACAGCTCACTGAACGACAGCCGCGAGTTGGCCTGCAGCTCGGCCAGCAACGCCCAGTCGGTCTCATCCATGGTGCCTATCCGATCATGAAGTGACATGCCCGAGTCGCCTTCGAATCGTAGGCCGGCAATGCCGGTGGCCGTTGAACCGGTATTCAATCCGCGGTCTCACGACGCGATCATTGATGGCAGACGAGCACCGGGGAGGTGACCACGTGCAGCGCATCCCGATGGAGGCGGAACGTGAACCCACACTGGAGTTCCGCCGGGTGCCCTACGACGACTACGTCCACGCGAGCACACTGCACAGCCTGCAACAACCGCTCAGCGATGATGCAGGGGAGATGTCGTTCCTGGTCATCAGCCAGGTCATGGAGCTCTATTTCGGCTTGATCCACTTCGAGCTGCGGCAGCTGCAGGAGCGGCTGCGCGCGGGCGACGTGTGGGGCGCGCTCGCGCCCGTGCGGCGTGCGGTGCTGCATCTGGAGGGGCTCGGCGCGGGCTGGCGCACGCTGAGCTGGATGACCCCGGGCGACTTCAACCGGTTCCGCACGCTGCTCGGCGAGGGCTCCGGCTTCCAGTCCGCCATGTACCGGCACCTGGAGTTCCGGCTCGGTCTGAAGACCCCGTCGTTGATCCGGCCCTTCCGGCGTGACCCCGGCGTGCACGCGGCGCTGAGTGCGACGCTGGCCGAGCCGAGCGTGTGGGACGACGTGCTCGCCCTGCTGGCGCGCGAGGGCCACGACATACCGGTCGAACTGCTCGACCGCGACTTCACCGCCGAGTACCAGCCGCATCCCGCCGTCGAGGCGGCCTGGGTGCGGATCTACCGCGACACCGGCCCGGACAACCTGCCGCGCCAGCTCGGGGAGGGTCTGACGGACCTGGCCGAGCAGTTCGGCGAGTGGCGGTATCGGCATCTGCGTGCTGTGGCGCGCACTATGGGAGCGAAGGTGGGCACCGGCGGCTCCAGCGGCATGGGCTGGCTGCGGCGCACCATGGAACGGCCGGTGTTCCCCGAACTGTTCAGCGCACGGACGTTGATGGACTGACGCGATGACGACGACGCTCGACCACACCGAGGCCGATGCCCTGCGGCGCGACATCGCCGACCCAGGCCACCGCGGCCTCTTCCTGATCCCGCCCGCCGACGGTGGCCGGTACCCGGACGCCGCCTACCTCGCCGGCAACTCCCTCGGCCTGCAGCCTGCGGCGACCAGGACCGAGCTGCTGGAGGACCTCGACGACTGGGCGCGGCGTGGCGTCGAGGGGCATCTCGACGCGCGGCGGCCGTGGCTGCCCTACCACGCGTTGCTCACCGAGTCCGCGGCCCGCTTGGTCGGCGGGCTGCCGCGGGAGACCGTGGTGATGAACTCGCTGACGGTCAACCTGCACCTGCTGCTGGTGTCGTTCTACCGCCCGCGGGGCCCGCGCACGCGCATCGTCATCGAGGACTCGGCGTTTCCCTCCGACAGCTACGCCGTGCGCAGCCAGGCCCGTTTCCACGGCCTCGATCCGGATGCCACGGTCGTCCGCCTCGATACCGGTGACGTGCCCGGTTACCTCGCCGACGAAGGTGCCACGGTGGCACTCGTGCTACTGGGCGGGGTCAACTACCTCACCGGTGAGCTGCTGGACATCCCGGCGATCACCGCCGCAGGCCATGCCGCGGGGGCGGTGGTCGGCTGGGATCTCGCCCATGCCGCGGGCAACGTGCCGCTGCGCCTGCACGAGTGGGGTCCGGACTTCGCCGCGTGGTGCTCCTACAAGTACCTCAACTCGGGGCCGGGCGCGCTGTCCGGTGCGTGGGTGCACGAGCGGCACCTGGGTGACCGGTCGTTACCGCGGTTCGAGGGCTGGTGGAGCACGGAGGAGGCGACCCGCTTCGAGATGGCGCCGGTGTCCCGCCCACCGGCCACCGCCGAGGCCTGGCAGGTGTCCAACCCGCCGATCTTCGCGATGGGCCCGGTGCGGACGTCACTGCGGATCTTCGACGAGATCGGCATGGCGGAGCTGCGGGCACGCAGCATCCGGCTGACCGGCTACCTGGAGCAGCTGCTGGACCCGGTCGTGGCGACCCGGCCGCTGCACGTGCTCACGCCGCGCGACCCCGTGCGCCGCGGGTGCCAGCTGTCCCTGCGCGTTGAGCGCGGCGGTACGCAGGAGCTGACGCGCAGGCTGCGGCTGGAGTTCGGGGTCGTCGCCGACGCGCGGGAACCGGATGTGCTGCGGCTGGCACCGGTGCCGCTCTACTCGACCTATCACGACTGCTGGCGCGCCACGGACGCGCTCGCCCGGCTCATTGCGGAGGCATGCCCATGACACTCCCGGTGCCAAGTCGCGGCATTCAAGGTGACCACCGAGCGCGCTTTCTCTGGCCGCTATCGGGGCGGCAGGGCGCCGATCCGCACCGTGTCACCCTGGCTCGTAAGGAGCGCCCTGTCGACACGATCGCGGTAGCGCGCAAACTCGCGGAGACACAATGACCGAGCGTGCGGGCGTGGCGATCATCGGCGCGGGACTCGCCGGTTGCCTGCTCGCGTGCTACCTCGCGCGGCGCGGCGAGCGGGTCACCCTGTACGAGCGGCGAGCCGACCCGCGCCTGACGGGTGCGGAGCGTGGCCGTTCCATCAACCTCGCGTTGTCCGAACGCGGGCTGGATGCGTTGCGCCGTATCGGGCTCGACGGCAAGGTTCTCGCCGACGCGCTTCCCATGCGGGGCCGCATGATCCACGGCTTCGAGGGTGGTCTGGACTTCCAGCCCTACAGTGCCTGTGGCGACCGCGCGATCAACTCGATCAGCCGGGGCGCGCTCAACAACGTGCTGCTCGACGCGGCGCAGGCACTGCCGGGTGTCGAGGTCCGCTTCGAGCACCGGCTCGTCCGCCTCGACCCGGCTACGGCGCGGCTGTGGTTCGACACCCCGGCCGGAGAGGTTCGTGCGGGCGCCGAGGTCGTGCTCGGGACCGACGGCGCGGGTTCTGCCGTGCGCGGCGACCTGCTGCGGCACCGCTGCACCACCGAGCGCCTGGATTTCCTCGACTACGGCTACAAGGAGCTGACGATCCCCGCGGTGGCGGGCGAGTTCGCGCTCGATCCCCGCGCGTTGCACATCTGGCCGCGCGGCAGGTCGATGATGATCGCGCTGCCCAATCCGGACCGCTCGTTCACCTGCACCCTGTTCTGGCCCAACAGCGGCATGCGGTCGTTCGCCTCGCTGGGCAGCCCGGCCGCCATCGAACGGTACTTCGGCGAGCAGTATCCCGACGTCGTGCCGTTGCTGCGGGATCTCGTGGCCGAGTACCAGCAGAACCCGGTCGGGCTGCTCGGCACGGTGCACTGCGCACCGTGGCAGGCCCACGGCCGGGTCGGACTGCTCGGCGACGCGGCGCACGCGATCGTGCCGTTCTACGGCCAGGGTGCCAACTGCGCGTTCGAGGACGTCGTCGTGCTCGACCGCTGCCTCGACCGCGCCGGAGGCGACTGGGTCGAGGCGTTGCCGCTGTTCGAACGCGGTCGGCGAGCCGACACCGAGGCCATCGCGGAGATGGCGCTGGCCAACTTCGTGGAGATGCGGGACAAGGTCGCCTCGCCGGTGTTCAAGCTCGCCAGGAGGATCGAGCACGCACTCGAGCGGGCGCTGCCCGGCCGGTACGTGTCGCGCTACGAGCTGGTGTCGTTCTCGACCACCCCGTACTCGGAGGTGCGTCGCCGGGTGCGGACCCAGCATCGCGTGCTCGCCGCGGCCGGGCTGGCGGTCACCCTGGGCGCGGCGGGCGCGGTGAGTCCACTGTGGAGGCATCGATGACCGAGACGCTGCGGCATTTCATCGGCGGGGAGTTCACCGGCTCCGCAAGGGAGTTCGGTAAGTACAGCCCGGTGACCGGTGAACCGGTGTGCCAGGTGTACGAGGCCGGTGAGTCCGAAGTGGATGACGCGGTCACCGCGGCGCGGGCAGCACTGCGGGGACCGTGGGGACGCACCAGTGAGCTGGAGCGAGCGGGGATGCTGCGGCGCATCGCCGAGGAGATCGAGCGCCGCTTCGAGGACCTGGTGGCCGCCGAGGTCGCCGACACAGGCAAGCCGGTTGCGCAGGCCCGCACGCTCGATGTGCCGCGCGGCGCGGCGAACTTCCGTGCGTTCGCTGACATCGTCAGCGCGGCACCTGCCGAGTTGTTCCGCACCGCTACACCGGGCGGTGGCCGGGCGCTGAACTACGCGGTGCGCAAACCGGTCGGCGTGGTGGCGGTGATCGTGCCGTGGAACCTGCCGTTCCTGCTGCTCACCTGGAAGGTCGCGCCCGCGCTCGCCTGCGGCGACGTCGTGGTGGTCAAGCCCTCGGAGGAGACGCCGTCCTCGGCGGCTCTGCTCGCCGAGATCATGGCGGCCGCCGGCCTGCCGCCCGGGGTGTTCAATCTGGTGCACGGGTTCGGGCCGGACTCGGCGGGGGAGTACCTGGTGCGGCATCCGGGTGTCGACGCGATCACGTTCACCGGTGAGTCGGCCACCGGCCGGACCATCGGCAGGGCGGCCGCCGACGGCGTGAAGGCGGTGTCGTTCGAGCTGGGCGGTAAGAACGCCGCGATCGTCTTCGCCGAGGCCGATCTCGGCGCCGCTGTGGCGGGCACCGTCCGCTCGAGTTTCAGCAACGGCGGTCAGGTGTGCCTGTGCACCGAGCGGGTCTACGTGCAGCGGCCGGTGTTCGAGGAGTTCACCGAGCGGCTCGCGACACGGGCGGGGGAGCTGGCCTTCGGCTGGCCCGCGCAGCCGGGGCTCACCACGATGCCACTGATCTCCCGCGCGCACAGGGACAAGGTACTCGGCTACTACCGGCTCGCCCGTGACGAGGGAGCCGCGGTGCACACCGGTGGGGACTGCCCGGTCTTCGGCGATGCGCGTGACGGCGGGGCCTACGTCCAGCCCACCGTCCTCACTGGACTCACCGAGCACAGCAGGACCAACCGCGAGGAGATCTTCGGCCCGGTCTGCCACGTCGCCCCGTTCGACGACGAGGACGAAGCCTACGCGCTCGCCAACGACAGTCAGTACGGACTGGCCGCGGCGGTGTGGACCCGTGACGTCGGCACGGCCCACAGGGCCGGCGCTGCCCTCGACGTTGGGCTGGTCTGGGTGAACACCTGGTTCCTGCGCGATCTGCGCAGCCCTTTCGGCGGGATGAAGTCCTCAGGTATCGGCCGGGAGGGCGGGACGTACTCGTTGCACTTCTATTCCGAGACCACCAATGTCTGCGTCGACCTCGGCTGAGAGCGAGGGGAGCTCGATGGGTGCGAACACACACGCCCGGACGGTGCCTGGCAAGGCACGGCCCCGCGGCCGGTTCCCGCATGTGAAGGTGGCGGGCGGGTTCGCGTTCGTGTCGGGAACCAGCAGTCGCAGGCCCGACAACACGATCGCCGGCGCCGAGTCCGACGAGCTGGGTACCACCACAGTGGACATTCGGGAGCAGACACGGGCTGTCATCGGCAACATCCGCGATGTGCTCGCCGAGGTGGGCGCCGGGCTGGAGGACCTCGTCTCGGTCACCACGTATCTGGTCTCGATGAACGACTTCGGCGGCTACAACGAGGTGTACGGCGAGTTCTTCGACGAGAACGGGCCCTCCCGCACGACCGTCGCCGTGCACCAGCTGCCGCATCCGCACCTGCTGATCGAGATGTCCGCGGTGGCCGTGCTGCCACCCGGTGATCCGGCGACGACGAGAAGGAGGACGTGATGACAATCCCCGCGCCCGTGCACTTTCCCGGCTGGCTGGCGCAGAACCAGGCGCTGCTCAAGCCGCCGGTCGGCAACAAGCAGATGTTCCCGACCGGGCACGATTTCATCGTCATGGTCGTCGGCGGGCCCAACCAGCGCACCGACTTCCACGTCGACCCGTACGAGGAGTTCTTCTACCAGGTCAAAGGAAACATGCATGTGGACGTCGTGACAGATGACGGAATCGCGAGCGTGCCCATCGGCGAGGGCCAGATGTGGGTGTTGCCCGCGAACATGCCGCATTCCCCGCAACGGCCGGAGGCCGGCTCCGTCGGCATCGTGATCGAACGGGTGCGCAACGAGGGAACTCTGGAGAGGTTCCAGTGGTACTGCCCGAACTGCTTCGCGCTCGTGCACGAGGTGGAGCTGCAGGTGCGCGACATCGTCGCAGACCTGCCGCCGGTGTTCGAGGCCTTCTACGCCGACGAGCAGGCCCGCGTGTGCCGGCAGTGCGGCACCGTGCACCCGGGGAAGGGCTGATGCCTCCTCCCGTCATCGACGTGCACACCCACCTGGTACCGCGCGGCTGGCGCGACCTGTCCGCTGCTTGTGGTGGCGAGGGCTGGCCGTGGCTGCGCATCGACTCCGAACGCGAGGCGATGATCATGGTGGGGGAGCAGGAGTTCCGCCCCGTCGGCGCGCAGTGCTGGGACCCGGCTGTGCGGGCAGGTGACATGGCGGCCGACGGCGTCGACGTCCAGGTGGTCTCACCGACGCCGGTGTTCTTCGGCTACGACCGGCCCGCGGCGCAGGCGGCGAAGCTGGCCCGGATTTTCAACGACCTGACCCTGGAGTGCGTCGCCGGCGATCCGCGGTTCGTGCCGTTCTGCCAGGTGCCGTTGCAGGACCCCGACGCTGCCTGCGCCGAGCTGGACCGGTGCCTGGCATCGGGGCATTCCGGTGTGGAGATCGGCAACCATGTCGGCGATCGCGACCTCGACGACGAGGGCGTGGTCACCTTCCTGCAGCACTGTGCCCGGGTCGGTGCGCCGGTGTTCGTGCACCCGTGGGACATGCCCGACGGGCCCCGCCTCGACCGGTGGATGGCGCGGTGGCTCACCGGCATGCCTGCCGAAACCCACCTGTCGGTGCTCGCGCTGATCCTGAGCGGCGCGTTTGACCGGCTCCCGGAGACGCTGCGGCTGTGCTTCGCCCACGGCGCGGGCAGCTTCCCGTTCTGGCTCGGCCGGGCGGACAACGCCTGGCACCGCCGTGGCGAACTCGTGCGCGGCAGCTCGCAGCGCCCGCCCAGCCACTACGTGGACCGGTTCTACTCCGACACCGTGGTGTTCGAGCCGGCCGCCCTGCGGCTACTGGTGGAGGTCCTCGGCGAGGATCGGGTGGTCGTCGGCAGCGACTACCCGTACCCGCTCGGCGAACGCCCGGCCGGGGAGGTGGTGCGCAAGGCCACGTTCCTCACCGACGGCCAGCGCACCAAGATCCTGTCCACCAACGCGCTGCGTTTCCTGGGGACTCCGTGCTGACGCCGGACCGGACGCTGCGCTATGGCCCGGACCCCGACCACGTCGCCGACGTGTGGGTGCCCGCCGAACCGTCGGCCCGGCCGCTCGTCGTGTTCATCCACGGCGGGTACTGGCGGGCCGAGTACGACCGCACGCATACCCGCCCGATGGCCGCCGACCTGCGCGACCGCGGCTGGCCGGTCGCGGCCATCGAGTACCGCCGCCGCGCGGGCAGGCCCGACGACCTGGTCGACGACGTACGGGCCGCGTTGAAGGCGGTGCCGCCCGCTCTGGGAGCCGGCCGGGTCGTGGTCGCCGGTCACTCGGCGGGCGGGCACCTCGCCCTGTGGGCCGCTGCGGCCGCACCGGCACCGGGGCTCCTCGGCACGATCGCCCTGGCCCCTGTCGCCGACCTCACCTGGGCCGACGAGCAGGGGCTCGGGCAGGGTGCGGTGGCCGCGTTCCTCGGCTGTCCGGCCGCGGAGCGAGCGGATTTGGACCCCGTGCGCCTGAAGCACCCGGCGGAGCCCGTGGTGCTGGCGCACGGTGACGCGGACACCGACGCCCCGCTGAAGCTCAGCGAGTCCTACGTCGCGGCGCACCCCGCGAGCAGGCTGGTCGTCATCCCGGGTGCGGGGCATTACGAGGTGATCGATCCACGCAGCGTCGCGTGGCCGTACGTGATCGGCGAACTGGCCGCGTCAGCTGGCGGCGACCTTCGCGCGGGAGAAGAGGCGAGCCGGTAGCAACCACGGCAGCCGCTCGGAGCGCAGCACGGCCAGCGGGCCGATGATCGCCAGCAGCAGCACGTAGCCCGCGACGAACGGGGCGACCCGCGCGTCCAGACCGGCCGCGGTCGCCATCGTCGCCAGCACGAGGGAGAACTCACCGCGGGTGAGTACCGTCAGCCCGACGTTCACCCCGGCCTGCCGGTCGAAGGAATGCAGCTTCGCGGCGAACGCGCCCGCCGCGAGGTTGAGTACCACGGTCAGTGCGACGGCGATGAGCACCGGCACCACGACCGTGCCGACCGCGGCCGGGTCGATGCTGAGGCCGAAGATGAAGAAGAACAGCGCACCGAACGCGTCCCGCAACGGCAGGACGAGCTTGTGAATGCGGGGCGCGAGTTTCGAACCGCCCAGCATCATGCCGACCATGAACGCGCCGATGGCATCGGAGACGCCGACCTCCTCGGCGACGGCGGCGCCGAGCACCGCCACCCCGACGAAGCACACGGTGAGCAGTTCGTCATCGGTTGAGCCGAAGAGCTTGGACACCACCCGGCCACCCCAGCGGGCGAGTGCGGCCAGTACCAGCAGGAACACCAGTGCCTTGGCGAAGTCGGCCAAGGCGGCCCCGAGGTCGTCTGCGCCGCTGAGTACCGGCTGCAGGAGTGCGAGGTAGAAGGCGAGGAACAGGTCCTCGATCACGATGATGCCCATGATCAGGCGGGATTCCGGGTTGCGAACCCGGCGGGCCTCGACGAGGAGCTTGGTGACGATGGCGGAGGAGGAGATGCCGATCGCGCCCGCGATCACGAGCGCCTCACGGGTGCCCCAGCCCAGCAGGAAGCCGAACGCCATGCCGCCGCCCACGTTGAGGAGCAGGTAGCCGGCACCTGCCAGCATGAGTCTTCGGCCGCCCGAAACGAGTTCGCCGAAGGAGAACTCCAAGCCGAGATAGAAGAGCAGGAACACCAAGCCGAGGCCGGCGAGAACGCTGAGCTCGGCCGGATCGTCCACAAGGGACAGACCAGGAGTGTTGGGGCCGAAGATGAATCCGGCCAGCATGAACAGGGGAATGGTGGGCAGGCCGATGCGGGAACCGGCTCTGGCTATCAGGCCGGCGGCCAGAAAGGCGCCGCCGACGGCGAGCAGGGCATGACCGACGTTCACATGAACTCCTCGGAAGGTAACAGCACGTTGCGGGGTTGGACACCCCGTGTTTCGCGGCGGTTACCTTGCGGGTGGTGCGCGGGCGGCGGCCGGCGCCCCGTGCGCGGCGCTGACCGCGCCGGTGGTCGTGACCTGCGGCGTGCCGAGTGCGGCGAGGAGTAGTCGCGGAGTGTCCGTGTCGGGGATGTCGGGAGGGGGCAGTGGTGCTGCTACACCGGCGCAGTCGGGCAGCGGGGCCTGGGCGAGAATCGCGACGGTGTCGGTGGAGCCGTGGCCCGGCGGATGAGCGCTGCTGGTGGGCGTCGCCATGACGAACGCCATGAGAAAAAGGGCAAGCAGTGTGAGGACGGACCGGTGCCGCATTGCGCGCGCACCAGTCCGTCTCATCACACCTGCCTGTTCACGATTCAATCCCCGCTTGCGACCCGTCATCCAGCATACCAGAGGTTTGGGTCCATAATGGACTTTCGCGATGTCCGTCACGCCCGGTGACGGCTCGACGCCGGGAAGGATTCGGTCGGCTACGTTGTTGCACCGGGTAACGAGTCGAAAGGACTGGCGCGAATGACCGAGCAGGCGATACAGCCTCAGGTGGTGCACAACGAGCAGGGTCAGCGGTACGAGGTGTGGGTCGGCGACGCCGTCGCCGGTTTCAGCGAGTACCGCGACCAGGGGCGCCGCCGGGTTTTCACGCACACCGAGGTGGACGATGCCTACGCGGGCCAGGGACTCGGCAAGGTACTGGCAGCCAGTGCTCTCGACGACGTCGTGCGGCATGGTCTGGTGATCGTGCCGCTGTGCCCGTTCATCGCGGGTTACCTCCGCAAGCACGAGGAGTACGCCGAGCACGTGTACTGGCCCGGCGGTGAGGGATGAGCAACCTCGATGCCCGGCCGGTTGTGACGCCGTGCCATGCGGTGGGGGAGCACGGTGCGGTCACCGAGCTGTTGCCGGCGCGGACCGTGCCGCTGGGTGGTGTGCGCGGCATCCACGTCGAGCGGGTCCTGCCGCAGCGCGCGTTGCCGACCGTCGGCGCGTGGTGCTTTCTCGACCAGTTCGGTCCGGAGCCGGCCGACATGCGTGTGTTACCGCATCCGCACATCGGGCTGCAGACGGTGACCTGGCCGGTGGCAGGCGAGATCCGGCACCGGGACAGCGTCGGCAGTGACGTGCTCGTGCGCCCCGGCCAGCTGAACCTGATGACCGCCGGGCGTGGGGTCGCGCATTCGGAGTTCTCCATTGGCGAGGGCACGATCCTGCACGGGCTGCAGTTGTGGGTCGCGCTGCCCGCCGACAGCGCTGGCGTCGCGCCGGCGTTCGAGCAGCACATGACGTTGCCACGCTACGAGCAGGGTGGCCTGCGGGCGACGGTGCTGCTGGGTGCGCTCGGCGATGCGGTGTCGCCGGCGACCGTGTACTCGCCGATCGTCGGCGCGGAGCTCTCTGTCGCGCCCGGCGCAATAGAGAACGTTCCGTTGCGTGCCGACTTCGAGTACGCGGTGCTCGTCGTGGAGGGTGAGCTGCGGGTAGCGGACGTGCCGCTCGAGTCCGGACCGCTGCTCTATCTGGGTACCGGCCGGGAGGAACTGCCCATCGCAACGGCCGGCACCGGGGCGCGTGCGATGCTCCTCGGCGGGGAGCCGTTCGCCGACGAGCTGGTGATGTGGTGGAACTTCGTCGGCCGCAGCCACGACGAGATCGCGGCCGCCCGAGCCGACTGGGAGGGAGCCGATCCGGCCCGGTTCGGCACCGTGCCAGGCCACGGCGGAGCCCGCATCCCGGCTCCCGAACTACCCGGGGTACGCCTAACCCCGCGCCGAAGGCGCTGACGCGCGCCGGCGAGCGGGGCACACCATGCGCGAGTCCCCCGCTCAGGCCGGCGAGTCCCGCACTCAGGCACGCGAGTCCCCCGCTCGGACGCACGAGTTGCCCGCTCGGGCACCCGAGTTGCCCCCTCAGGTACGCGAGTCCCGCGCTCGGACGCGCGAGTCCCGCGCTCCGGCACGCGAGTTGCCCGCTCGGGCACCCGAGTTGCGCGCTCTGGCTGATGGGCGTGCCTGACAATCCGGTGGCCGGTTCGGGTTGGGCGACCGCGTGTGGCACACGCAACAGGCACGCGCTTATACCGCCGTGGTTTACCTCGCGTTCGCGGCCACTTGGCGCCTGCGCCGGTACCCAGGGTATTGCGGTCACCGCGGACGACCGCAGGTGCGCCCTGCTTGCCGGAGTGGGCAACGCACTTGCCCGAACGGGCAACTCGCGAGCCTGGGCGCGCAACTCGTGCTCCGGCGGGCAACTCGCAGGCCCCGGCGGGGGACTCGCGTGCCTGGGCGGGCAACTCGCGCGCCCCGGCGGGGGACTCGCGCGCTGGAGCGGGGGACTCGCGCACCTCGGCAAAGCCGAGCCCCGCGACGGGGCGCGACACGCCCACGTTACGGTGGCTGGCGTGCGTACCACGAGACACGAGCAGGCAACCCGCACGAGCGCCGTGCTGTCGGCGAGTGCTGCCGTGATCGGGGTCACCGGTCCAGAACGGCGGACCGGAAGCGCGTAGTACCTTGGCAACACGATTTCGCCCGGAACTACAGGGCTTGCGCGCGCTTGCCGCCGTACTCGTCGTCATCTACCACGTATGGCTCGGCCGGATCTCCGGCGGCGTCGACGTGTTCTTCTTCGTTTCCGGCTTCCTGATCACGGGCCAGCTCTACCGCGCGGGCACGCGTGGGCGCATCGCGTTCCAGCCGATGTGGGGCCGGATGATCAAGCGGTTGTTCCCCGCGGCCATGACCGTGCTGCTGGCGACCGTCGCAGTCGGTTACGTGCTGCTGCCGGAAGGCCGGTGGTTCCAGACGATTCGCGAGGTCGTGGCCTCGGCACTGTTCCTCGAGAACTGGCGCCTGGCGGCCGACTCCGCGGACTACTTCGCCCAGCACGGCCAGGCCAGTGTCGTGCAGCACTTCTGGTCGTTGTCGATCCAGGGCCAGTTCTACCTGGTGTGGCCGCTGCTGGTGGCGGGTGTGGTGCTACTCGCCCGCCGAATGGGTGCCGACCTGCGCGCGACGCTGTGCACCGTGTTGGCGGCGGTGTTCGCGGCGTCGCTGGCCTACTCGGTGTGGCTGACGGCGGCGGACCAGCCGCTGGCGTACTTCACCTCGCTGACCCGGGTGTGGGAGTTCGCGCTCGGTGGCGTGCTCGCACTCATGATCGACTCGCTGGTGCTCGCGCGGTGGTTGCGTATGGTGCTCGGCTGGCTCGGCGTCGCCGGGCTCATCAGCTGTGGCCTGATCCTGCAGGTCGGTACCGTCTTCCCCGGCTTCGCCGCGCTCTGGCCCACCGTGTCGGCGGCCCTCGTGCTCATCGCAGGCACCACGAGCAGCCGGGCGGGCGCCGACCGGATCCTCTCCTCGCGGCCGCTGGCCTATCTCGGTGACCTGAGCTACTCGCTGTACCTGTGGCACTGGCCGGTGCTGCTGTTCTATCTGGCTGCCCGCGACCGCGAGGAGGTCGGCCTGCGCGGCGGCGCGATCGTCATCGCGGTCTCGCTCGTGCTCGCCGCGCTGACCTACCACCTCGTCGAGAAGCCGGTCCGGGACTCCTCGACCGCCGTGACGACGCGCTGGGGCGCCTACCGGTTCGGCGCGGCCGCGCTGGTCCCCGTGCTGGTCGCCGCGGGCGGCTGGCAGTACCTGAGCGAGCAGAAGTCGGCGTTCGCGTTCGTGCCGGACGATCCCGCCTACCCCGGGGCGAAGGCACTGCATTCCGCCACCGTCGCCGCGACGGCGGAAGCACCACTGATGCCGCCGTTCGCGGCGTTGCCTGAGCAGTTCGCCTTCTTCGACGAGCACGAGTGTGGTCAGGCCGCCCGGCACCCGGAGCTGGTCGTGTGCGCCACCCAGACCGTCGGCGAGCCGGCACGGCGCATCGTCGTGGCAGGCGACTCGCATTCCCAGCAGTACAACGCCGCGCTGCGGCCGATCGCGCGTGAGCGCAACTGGCAGATCATCTCGATGGGTCGCGGCGGGTGCCCCTTCTCCACCGACTCCGATGCCCAGTCCGGCGACGAGGCCTGCGTGAGCTGGAACGCCGCGGTCGCCGACGAGATCATCGAACTGCGCCCGGACGCCGTGTTCACGATGGCCACCCGCGACGTGCGGGTCGGGCTCACCGAGTGGACACCACCCGGCTATGTCGCACAGTGGCGCCGGGTCGCCGACGCCGGCATTCCCGTCGTCGCCGTGCGGGACACCCCGCGCTACGACACCCCACCGTCGGTGTGTGTGGAGAAGCGGGGCGCCACGGATCCGGAGTGCAGTACGCCCCGTGCGGATCTGCTGGCCACGGACCCGCCGTACGCGGCGCTGGCCGACCTGCCGCCCAACGTCTACTTCCTCGACTTCAGCGACTACTTCTGCACTGTGGACGTGTGCCCCCCGGTGGTCGGCAACGTGCTGGTGTACCTCGACGACAACCACGTCACCGCCGCCTACATGGAGACGTTGTCGGGCATCCTCGATGAGCACCTCGTCGCCACCCTCGGCTGGACCTGACGCCCGCACTTTCCGGAACGCATTTATTCTCTTTCTGAAAATTAATTCGTTCCCACTCTGCGGACGTTATTGCCGGATATCGCGGAAAAACGGCATCGTCGTATTCACGAAAGCCACGTAACCGCGATACAGAAAGCACGAGATGACCACCACATTGGGCGGCGGGCTGGTCGGCGAATGGGTGAGCTGGCACGCCGAACGCGAGCAGGAACTTCGTGAGCCCTACGGCTGGCTGAGCCTGGCCGGGTTGCACTGGCTCGGCGAGCAGGCACAGACCTTCGACGGCATTCCCGGAGCGTGGAGCGCGTCCACACGCGCCGCGCGGGTCACCGCGACTGCCGAGGAGGGCCTCGTCGTGGAGGACCGGCTGCTGGACGGCAGCATGCAGCTGACCATCCACGAATCGGGCTCGGCGTTGTTCGGAGCGCACGGTTCCGTGCGGTTGGAGCTCCTCCGCCGCGGGGGCGCCTACGGAATCCGCGCACGCGATCCCCGCTCGCCCGTGCTGACGTCCTTCACCGGCGTTCCCGCTTTCCCGGTGCATTCGCGGTGGATGGTTCCGGCGACGTTCGAGCTGTACTCCCCACCGCACGTGCAGCTCACCGGCACCGCCCAGCCCGGGCTGCGGCGCAGGCTGGAGATCGTCGGCGAACTGCGGTTCACCGTGGCGGGCACCGAGTACACACTCGCCGCGACGGCAGGCGCCGGCAGTTCGCTGATCGTGCCGTTCAGTGACACGTCCAGCGGTAGCACCACGGCGCCGTGGCGGGTGCTGGCGGTCCGCAGACCCCGCCTCGGCCGGACCGTGCTGGACTTCAACCGCGCACTCAACCCGCCGTCCGCCTTCACCGCCTACGGCACCTGTCCGCAACCGCCGGGCGGCAACACGCTGCCGTTCGCCGTCGAGGCGGGCGAGCGTGCGCCGGGCTGACGTCGCAACCAATCGACCCATCGTGACTCGACTGGAGAGGAATCCGTGACAGCAACGACGATGGATGTGGACGTCCATCCTGGACTCGCCAGCTCCCCGCTGGCCACAATGGTCCAGCCGGACCGTCCGCTGTGGACACCGCGCGAGCTGAGGACGCTGACCTCGGCGACCGTGCGGCAGCAGCACGGCGAGCTGCTGGACCTGGTGCGCTACGAGCCGAGGCAGCGCTGGTGGGTGCGACTGGCGCTGACCAGGGGAGTCGAGCTGTGGCTGCTGTCCTGGCTGCCGGGGCAGGGGACCCAGCCCCACGACCACGGCGGCGCGGCGGGCTCGTTCGCGGTGCTGGCGGGTTCGCTGGAGGAGTCCTACCGCTATCCGGGAGGTCCACTGCGGACGGCACGGCATGCCGCCGGTGCGGCGATCGGCTTCGGTGCCGGACACGCCCACCAGGTGCGCAACACGGGTAACAGCCCGGCCGCGAGTGTCCACGCCTACTCGCCTCCGCTCGTGCCGACCCGGGAGTATCCCGGCCTGCATGCCATTCCCGCGGAGATCCCGCCGTTGCCTGCGCTACACCTGCCCTTCGCCGAGCTGCGTGCCCGAGCCGATCTGGAGGGGCCATGACCATCGACGCCGTGCTCGCCGCCGCCCGCGCCGAGCTGACCAGGGTGAAACCCGACGAGGCCGAGCACCTGCGCCGGGCCGGTGCGCTGCTGGTCGACATCCGCCCGTATCACAATCGGCTCGCCGAGGGAGAGATCCCGGGCTCCGTGCCGATCGAGCGGATCGTGCTGGAGTGGCGACTCGATCCGCGTGGCTCGCACCGCATTTCCGAGATCAACGAGGGCACCGCGGTGGTGGTGCTGTGCAACGAGGGTTACGCCTCCAGCCTGGCCGCCCGGGATCTCAAGCGGCTCGGGCTGCGCAACGCCACCGATCTCGTCGGTGGGTTCCGGGGCTGGGTGGCGGCCGGGTTGCCCGTTACTGAAGGCGGTTCACCGGCGATCACGTGAGAGCAGTTGATTTCGCGTCGTCAATTTCCTTCTCGAACAGATCCCAGGAGATCGCCGTGCCCAGAATCCTCGCTCTGTCCGGCAGCCCGTCGCCGACGTCGCGCACCGAGGCCGTGGTCGAACAGCTCGCCGTGCGGCTGCGCAGGCAGGGGCACCGGGTGGCGCTTGCGCCGATTCGCGAGCTCCCGGCAGGAGCGCTGCTCTCCGGTGACGCCGAACATCCCGACATCGCCGCCGTCGCGGACGCGATCTCAAGCGCCGACGGTCTTGTGGTGGCCTCTCCCGTGTACAAGGCCGCCTACAGCGGGCTGCTCAAGTCGCTGCTCGACCTGCTGCCGCAGTTCGCCCTCGATGGCAAGACCGTGCTCCCGCTGGCCACCGGTGGCAGCCTCGCGCACGTGCTGGCCATCGACTACGCCTTCCGCCCGGTACTGCACTCGATGGGCGCCGAGCACGTCGTGCAGGGGTACTTCCTGCTCGACCGGCTGATCACCGTGTCCGAACACGGTGCGACGGTCGCCCCCGAGGCAGAGCCCACTCTGCTGTCCATAGTGGACTCATTTTCGGAGACGTTGCATCGTCGCACGCGAGTGGTCGCCGCGTCGGTCAGATCGCACGGGGTGCCGAGCAGTTCGGGTTCACCGGCGCGCTCACACATCTCCGGCATCTGAGCCTCCGGCCTCACCCCGATGTTGATCACCGCGCTGTTCGCGCTGGGCGGTGGTGACCGGCCCGCCCGGTCTCAGCGCTGCCGGATGCCGTCGAGCAGTGCGTCGAGGTAGGCGTCCGCCAGCTCGTCGGGGCTGACCTCCCCGTCGGGCTCGAACCACAGGTAGGTGTAGTTGAGCATGCCGAGGATCCCTTTGACGAGCAGCCGCGGCGCGGGCGCGAGAACCCCCTCGGCGGCGCCGCGATCGAGTGCCTGCCGCCAGTAGCTCTCGTACCGTTCCCGCGCGGCGACGACACGGTCGCGGTTCTCCCCGGTCAGTGCGGTGTACTCGCGGAAGAACACCGCCCACTCGAACTGGTGCTCCGCGATGTTGTGCAGCAGGCCCTTGGCGAGCTCCCTGAGTAGGGTCTCCGTCGGCAGGCCCGCCGCCAGCAGGCGCTCGGCCTGCGCGTTCATCTGGTCCACCTGCGTCTTGCTGATCTCGTAGAGCAGGTTTTCCTTGCTGCCGATGTAGTGGTAGAGGGCGCCTCGGCCGAGTCCGACCGCCTTCGACAGCTCCGCCACCCCGGTGCCGTGGTAGCTGTTGCGGGCGAACAGTTCGGCCGCGATGCCCACGATCCGCACCCGGTTGAGGTCGTAGGTGGTGCTGCCCATCGGCTCGCTTTCGATGATCATTCCTGCTCGCTCGGCCAGCCTAGCGCGCCGAGACCGCCGGTGAAGCGGTAGCCGTCGAGCAGTTCGCGTGCGGTGACCAGGTACTGGATCGTCGGGGTGCCTTCCTCGAGCCAGTTGAGCCGCGCGTCGCGGTACAGCCGTTCGACGGGGTGCCTGCGGGTGTAGCCGATACCACCGTGCACCAGCAGCGCACGGTCGGTGACCCGGCCGACCGCTTCCAGGCCGAACTGTTTCACCATGGCCGACTCGGCCGGGATGCGCCTGCCGGCATCCCACTTCGCGGCGGCGTCGGCCAGCATCCCCCGCAGCGCGTAGATGTCGGTTCCCATCTCCGCGAGGTAGCGCTGCACGGCCTGGCGTTGTGCGATGGGCTTGCCGAAGGTCACCCGTGCGCGTGCATGGGCGAGCGACAGCTCCAGCGCGCGTTCCGACGTCCCGAGCGAGCTCGCGGCAATGAACACCCTGCTGATCTCCAGTGCGCGTTCGAGCTGTGCCTGGCCTTCGCCCTCCGCGCCGACGAGCGCAGAGGACGGGACCTCGACGCCGGCGAAGGTGAGGAGCCCGTGCTCGCCGCCCTTGCAGCCCATCGTCTCCGGCAGCGGTTCGATCGTGAGGCCTGCGGCGTCGCGCTCGACGAGCAGGGCCGACACCTGGGTGGCCGCGGTCTTGGCGAAGACGAGGAAATGGCTGGCCAGATCGGAGTTGGTGATGAGCCACTTGCGGCCGTGCAGGACATAGCTGGAGCCGGACTGGTTGGCGGTCGTCCCCAGGTCGGCGCCCGTGCCGTGATCCGGCTCGGTGAGCGCGAACGCGAGCGACTTCTCGCCGGTGGCGGCGCCCGGCAGGATGGCGGCCCGCTGCTCGGCGGAGCCGATCTCGGACAGCGCATGCGCGAACGAGTTGTGCACGTGGACGATCACCCGGATGCCACCTTGGATCTTGGCGAACTCGGCGATGATCGGCAGGTACTGGCGGATCGAGAGCCCGCTGCCTCCGTACTCGCGGGGCACGAGCAGGCCGAACGCGCCTGCCTCGCGCAGGATCGGCAGCACGATGTCGTAGGGAATGCGCTCCTCGTCCTCGATTCGCACCTCGAGTGGGTCGAGCCGGTCCCAGATCGCGTGCTTGAGCCGCTTGACCAGTTCGGTGTAGTCGGCTGCGGGCAGGCCGTCGTTCATCGTGACTCCCTTTCTCCGGCTTCGTGGGTCACAGGGACCAGCCGCCGTCGGCGGTGAGGACCGATCCGGTGCAGTAGGTGGCGTCCTCGCTGAGAAACACGGCCGCGCGGGCGATCTCCGGCACGGTGCCGAAGCGGCCCAATACCGTCGACTGCGCGATGCCGTCCCTGGCCCTGCCAGGAACCTGCGCGGTCATGTCGGTGTCGACGAAACCCGGCGCGAGCACGTTGACCCGGAAGCGGTCGCGACCGGTTTCCTTCGCCAGCGACCGGGCGAACCCGATCAGCGCGGCCTTCGCACTGGCGTAGGCGGTGTCGCCGGCGTGTCCGATGAGGCCGATCACCGATGACACGACGACGATGCTCGGATCGTCGCTGCCGCGCATGGCCGGCAACGCCGCGCGGACCAGTGCGGCGGCCCCGCCGAGGTTGAGCTCGATGATGCGCCACCACGCGAGCGGGTCCAGTGTGGACAGACGGCCACCGGTCCAGGTGCCTGCGTTGAGGATGAGGGCGTCGAGCCGTCCCCAGCGGGCGAGTACCTCCCGCACGGCCGAGTTCGCGGAGGCGTGGTCGCCGAGGTCGTAGTGAACGGGAAGGACCTGTTCGGGCGTTTCGGCCCGCAGTTTCTCAGTCGCCTCGCGGCTGTCGCGGTAGCCGCAGGCGACCAGCCGCCCGCGTGCCACCAGTTCACGAGTGATGCCGGCTCCGATACCGCGACCGCCGCCGGTGACGAGCACGGTACGCGCGGGCGAGTCGTCTCCTGGACTGGTCAGTGCGGCCATGAGGCGACTGTACCGATCGTTCCATGATCACGCATCTATCCGGATGTAGTTGGAAAATGAGAATGGAACGATCGGTCCATTGGCGGTTGATGGACGGCAGCGTGCGTGTTAGAAAGCAGTGGCACAGCGCACACCGCCGGCGACGTTGGGAGAGCCTGTGACCGCGCAGCGACTTGGCACGCCGACCCGCGTCCAGCCCGCGAAGGTCGCCTTTGCGAGCTACGCGGCCATCGCCGGCTTCCTCGCCGAACTGTTCCCGGCGCGGTCGCGCCACACCGGGGCGTCGGTGGCCTACCAGGTCGGCGGCATGGTCACCAGCGGACCTGCGCCGTTCGTGGTGGGTGCCCTCTTCGCCGCGGCGGGCGGATCCCGGGTGCTCGCCTGCTACATCGTGGCCGCGTGCGTGGTCACGTTCGCCGGGCTGCTGGCGGCAGGCCGCGACATGGGGAGTGTGCAATGAACGTACCGGTGGACACCGTGTGGGACGAGGTCGAGGCGGGGCTGTCGACCGAACCGGGCCGGCTCAACACCGCGCAGGAGGTCTGCGGGCGTCATGTGGGCGAGCACGGGCGGCTCGCGCTCATAGTCCGGCACCCCGACGGGTCGGGGGAGCGCTGGACCTACCGGGAGCTGTACCGCGCCGCGGCGAAGACGGCGCGGGTCTTCGAACGCGCCGGCCTGCGCGCGGGCGACCGCGTCGCGGGGCTGCTCTCCCGTCAGGTGGAGAGCCTCATCGTCGCGCTCGCGGCGTGGCGCAGCGGGCTGGTCTACGTTCCGCTGTTCTGCGGGTTCGGTTCCGACGCCCTCGCCTACCGGCTGCGCTCGTCCCATGCGGCTCTCGTCGTGTGCGACCACCGGTGGCGGGACACCCTCGAGACGGCACTGTCCACGATGGACGAGGACCTGCCTGTGATGGTCGTGGCGGGTCCGAAAGGGACGGGCGTACGCCGGGGCGACTACAGCTTCTGGGCCGAAGTGGACAGTGCTGATGCGGACGGACCCGAGGCGCCGACGACGGCGTCCGACCCGGCAACCCTGTTGTTCACCAGTGGCACCACCGGCAATCCGAAATCGTGTGTGATGCCGCACGGTGCGCTGCTGTCGGTGCTGCCGTTCGCGAGGTACTCGCTGGGTGTCACGCCCCGGGACCTGCTGTTCACCACCGCTGATCCCGGCTGGGCTTACGGGCTCTACTCCACCGGGGCCGCTCCGATGGCGCTGGGCGTGCCGCGCGTGCTCTACAGCGGGGACTTCGATCCCGCGGCGTGGCTGCGAGTGATGCGCGAGGAGGGCGTCACCTGCGTGGCCGCCGCGCCGAGTGCGTACCGGAAGCTGCTGTCGGCCCTCGTGCGCATCGGCGTGCCCGGGGAACTGGCCGCCGCGGCCGCGGCGGGGGAGCCGCTCGAAGCGGACACCGCCACGCGATGGACGGGCACGGGTGCGCCACCGATCCGAGACGGGTACGGGCTGAGCGAGGTCGGCATGGTGCTCGTCGACCTGGTCGATTCCGGTGCACCGGAACCGGGCACGCTCGGCGGCCCGCTGCCCGGTTTCGCCGTGCGCCTGGTCGACCGCGCGGGTGAGCCGGTGTCGGCAGGGGAGAGCGGGCTGATCGCGATCGAGCGGCCCCGGTACCAGCTCAGCACGGGGTACGAGAACCGGCCGGAGGACTGGGCGGCCCGCTGGCAGGGGGAGCTGTTCGTCACCGAGGACCGTGCGGAGATGCGGCCCGACGGTCGGTGGGTCTTCCTCGGCCGGGAGGACGACATGATCGTCACCTCCGGGTACAACGTCAGCCCGGTCGAGGTCGAGCGCGTGCTCGCGCGGCATCCCGGCGTGGTAGAAGCCGCCGCGGTGGCGGCGAGCCGCCCCGGCGGGGGCACGGTCGTCCGGGCGGTCGTCGTCCGGGCTCCCGCGGCGCCACCGGCGGCGGAGCTGGAACGGCAGCTGCGGGACGAGGTCGGTCGCCGCATCGGCACGCACGCGGTCCCGCGGGTGATCGACTACGCCGAGGCGCTGCCGCGTAACGAGGTCGGCAAGCTGCAGCGAGCGACATTGCGCCGGCCACGCTGATCGGACGGCACACTCTCACACCTGGGGGAAAGTCGCCCACCGGAGCGGGCAACTCGCGTGCTGGAGCGGGGGACTCGCGTGCTTGGGCGGGGGACTCGCGCGGCTTCAGGCCTGCCAGTCGCGTAGTACCGCCTCGTTGGCGCTGCCGGGTGCGGGCGGTGGGGTGGGCCGGTCCGGCACAGTGCGGGAGAAGCGCGGTGCGGGAGCGGGCTGGGTGATGCCGTCCAGTTCGATGAGGGTCTGCCTGGCGGCGAGGTGCGGATGCCAGGGGGCCTCGCCGAAAGACAGCACAGGCGTCACACAGGCGTCGGTACCGGCGAACACGGCTGCCCACTCATCGCGAGTGCGTGCCGAGAACAGTTGCGTGAAGCGGGCCCGCAGCAACGGCCAGCCGGAGCGGTCCAGCTGCGCGGGCAGCTCAGCCGGATCCAGGCCCAGACCCTCCAGCAGCGCGCTGTAGAACTGCGGCTCGAGGGCACCGACCGCCACATAACGCCCGTCCGCGCACACATACGTGTCGTAGAACGGCGCGGCACCGTCGAGGAGGTTGCTCGCCCGCTCGTCGCTCCACGCCCCGAGACCCCGCAGGGCCCACATCAGCTGGCCGAGCACGCTCGCGCCGTCCACCATCGCGGCGTCCACCACCTGGCCCACACCGGAACGCTCGCGTTCCCACAACGCCGCCAGCAGCCCGGTGAGCAGGAACATCGAGCCGCCACCGTAGTCGCCGACGAGGTTCAGCGGCGGTACCGGCGGTTCGTCGGAACGTCCGATCGCGTGCAGGATGCCGGTGAGGCCGAGGTAGTTGATGTCGTGGCCGGCGGTGGCCGCCAGCGGGCCGTCCTGCCCCCAGCCGGTCATCCGCCCGTACACCAGCCGGGGGTTCACCGCGTGGCAGTCCGCAGGCCCGATGCCGAGCCGCTCGGCCACCCCTGGGCGGAAGCCCTCGATCAACACGTCAGCCTTGGCGACCAGCCGCAGCACCAGCCGGCGGCCCTCGTCGTTCTTGAGGTCGGCGCCGACCGAGCGCCTGCCACGCAGTTGATGATCCGGTTTCCCGCCGGTGAGATCGAGCGAGCCGGATGGGCGTTCGACCCGCACGACATCCGCACCGAGATCGGCGAGGATCATCGCGGCATGCGGTGCCGGGCCGATCCCGGCCAGCTCGATCACCTTCAGCCCGGTCAGCGGTCCTGGCACGGTCCCTCCCACATCGCTGTGCGGCCCCCGTCGGCAGACGGCCCGACGAGCGTAGTCGCCTGGCCCGCCGAGTACCCGGCGGGCCAGACCGACGCGCCGCCGCGTGTCAGCTGTCCACGTTGGCGTGCAACCGGGTGCGCAGCTCCGTATGGTCGATCTCCTGGACGCTGCCGGTGCCGGCGAGGTCGAGCGCGTGCGCGGCGCCGAAACCCATTGCCGCGCAGGGGCCCATGACGCGCACACTGGACAGCGCGGCCGCGTCACCGTCGACGCAGCGGCCTGCCGCCACCAGGTTGTGTGTACCGATGGGCAAGAGGCTCCGCAGCGGTACATAGTGGACGTGGTCGGAGTCGTAGGTCTCCCACACGTACCCCTCCGGCCGGTCGTGCAGCTCGATCGGCCACGCCGTGCGCGCGACCGCGTCGCCGAACCGGTGGCCGGTGCGCACCTCGTCGACCGTCAGCTGGTGCTCGGCGGCGATCCAGCGGGTCTGCCTGCGTCCCGGGAAACCGTAGGTGCGCACTTTTGCCTCGCCGAACGCCTTCGGGAACTCCCTGCGCAGGAACTCCACAACGCGATCCGCCTGCCGCCTGCCCTCCAGCTGCGCCCGCGCCGCGGGCACCGCCTCCAACGGCGCCTCGACGTGGGTCATGTTCATCACCGCGGTGTTGCGGCCGGGGAAGAAGAACGCCAGACCGTCACGGCGCAGCAGGCCGTACTCGTCGGCCTTCTCGTGCACCCTGGCCGAGAGCTCGGCGTGCTCGGGCCGGAACTCCTCCCGCAGGTTCTCCAACCGGATCTGCTGTGAACCCCAGATGGTGCGTTCGGGAACCCGGCACGCCAGGCCCGCCTCCCAGGTCAGCGACGCATCGCCGCTGGCGTCGACGAAACCGGTCGCCGTGACACCGACGAGGCCGTGCCGGGTGGCGAACGTCGCGCTGCGCAACGTGCCTTCGCCTGCCTCGACCTCGAGGACCGATGCGCCGAGCACGACCTGGATGTTCAGCGACTGAACGAGGTTCTCGATCCACCGGCCCAGTACGACCTCGTCGTAGCTGACCGTCATGGTGTGGCTCTTGTTGAAGTGGATGTCGCCGGTCTTGCCGAGATCGGCGAACATCGGGTCGAAGATCCCGTGCGTGAGCTGGCGGTATTCCGGCCCGTTGCCGTACACGCCGCAGAACAGCCCGATCAGGGAGTTCACGCACTGCCCGCCGAGCACGGGCAGTGCGTCCACCAGCACGACCGAGCGGCCGAGCGCGCTGGCCTCCACGGCGGCCGACAGGCCGGCGATGCCGGCGCCCACCACGCAGATGTCGGCGGTCAGCCGCTCGGTGGGCGTGTGCGCCGCCTTGGTGACGGTCTTGATCTTCAGCTCAGTGAGCTCGTGTGGCATTAGTTCTCCTGGGAAATCCGCGAGGCGTGCGATTAGGC
>NZ_JBEYXW010000024.1:0-95422 GCF_040645195.1 Saccharomonospora sp. NPDC046836
GTTCGGCGCTCCGCTGGGCTCGCTGCAGGTAGTCCGGCATCGGCTGGTCGAGTTGCTGCTCTTGCAGGTATCGGCCGGGGCGCCCCTCGTCCAGGAGTGGGATCTGGTCAGTCGCTCTGCAGGTACGACAGCAGGCGCAGGATCTCGAGGTAGAGCCACACCAGCGTGACCATCAGGCCGAAGGCCACGTACCAGGCGAACTTCGCGGGCACGCCCTCACGGATGGCGCGGTCTGCCATGTCGAAGTCCAGCAGGAAGCTGAACGCCGCGATACCGATGCAGACGATGCTGAAGACGATGGCGAGCCCGCCGCCGTCTCGCAGGCCCATGTTCACGCCGAAGAGCCCGAGAACCAGGTTGGCGAGCATGAGCACCAGCACGCCACCCAGCGCGCCGATGATCCACTTCGTGAGCTTCGGCGTCACCTTGACGGCGCCGGTCTTGTAGACGACCAGCATCACGACGAACACGGCCGCGGTGCCCAGGATCGCCTGCAGCGCGATTCCCGGGAAGAACATTTCGAACACGCCCGTGATCGCGCCGAGGAAGACACCCTCGGCGGCGGAGTAGGCGAGCGTCATCGGCGCGCTGGCCATCTGCCTGAAGCTGATGATCAGGGCCAGCACCAGGCCGACCAGCATGCCGCCGATCATCGCGCCGGTGATGGCGCCCATCGCGTTCGCCTCGACCTGCGACTGCGCCCAGATCGCCGTGATCACGCCGACGAGCAGGGTCACGCCCAGGCTCGCGCCGGTCTTCATCACCACGTCGTCGACGGTCATCGGGCGGTCGGCGGCGCCCGTGGGGGCCTGCGGCGCGCCGTAGCCCGGTACGCCACCCTGCGGCTCGTTGAAGCCGGTGTACGGCCCGTAGGCCGTGGTCCCCCTCGGCAGGTTACGGAACGCGGGATTGCTTGAGGTTCGCACCTGATCCTCCTGGATCTCCTGGCACTTGCACACGGTAGAACGACCGCTCATGCCGGCCGGTTCCCGTCGGTCAGTAAAGTCGACTTTACTCACATCCAGCCCACGTGGCTGCGCACCCACCGTAAAGGTTTGGCGCTATTTACCGTCCGCCGACGTCCACCGCCTGGCCGATTGCCCTGGTCACCCGTTTCAGGCCATTCTCACCTGGCGTGTCCGGATCTTGCCCGAACGCGTGGCGGGGTTCCATCGATCAAGGAGAGAACAAGGGTGCAAAGGACACGCCCGGCTATCTTTTTGCGCCTGCTGACGGCGGGGTTGCTCACCGCGTTGTCGCTGGTAGTGATCACGCCGAGCGCATCGGCGGCTGTCCAGGAGGGCATCGGTCACCGCACGACGCCCGGCCAGTCCTGGGGAGATCGCGACCGCGCTTACGACTGGGTCGGCTCCTACCTGGTGGGCGGCAAGCAGGTGTTCTGCGTGTCGTTCGCACTCAAGGCACCGGACAGCGGCGAGACCTACAGTCCTGGCGACGAGCTGCTCACCAAGTGGGGCACCGAACTGTCCGACGACATCGCCGCCAACATCTCCTACCTGCTGCTGCGCTACGGCGACACGAAGAGCGCCGACGAGGCGGCCGCACTGGCCCACCTGCTGCACTCCTGGACCGCGGCACCGCGCACCCCTGCCGACCTCGACCCGGCCAAGCCGTTCACCGAGATCGGCTACGACGTGGACCTGCAGCTGGGCAAGCTGCCGGCAGGCGCACAGCAGGCGGTGGACCGGCTGCGTGCCGACGCGGAGGCCAACCGCGGACCGTGGACCGCCACTGTCACCGCACCGGAGGACGAGCAGACCATCGGCGCTCCCGGTGACTGGACGGTCACCGTGACCAACGCGGCGGGCAAGGGCGTGCCCGAGGTTCCCGTGTCACTGGCGCTCGCCGACGCCGAGCTCGACGGTGCGACCACCGTGACCACCGGCGAGGACGGCACTGCGGCAGTGCAGCTCGTGCCCACCGGCGAGAGCCCGAAGCTCACCGCGACGCTCTCCGCGCCTGCCGACCGTCCCTATGTCCAGGACCCGGTCACCGCCGACACGCAGCGCGTGGTCTCCACCGGCGGTGAGCAGGAACTCGTGGCCGACGCCACCGGAGCAGCGAGGACACCGCCCGGCACGGTGCAGGTCGGCAAGGTCGACGCCGCCACCGACAAAGGCATCGCAGGCGTCCCGCTGCGGGTGACCGCGAAGGACAAGACCTCACCCGCGCTCGGCCAGGACGATGAGCCGCTCGTCGGCGAGGACGGCAAGCCCGCCGTCGTGACCACCGAGGGCGAGGCAGGCACCGTGACCATCGAGAACCTGCGTACCCCGCAGGAGATCTGCGTCATCGAGGTGAGCCCGCCGAGCGGCTACGACGCCGCCTTCGACCCGGACGACCCGCCGTCGGCATGTGGGGTGGTGCAGCCCGGCGAGACGGTCGTCCTCGAGATCGCCAACGTGCCCAACCCGGTGCCCCGCACCATTCCGGCAGGCGAGCAGCCGTCGACCATCGCGCAGAGTGCCACCACGACCAGCACACCGGGCGGCGCGCTCGCCGGAATGGGCGTACTCGCGGTCGCCGTGGCCACGCTCGCGGGCCTGATCGCCAGAAAGCGGCTCAACGGCAGTCGATGATGTACTCGAAGCGGGGCCGGCGCAGGTTGCTCAAGGCGTACCTGCTCGGAGCGAGCACTGTGCTCGCGGTGGAGCTGGCGGTGGTCGGCGCCATCCTGGTGCCGCGGACGGTAGCGGTGGCGGGCAGCCCGCAACCGGTCGCCGCACCGCAACAGACCGCACAGCAGGAACCACCACCACCACCATCACCGGAGCCAGAACCGGTACCGGCCACGGAGCCCACGCCGGCCACGACCACCGCCGCCCCTGCCGCCAAGCCGACCACGACACAGGCGCCCGCACCACCGGCACGAGACGAACCGGTGGCCAGTGGTCAACGGCCAGGCACCATCCGGCTGCCCGACGGCGGGACGGCGACGCTGGTCCGCCGCGAGGTGGGACCTGACGCGGTGCTTCCCGTGCCGGACAACGTCGACGAGGCCACCTGGTGGGGTGCGGGGCTGGACGCTCCCAGCGGTGCGAGCCTGTTCGCCGGTCACGTCAACTGGAACGGCCGAACGGGCCCGTTCGCCGAGCTGTGGGACATCGGAATCGACGAGGCCGTCACGGTCTCCGATGACGGCGGCACGGTGTGGACCTATCGGGTGACCCAGATCGTGACAGTGCACAAGGACGAGCTGCCAGCCCGCGCCGCGGACCTGTTCAGCCAGGGCGGCAGGCATCGCATCGTGCTGGTCACCTGCGGCGGGCGCTGGCTCGGCGGCAACACCGGATACGCCGACAACAGAGTCGTCATCGCCGAGCCCGCCTGAGTACGCCACCCGGCAGCTTGCGCGTCCACTACCGCGCACTGACAGGATGTTCGCGAATGCGCAGCGCGGCGAAAGGGGCAGGCCATGGCGACGTATCTGGTGACCGGCGCGACCGGGCTGATCGGGCGCCACTTCACCCGGTTGCTCCTCGGCAACGCCGACACCGATCGGGTGATCCTGCTGGTACGACAACGCTCGCAGGAGCGGCTGGCCGGTCTCGTCCGGCAGTGGCCGCATCCGGAGAAGGTCTCGCTGGTCGTGGCCGACCTCGCCGCCGACGAGCTCGGCATCCACGCCGGCACCCGCGAGGAGCTGAGCGGCCACGTCGACCACATCGTGCACCTGGCCGCCCTCTACGACCTCACGGCCGACGACGAAACCAGCATCAAGGCCAACGTCGGCGGCACCCAGCACGTCATCGACCTCGCGCGGGACCTGCGCGCCGGATGTCTGCACCACGTCTCCTCGGTCGCGGTCGCCGGTGACCACGCGGGGGTGTTCGCCGAGGAGATGTTCGACGTCGGCCAGCGGCTCGTCACGCCCTACCACCGCACCAAGTTCGAGGCCGAGCGGTTGGTGCGGGAACAGACCGACGTGCCGTGGCGGGTGTACCGGCCCGCGATCGTGGTGGGGCACTCCGAGACCGGCAAGATGGACAAGATCGACGGGCCGTACTACCTGTTCAGCGCGATCAGCCGGCTCACGTCGCTGCCCAACCTGCCAATGGCGGGCCCGAACATCGGCGACACCAACATCGTTCCGGTCGACTACGTCGCCAAGGCCCTGCTCGAACTGGTCACCAGGGACGGGCTCGACGGGCGCGCGTTCCACCTCGTCAATCCGCAACCCCAGCCGGTGGCCGCGGTGTACAACGCGTTCGCGAAGGCGGCCGGCGCGCCCACGATCAACCTCCAGCTCGGAGACCGGGTCTCCAGCGGCATCGTCAACCTCGCCAAGCTCAGCGAGCACGTGCCCGGCGTGACGCTCGTCCGCGATGCAGTGCTGGCCCGGCTGGGCATTCCGCCGGTCCTGCTGGAGACCCTGACGTTCCCCGCGGTGTTCGCCTCGTCCGCGACCCGCAGGGTACTCGCCGGATCCGGCGTCGACGTGCCGCCGTTGGAGCGCTACGCGCCCGCGCTGTGGCGGTACTGGCGCGAGCACCTGGACCCGTTGCGTGCCCGCAGGCACGGCCCGCGCGGTGAGCTCGACGGTAGGCACGTCGTGATCACGGGTGCGTCCTCCGGCATCGGCAGGGCCACGGCACTGCGGGTGGCGGCGGAAGGCGGCATCCCGCTGCTGGTGGCGCGGCGCAGGCACGAGCTGGAGGAGGTACGCGACGAGATCGTCGCCGCGGGTGGGCACGCGTCGGTCTACCCGGCCGACCTGACCGATGAGGAGTCGGTGCGCAAGACCGTCGACGCCATGCTCGCCGACCACGGGCACGTGGACATGCTCGTGAACAACGCAGGCCGCTCGATCCGCCGTTCCGTCCGGCTGTCCTACGACCGGTTCCACGACTACGAGCGCGCCATGGCCATCAACTACTTCGGCGCGGTGCGGCTCATCCTCGCGCTGTTGCCGGACATGACCGAGCGCAAGTTCGGGCACATCGTCAACGTCTCCTCGATCGGCGTACAGGGCATCGCGCCGCGCTTCTCCGCCTACGTGGCGTCCAAGGCGGCGCTGGACTACTTCAGCAAGATCGCGGCGACCGAGACGCACGGCGACGGGATCACCTTCACCACGATCCACATGCCACTGGTACGGACCCCGATGATCCGGCCGACCAAGATTTACGACGCGTTCCCGACGAAGTCACCCGAGCAGGCGGCCGACATGGTGGTGCGCGCGTTGAAAAACCGGCCGACGCACATGGGGTCCCCCGAGGGCTACTTGATTCAGGCCGCGTACGCCGTCGCACCGCAACTGGTGAACACCATCGCCTATGAGGGCTACCGGGTGTTCCCCGATTCCACCGCCGCGGGCGGAACCGGCAGGTTGAACCTCGGAAAGGGTGAGCGGAACCTGTCCCGCGCAGCCGCGCGACTGGTCAAGCTGACGCGGGGATTCCATTGGTGATCATGCGGAATCGACGGTGGGTAACCGGCGCGGGCACCCGCACCGGAAAATCTGAGGTGGACGGACACCACAAAGCTTGTATGCCTGCCTGACACCGGCAACACCTCGTGCGCGGGTACGGTCGGTGCATGGCTTCCGAGCACGACAACCGCCTGCTGCCGCTCCGGCGGGACTTCGCACAGGCGTGGCACGGGTTCGAACGCAACCAGGTGCTGCAGTACGTCGACCATCTCGAAGCGCAGTTGCGGCGGGTCCTCGCCGACCGCGACTCCGCGATGGCGCAGGCGAGCACGATGTCCCGCGAGCTGGAGAACGCTCGGCTGGAGATCAGCAAGCTGGTGCGTCGGGTCGAAGAGCTGAAGAAGCCCCCGGAACGCATGGAGGACCTGGACGAGCGCATGCAGCGCACGATCCAGCTTGCTCACACGCAGGCCGATGAGATCGTCACCCGCGCGCAGGAGGCCGCCGAGAAGAACTGGGTGGAGAGCAGCGATGTGTCCAACAAGCTGCACCAGCGGTACATGAAGCTGCTGGAGACGCTCGACGGGCATGCGGACGCGCTGCAGCGCGAGCACGAGGACGCGCTGGCCGCCACCAAGGCCGAGGTGACGAAGATGACCTCCGAGGCGGTACGGCGGCGGGAACGGCTCGACGCGGAGGCCGAGCAGAAGCGGCGCACCACCGAGCGCGAGTTCGATGCGAAGATGACGGCCGAGCGCAACTCGCTCGACAAGCACATCGCCGACCAGAAGACGGCCAGCAAGAACGCGGCCGAGCGGCGGATCGCGGAAGCCACCAGCGAGGCCAAGCGCCTGGTGGACGAGGCGAGCGGCAAGGCGAAACAGCTCGTCGGCGAGGCGAGTGGCAAGGCGAAGCACCTGGTGGACACCGCCACCAGCGAGGCGACCCGGCGCACCACCGAGGCCAACTCCGTGGTGGAGCGGCTCACCCGCATCCGGGAAGAGGCGCGCGCCCGGCTCCGCGAGGCCGACGAGGTACTCAGGCAGAGCGACTCGGCACTCGTCCCCGTCGAGGGCGAGGACGCCGAGCTCGCCGAACTGGCACCCGTGGAAGCCGCCACCGCCGACGACAAGCCCCGGCCCAGCCCGAGCGCCAAGCGGAAGGCCTATTCGGGCAAGCCGACACCGTAGGCCACCAGTGCCACAGCGGTGACTGGTGGCCGTCAGGTGACCTTGCGTGAGCCTTCCAGGTGCTCGGCGAGATTGTTGATGGTGCGCGCCTGCGCGACATAGTCCATCGCGCTGAACTCCCACGGGAACACCTGGCCGGCTTCGGCGGCGGGCAGTTGGGCGAAGGTGGGCTGCTGCTGCATGTCCGCACCGCTCATCGCGCGCAACGAATAGAGCACGACATCGGTGCGGTGGTCCAGAATGTTCTCCCAGCTGACCTGCTGCCAGTAGTAGTCGGAACCGCCGGGGTCCGGGTAGTTCAGACCGAGCTCGGTGTAGCTGAGCAGCGCCGGGTCGTCAGGTGCCTTGGCGATGTAGACGCCCTCACCTGGATACGCGGCCACCGCCATGACGCTCAGCCCGGATGCCGTGGCCGCCCGGAGCCGCTCGCGCGCGGCGTCGTAGTCCCGGCGCGGCTGTTCGAGCGCCTCCTGCGAGACACCGATCGACTGGGCGAACTCGACGGTGCGCTCCACGACGTCGGCGGCGGAGCCGGACATCGCGATGGTCACGATGGGCGCGATGCCGGCGACGGTCTGCTGTTGCTTGAGATCGGCGAAGCCGTAGAGCGGCTTCTGCGGGTCGAGTGTTCCCGACGAGTCCTTCGGATAGGCATGCGTCACGATCAGTTCGGGCTGCTGGGCGACCAGCGCCTCGATGTCGATCTCGCCATAGGTGGTACCGACCTCCGTGACCCGCGTGAGGTCCTTGCCGCGGAAGTTCACGTCGTCGGCCAGCCCGGTGAAGCCGAAGGACGCCACCGGCGTCACACCGTAGTTCCACAAGGAGGCGATCGCGTCGTTGAGCCCGGCGATCCTGGTGGGCCTGGCGTCGAGGGTCACCGTGGCGCCGGTGTCGTCGGTGAACGTCCATGCGCCCGAACCCGGCTGCGCGGATGTGGGGGAACCGCCACGCCCGCAGGCGGCGAGCAGGCCCGTGGCACCGAGGGCGACGGCGCCGCCGAGCAGCGTTCGCCGAGACAATGTCGAAACCATGAAAATTAGCTTAGCCATACCTAAGTGCAACCGGAAGCGGTGGTGATCAGCCCGACAGCGAGCCGTCCCGTCAACCCGGCGGCGCCCACCGGCACAGCAGCAGGCAGACGTCGTCGTCGTGGTCGGTGCCACCCAGCATGGTCCGCAGGACGTGCTCGGTCCTGGCCTCGAGGTCCACCGCCGGGCAGGACGTGAACGCATCGGCGAGCCGCTCCATCCCGGCGTCGATGTCGCTGGAGCGGCGCTCGATGAGCCCGTCGGTGTAGAGCACCAGCGACGAACCGGGCGGCAGCTCGCGCTCGTGCTCAGGGATGACGAAGGCCATGTTGATGCCGAGCATGGGCCCGTGCGCGACATCGAGGTAGGTCACCGCACCGGTGTGGTCCTGCACGAGCGGCGGCGGGTGACCCGCGCTCGCCCAGCGCATGATCCCCGTTTCCAGCTCGACCTCTGCGACGACAGCGGTTGCGTACAGCGATCGCGTACTGTCCCGCAGCATGCCGTGCACGAGCCGCAGCGACGCCGCCGGGCCGTGGCCCTCCAGCGCGTACGCGCGCAGCGCGTTCTGGAGCTTCCCCATCACCACCGCGGCGTCGAGCCCATGCCCCGTGACGTCGCCGACCGTGAGCACCACGGTTCCGTCGGGCCGGGTGAACGCGTCGTACCAGTCACCGCCCACGTGCACGCCGCGGGTCGCCGACCGGTACCGCGCGACGATGTCGAGCCCCTCATGCGAGACCAGCGACGGCAGCATCGCCCGCTGCAGCCGCTCAGCCAGCTCGTGCTCGCGCTCGTACTCGTTCGCGTTGCGCAGGCCGACGGCCGCGCGGTTGGCGACGGCCCTGGCCAGCGTCACGTCCTCGCCGGTGAACTCGGCAGTCGCACGCTCGAGATCGAACACGCCGAGCACATGCGGGCCCGCGGTCAGCGGCACGCTGATCCGGTTTCCGTCGCGCCGCACCACCTTGCGGACGGCGAACGCTTCCAGCGTCGCACTGTCGGGTTTGCGCTGGGGGTCGGCCGGGCAGGCGAGAGCGTCGTCGCCTGCCGTCCACACTGTTGTCCGGTCCGCGAGCCCGTTGCCACGCACCAGCGCGGCGACGTGATCGAGCATCTCGCCGCTGTCCAGCGAGGTCGCCGAGGCCCGGCTGACATCGTCGAGGAAGGCGGTGCGCCGCCGCTGCCGGTCGATCTCGGCGTGCAGGGCGAGCAGCCCCGCGTTGGTCTGTTCGAGCTCCGACCGGTGCCAGCGCAGCTCACCGGCCTGTTCGCTGATCACCTTGGTCAGCGCGTCCAGCACGTCACCCAGTGCGCTACCCGGCTCGATGGCATCGAGTTCTGTCGTGATCGCCTCCCACGCGCCGGCGGAGAGGTCCCGACCACCGAGGATGCGCTCGATGTCGTCCCTGAGCTGGTTCGTCAGCCGCGGCTCAAGGCTCATGAGGTGTCACCTCCGGCCACCACGAGCACACACCCATCGCGACGCCGGCATCGTTGTGCCCCGCCGCTGCCTCCTCCCACTATGCCCGGAACCGATACCAAAGTCTCCTGCCGCGCACCCACCTGGTACAAGCAGGCGACGATGTTGCTTGCCCCTGGCAAACTGAGGATCACAGCAGCCAGGGCAGGTACAGAACCCGGCGGCCCCGGAACACGCGGCAGCAGGAGACATCGCACGATGGCAGCAGGCGAGGAGCAAACTGGGTCTGCGGCGCGCCCGCCTGTGGTCCATGCGGAACTCGTGAGTGACGCGGAAGGCCACATCGCGCTGAACGGCGAGATCGACCACGGTGTCGCACCACAGCTGGACGCCGCGCTGGACGCCTTGTTCTCCGCCGGTGCCGGCAGCCTCGTCATCGACTTCGCACGGTTGTCGTTCTTCGATTCGGCATGCATCAGCGCGCTCATACGGGCGCATGCGACTGTGACGCAGCGTGGTGGCACGGTGAGACTCGTCAACGTCGACCGGTTCGCGCATCGAGTCCTGCAGATCGCCGGCCTGCTGCCACTGTTCGATATCCAGCGCGCGACCTCTCGCGACGAGGAGCCCGATGCCCAGTAGGACAAAGCGTGCAATCCACGCGATCTGATATGAGTGCGTAATGGAGCTCCGCGAGGTCGAGGTATTCCTGACACTGGCAGAGGAACTGCACTTCGGACGTGCCGCGGTCCGGCTGCGCATCACCCAGGGCCGGGTCAGTCAGACGATCCGCGCACTGGAGAAGGAGATCGGCGGTGCGCTCTTCGAACGCACGAACCGTCAGGTGCGGCTGACCCCACTCGGCGAGCAGTTCCGGATCGGCGCGCGGCGCGGCTACGACGAGCTGCACCGCGCCCTGCGGGAGTGCAGAGCCACCGCCCGCAACATCACCAGCCAGCTACGCGTCGGCTACCTGCCGAGCATGGGCAGCGACGCGGTGACCGGCATCGTGAACGCTTTCGAGCAGCGCCATCCGGAGTGCCGCGTGTACCTGCACACCCTGCAGTTGCGGCGCAGCCTCGATCCGGAGCCGGCGCTGCTGGCCGGCGACACCGACATCGCGCTGTGCTGGTCGCCCGGCGGAGACGGCAGCGCGATGAAGACATCGCGCCTCGTCGTCGGCCCTGTGCTCGCGTACGTGCCCCGCGCGGTCCTCGTGCCGAGCGACCACCCGTTGACCAGACACTCGTCCATCGTGCTGGACGACCTCGTGGACTACGTGCTGATCAACCCGTCCACCGCCGCGCCGGCGCACCAACGCGAGCTGTGGACGCCGAGCACGACGCCGACCGGCCACACGCTGACGCACACCGCCGACGACATCATGAGAATGACGCACCAGGACGAAGTGACCGCCAACGCGGTGCTGACGCTCGTCGCAAGGGGCAACGGCCTCCACTGCACCATCACGACGCTGCTCGATCACATTCCGTTCAGCGGGCTCTCGGTCATTCCCATCCGAGACATGCCCCCGATGGCGCTCGTACCGGTGTGGGCCGCCACCCTGGAAAATGCGACGATTCGCGCATTTGCCCGCACGGCGGCCGGAACAGTGCAGGCAGCACCGAGTCATTAGTGACACTAATCGTTCCATTAGCAAACACTTATTGATGACACCAACCAGCTCCGGCAGACTCAACCCGCCGCTGAGTCTCGGGTCGGCAGTCGCTCAACTGGGGGTGCGGCTGCCGCCCGTCAGCGGGCCGAAGGGCAGCCGCGGTCGACGGAAACCGGAACTCTTCGCCGACGGCATGCCGGGCATAGACTTGCGGCCATGCGCGGCTCCCAGCGCCGCAATCCCCAGCGCCGCAGCGTCGGAAACCTACCGGCAGAGCTCACCAGCTTTGTCGGCCGTCGCCATGAGCTGAGCGAGGCCAAGCGGATCCTGTCCACGAGCAGGCTGCTCACCCTGACCGGAACGGGCGGTCTCGGCAAGACTCGACTGGCCCTGCGACTGGCCACCGACCTGCGCAGGGCCTTCCCCGATGGCGTGTGGGTGGTGGAACTGGCGGACCTGCGCGACCCGGACCTGCTGCCCAGTACCGTGGCGACCACGCTCGGCCTGCGCGCGGCCGCCGATCCCACCACCGCTCTCACGGAGTACCTCGAGGGCAAGGATCTACTCCTCGTACTGGACAACTGCGAACATCTCGTCGACGCCAGCGCCGTGGTCATCGCAAAGCTGCTCGCCGCGACCAACGGGGTACGCGCGATCGCCACCAGCAGGCACGCACTGCGGGTGCCTGGCGAGCACATCCTCCACCTGGAACCACTGACCCTGCCGCAGGACCAGGATGGGCAGAACAGCTCCTTCGAGGCGATGGCATTGTTCGCCGAACGGGCCGCCGCGGTCGTCCCCGGCTTCGAGGTGACGCCGGAGAACCGCGACGACGTGATCGCGATCTGCCGGCGCCTGGAGGGCATCCCGCTCGCCATCGAGCTCGCGGCCGTCCGATTGCGCGTGCTCACCGTGCAGCAGTTGCTGCACCGGCTCGAAGACCGGCTGGGGCTGCTCACCTCGGGCCGGCGCACAGTGCTCCCCCGGCAGCGCACGCTGGAGGCCACGATCGGCTGGAGCTTCGATCTCTGCTCACCTGCCGAGCAGCAGGCCGGTATGCAGCTTTCGGTGTTTTCCGGCGGGTTCGATCTCGACGCGGCCGAGCACGTGTTCGCAAACAAGGACACCGACGACGGCACCGTGCTGGACGTGGTGACCGGGCTTGTCGACAAGTCGGTCCTGAACAGGCAGGACGGCACGTTCGGGCGGCAGGCGTGGTACCGGATGCTGGAGATCGTTCGCGACTACGTCGGCGCCAAGCTGGCCGGCACTGGCGACGAGGATGCGGTACGGGCACGCCAGGTCCGCTTCTACGTCGAGCTGTCCCGCAGCTACCGCGAGGACGGGTTCGGGCCCCGGCAGCTGGACTGGTTCAGCAGGCTGCGTCGCGAGCACGTCAACCTGCGGGCGGTGCTGGAGTACTGCCTGTCGACGCCGGGGCACGAGATCGACGCGCTGAACATCGCCGCGTCGCTGTGGAACTTCTGGTACTGCGGCGGCTTCCTGGCCGAGGGTTACCGCTATCTGCGGCGCGGCCTTGACGCGACCGATGGCCACACGATGGTGCGTGCCCGGGGCCTGTACTGGGCGTCATACGTGGGAGTTCACGTCGGCGAGTTCGATGCCGTGCGCCCGATGCTGGCCGAGCTGCAGGAAATCGCAGACCATCTGGACGACGACGAACTCCGCGCCGGGTATGCCGAATGCTGTGGCACGGCGGCCTTCCACAGCGGAGACCTGCGGGCCGGCGCCATGTACCTGGAACAGGCGCTGACCGGGTACCGCGCAACCGGCGACGCGCTGCTCGTGTTCGACACACTGATCGTTCTGGCCGCCGTGTACTTCTTTCTCGAGGACCCACGGGGTGCCGATGTCGCCGCCGAAGCGCTCGCGCTGACCGAACGGCACGATGCCCAGTGGTCCCGTGCCTATGCCCTGTGGGCGGTCGCCATCCATCACTGGCGGGCCGGCCGTAATACGGAGGCGACCGCACTGCTCAAGGACGCCGTCGAACTCCGACTACCCGAGCGCAGCCTGCAGGCCTTTCTGCTCGAAGCGTTGACGTGGTGTGCCACAGCCGACGGCGACTACGAACGCGCCGCCCGCCTACTGGGTGCGTCAGACGCGGTCTGGCGGCTCAGCGGCATTCTGGTCAGGGAAATGAGTCCATATCGGACGATCGCGGAGGACTGTGCCGCGGCTGCCCGCGAGGCGCTCGGCCCCGAGGGCTTCGACACCGCTTATGCCGAAGCTGCCACCTTCGGCGTGGACGACGCCATCGACTACGCTCTGCACGGCAAGCGTCGGGGCACGTCAGCGGCTGGGCCCGCACGGCGGAGGTACCCGGGCGGCTTGACCCGGCGGGAGTGGCAGATCGCCGACCTGGTGGCGCAGGGGATGACGAACACGGACATCGCCGCGACACTCGTCATCGGCAGGCGTACGGTGGAGACGCACGTCGAGCACATCCTGGAGAAGCTGGGCTTCAACTCCAGAAACCAGGTGGGCACCTGGTGGGCGCAACATTAATCTCCGTATGTTTCTCCGTAACTTTCCCGTGTCCTCCGTACCGGTCTTCGCGGCAGACTTGCCAGCGAAATCAAACCCGGTGTGGAAGGAGGACAACGTGCCCATCGACTCACACCCTCAGCCGTGCCCCCACTGCCACCGGCCGACGATCCTGATGTCCCACAACTGGGGACGCCAGTGGGTGCATGTCGGAACCTGGCATCCGCACTGCGGCGCAGCCCCGTGGGCCGGCCGTGGCGAGCGCGATGCCTACCGCAAGGTTTCCCGCGCGGCTTAGCTAGCCCCCCGGAACCAGCTGTGCGGTGCCGTTGTTACCCCGGACAGCATCGTGCGGCCCCGAGCGCGGTGAGCCGGCCGGCCCAGACCCCGCCCGCCCTGCCGGTTCACCGCGCTCCTCCACGTCAGTCTTGCTCGTCCCCCGGACCTTTGCCGGGGTGGTCATCGCGGTCGTGTCCCCGGTGGCCGCGTCTTGGGTTCTCTACCTCGGTGGTGGGCTGCTCGGCCGTCGTGGCGTCGCCATCGGTTGCCGTAGGCTCCCCGGCCTCCGTGGGCGCCGTTGTCGTCGGCGGCGGAGGCGATCGCCGGTCGCGCCTGAGCACCGTGTCGCTGTTGATGAGCGCCGAGCCGTTGGCGTTGATGATCCCGAACTCGTGCAGCTCAACGACGGTCATACCGTCGCGCAGCGCTAGCTCGATCTCCACCTGCACGGTGTTGTCGCCGGTGACCCGTGGTGCCGTCAGCACGGTCAGATTCCCAACACCTGCCCAGTTGCCGCGGAACCGGAAGGCACCCTGTTCCTGCAACGCCGGGCCGAGGCGCTCCCAGGCGCGATCGGGTTCGCCCGGCAGGAGGCCGTAGTACTCCGACACGACCTGCTCCAGCTGAGCGGCGCTGAGCGGCCCGCTGCTGTTGCCATTGCCGGGGGTCTCGGCTGTCGGGGGTGCACTGGGTTCGGCCGAGTCTGTCAGCTGTGTCAGCAGCAACCCCACCAGCGCCGCGAGCAGCACCGCGCCGGCTACGTAGATCCAGCGCCGCGAACGGAGCGGACCGGACGCGTCCGCCGGTGCGGGCGCGTGGCGCATGTCGAACTGGGTAGCACCCGACCCGGCCACGGGTCGCACCGGCACCGTGCCCGCATCATTGACGCGGGGCAGCACCTCGGTCGCCGCACCCGCGGCGACGAGCGCCGGCTGTTGGGCAACGACCGCCTGCGCGGCATGGTGGACCTGCAGGGCGGTGGGCCGGATGGTCGCGTCCTCGGCGAGCATGGCCATGAGCACCGGAGTGAGTTCACCGGCATGGCGGGGCTCCGCGTTGTTCCCAAGTGGCGGCGTGCCCTCCACGGCGGCATACAACGTCGCGCCGAGAGAGAACACATCGGAGCTGGGCGCTGGCTGCCGCCCGCTCGCGACCTCCGGCGAGAGGTAGCCAGGCGTACCGCTGCCCGTGTCGCCGGCGGCGGTGGCGATGCCGAAGTCGCCGATCTTCACGGTGCCGTCGTCGGCGATCAGGATGTTGGCGGGTTTGACGTCCCCGTGCACGATGCCTGCCTCGTGGGCTGCGGCCAGCGCCCCGGCGACCTGCTCCCCCACCTCGGCGGCCTTGTCCGGTGTCAGCGGGCCGTCCTCGAGGACCGCGGCGAGGCTGCGGGCCGGGAAGTACTCCATCACCAGCAACGGCACGCCGTTGTCGAGCTCGACGTCGTAGACGGAGACGGCATTGGGGTGTTGCAGCTGCGCGGCATTGCGGCCATCGTCCATTACGCGCTGCGTGGCTTCCTCGGCCGCTGCCGGGTCGAGGTCGGACTGCGACGACAGCTGCTTGATTGCGACCGGCCGCTGTAGTCGCTGATCGATGGCCTTCCACACCACACCCAGCGAGCCACTACCGAGCTTCCGTCGCAGCCGGTAACGGTCTGCAAGAAGATCGCCGACCCGGCTCACTGGACACGCTCCTGACGGATCACCCGAACAGGTTATGTAATCGGGAGTGGACGGGTACCGACAGTTGGCGTAGTGGGAGCCGTTCCCATCATCACAGGGAAAAACGCAACTAGTCGGTAACGGTGGGTAGCCATACTGAGTCGGAGGCTGGCGGCTACTTGTTCAGAAGCATCCGAAGTCGCCGGAGAGGTCGAGCTGCCGAAGTACCGCTGCTCGGCCGCAGTGGCCAGCCCAGGAAATCCCGCGAGCCACGATGAGTTCTGCGGCGTCCGGCGGTCGTACGGTCGATCCCGTTACCGAGGAGGACTCTGATGCGCAGCGTGACCTATTCGATGAGCGTCTCACTTGACGGCTACATCGTGGGGCCGGACGGCGGCTTCGACTGGACGGCGCCCGACGAGGAGGTGTTTCGCTCACACATCGACGAGATACGAGAGGTTGGCGTCTACCTGATGGGACGACGGCTGTACGAGACGATGCTGTACTGGGAGACCGCCGACCAGGATCCATCGCTCGACGACTCAAAGCTCGAGTGGGCCGCGCTCTGGAAGCCGCTCCCCAAGGTGGTGTTTTCCACCACGCTGTCAGCGGTGCAGGGCAGTGCCCGTCTGGCCTCTGGCGGCCTTGCGGAGGAGATCGAGCGGTTGCGAGCCGAGCCGGGGGACAGCAACATCGCGATCGGCGGCGCGACTCTCGCCGCCGAGGCGGCCGAGTTGGGTCTGATCGACGAGTACAAGGCCAGGGTCTACCCGGTGCTGGTTGGCGGTGGCATTCCGTTCTTTCCCCAGCGCGAGCGCCTGGTGGATCTCGAACTCGTCGATACCCGCGCCCTCAGCCCAAGAGTCGTCTACCTCCGCCACCGCGTGGCGCGCTAGCCGTCGCACCCCACCGCGACCGGCAGCACACAGGTGCCCCACTCTCGAAACTCTGAACACATGTCCTGCGGCATGGTCCGTCTGCTTCGGAATGATGAGACGGCTGGTGTATCAAGCGTCGATGGGTCGCTGGTAGGCGTTGCGGACGCAAGTGGGACATTTGATCTTCATGTCCAGTCCCACAAGTGACCTGCTCGTTTGTGCCCCCGACGGGACTCGACCCGCACTTGATCGATTTCCGATCTGATGATGTCGATGTTTGTCGTCGTGGTCCGTCACCCGCCATGAGCTGGACGGATACGAATGCAAACGAGCGTCGTACGCCGCAATCCCTGGTCATCTACCGTCGATTGCGGGGCGTAAGTGGGGCGGTTGATCTTTGGGTTGGCCCGCTGCCTGGGAGGAGACATGGCCGTCAGCGCACGCTCGAGCCAGCCTTTGCACCGTACACTGTCGGCATGAGCGCCGACCGTGACGAACTGATGCGCCTGGTCCAGGAACTGCCGGACGAGCAGGTCCAGCAGGCGCTGTCCGACGTGCGTACACACCTGCGACCGCTCAGCGAGCGCCCGTGGCCGCCCGCCTTCTTCGCCAGCTCACCCGGCGACGGCATCAGCATCGCCGAACAGGCCGATGAACTACTTCGCGAAGGATTCGGCCGGTAACGTCGCGTGATCATCTGCGACACCGCGCCGCTCGTTGCCGCTGCGCTCTACAAAGATCCCGATCACCACCAGTGCATCGAGCTATTTACCGGTCTCCGACTGGCGAATCGCCGCATGCTGCTACCCGCGCCGATCGTCGCCGAGGTCGGCTACCTCCTGACGGTCAAGGCTGGCCCACAGATCGAGGCGAACTTCCTGCGCTCGTTGGCCAACGAGGACTTCGAGGTAGTCCCGCTGGCGACCGCCGACTACGACCGCATGGCTGAGCTGGTTGAACGCTACGCAGACATGCCGCTAGGAACCAGTGACGCCTCCGTCATCGCCCTGGCGGAGCGCTTAAACATCGCCGAAGTGGCCACACTCGACCGACGCCACTTCACTGTGGTCCGCCCCCGTCACGTGCAAGCCCTCACACTGCTTCCCTGAGCCCCTTCCGGGCCTGGGCGACACGGTAAGGCGGATTTGAACCTGCGACCCCTTGACCTTATCCGGGCGTCCGGCGACCCGAGACGATGTTCCCAACTCCACACCTGAGCTGGGCGAACGTGTTCGGCACTTGTCGTCACTCGCCGTGCGTTGCCGGTCGCATGTTGGCTGAATGTTGGTCTCCCCCGTCGCGCGGTCGAACGTCAGCTCCCAGCGCTGGGCGGCTCGATCGAGAACCTGTGATCTAGAGATCGTCCTTCGAGCGCAGCTCCGCAATGGTTCGAACAACCAGTATCTCTGCAGTTGCATACAGGTCCCAACGCGATAACGAGCCCCCTGGGCGTGAAACGTGTCCATATGCCTACTCGAAGTACACGAGGCGATCATCGAGAAGGGACACATCCATGCCGAGACAGCCGTCGAAGGCAGCCAAGGTTTCGCTATACCGCTTGGCCCTGAAGGCCAATTGCGACCTCTCGCTCGGCGTGCAAAAAAAAAGTACCTCGAAACGGGCCAATTCGAAACGAATAGAACGGAAATAGCTGACAGCAAGGGGCTGCTGGTTCATGGCGCTATCCCAAACGATAGACCAAAATGGGTAGAACATGCAGTATCAATTTCATCTGTTCAATTTACGGTAAGTAATCAAACTTCTGCAGGCCTGCTACTGATTCGCCCAGAAGAAGGGGATGACCACTGCTACTGTATGTCATGGAGCATGGGGCATCTGCTCATAAATTCGACCTATGTTGACGACGGCTTTGGCTTGCGGCTTGCTTTACGAAAATCCGATCCTGAAGAGGTGCGGGCGCTAACTTCTCATGCTCTCGACACCGTCCCGAGAACGGCGAGAACTTCAGTCATCGGCGGTGCGCCATTAGATTCTTTCGGGCTTGAGGAAATAGGTGAGATAGTAAGCAGATTTGTTGGCCGAATCGAAGCGGTCGATCTGACGTGCGATATTAAACCGAGTATTACAAAAGTTGGCGCGGCAAAAGTGGTTGGCCCAAATCGAAAGATAACGGTTCGTGGCGCTGACGCCCTTGGCATTCCCCTAGCCAAATCGCCGAGCGAACTTCTAGCAGACCTCCAACTAATCGACGCGGTCGTGAACAATGACGATCCCAGGGATGAGCTAAGGCATCTCGAGAACACGCAACCTCTTCGACCTGGAAACGGAAAAATCCCCGATCTGGAAAAGCTCCTCGCGAAGGAGCTACGTCCAACCGGTTCTAACCTCGCGCTCTGCTGGCCAGCCGAGTTCGACGAAGAGCCTGGCGAGGTCGCGCAGTACAAGGTAGTCGGAACGGGATCGAGTAAATCACAGTACTACTATGAACTGGAGATCGACTGCTTGGTTTCGCCTCTCGAAGATCTCGAACCGGATCTTAGGTTCAAGCGGCTGCGTTCGATGAAGATCCAGGGACAGGCAGAGGATGGCTCGGCGCTCACACGGGAGATAAGCGGCGACAAGTGGCTGATGTACCAAACCGACATGGAAGGCGGAACGTACGTCTTCCATAGGGGCCGTTGGTACAACATAGGAGGCGCATATCTGGAAATGCTCGGGGGCAGGCTGGAACGAATTTTTTTCTAAGCGGTACGACACCGAATTGCCAAAGTGGCCCAAACAGAATAAAAGGCGTAAGTCCAACGGCGCCGAGTACGTTGACTGGGCGAACGAGGCCATTTACAACGATGATGTTGTTGGGCAACTCCAAGGGTACGTATCGCTCGATCGACGGATGATTAAAACAGTCCAGCATCCACGAGGATTTGAATCCTGCGACTTTTTGACGCCTGACGACCGACTCGTTCACGTCAAGAGGCTAGACGACTCCGTCGCAGCTAGTCACCTTTTCAATCAGGCTGCCAATTCCGCCGAGGCGCTGACGCGACAACCGGACGCAAAGGAAAAATTTCGAGAAAAAGTTTACGAAATAAGTGCAGGAAAGCGGGTCTTGCCGGAGAATTTCAGACCTAAAGCAATAGTTCTGGCTTTCGCTGGCAGGAGCGCCTCGCCGGACGATCTTTTCACCTTTTCCCAGGTAAGTCTCAGCAGGTGCGCACAGCAGATTAACGGAGTGGGACTGACGCTCGAAATTGCACAGATCAACGAGTCTGACGAGATCGTAGCCTCGTAGTACCTGGCGGCAGCTTGCATCTTCTCGAACGAATCTCGCTCGCTTGGTGGTCATCCCGGAGCCTGCCCGTCCGGCGCGGACATGTTCTTTCTTCTTGGAACGCGGCCCTGTTCCCCGGCCTGCCTCGGCTCCGGCCGATGCGCGCGACCGGCGCCAGCCGCACGCCCCGCGCAGGTTCGGGCGGGGCGAGAGAGGCTGAGGTCGAGCGGCCGCCTTGAACAAGTAAAGAAACTCTCAAAACATGCTCTACGGCATGGTCCGTCTGCTTCGGAATGATGAGACGGCTGGTGTATCAAGCGTCGATGGGTCGCTGGTAGGCGTTCTGGACGTATGTGGGACATTTGATCTTCATGTCCAGTCCCACAAGTCGCTGACCAGCACACATCGTGCCCCCGACGGGACTCGAACCCGCACTTGATCGATTTTAAGTCGACTGCCTCTGCCGATTGGGCTACGGGGGCATGTGCAGCTTATGCCCCCGTAGCTGTTACGACTTGGAAGCCCTGGCGAACTCTTCCTTCGGGTTGTTGATCTGGCCGAGCGAGACGACCTCGCGGCGCAGCAGGCCGCCCAACAGCCAGTCCAGCATGATCCGGACCTTGCGGTTGAACGTCGGCATGGCCTTCACGTGGTAGGCGCGGTGCATCAGCCACGCCACGAAGCCCTTGACCTTGATGTTGAAGGTGTCCGCGACGCCCTTGTGCAGGCCCAGGCTGGCGACCGAGCCGACGTTCTTGTGGAAGTAGTCCACCGGCGCACCGCCGCGCAGCACCCGGATGATGTTCTTCGACAGGTGGCGCGCCTGCCGGACCGCGTGCTGGGCGTTCGGCGGGCACGTGGCTGTCGGGTCGTCCTCGGTCCGGGACAGGTCAGGGACAGCAGCGATGTCACCGGCGGTCCAGGCGTCGGGCTGGCCGACGACCTGCAGGCCCGCGGTGGCCTCGAGCCGGCCCCGCTTGTCGATCGGCAGGTCCGAGTTGGCCAGCACCGGGTTGGCCTTCACACCGGCCGTCCAGATGATCGTCTCGCTGTCGAACTCGGTGCCGTCGGACAGCACCACGTGGCCGTTCTCGAACGACTTGGCAGCGGTGGAGAGGAACACCTCGATGCCACGCTTCTCCAGCTGCTCGACCGTCCACACGCCCAGGGTCTCGCGCACCTCGGGCAGGATGCGGCCTGCCGCCTCGACGAGCACCCACCGAATGTCCTCCGGCTCGATGTTCTCGTAGTAGCGGGTCGCGAAGCGGGTCATGTCCTCGAGCTCGGCGAGGGCCTCGATACCAGCGAACCCGCCACCGACGACGGTGAAGGTCAGCAAACGCTTGCGCAGCTCGGGGTCCAGCGTGCTGGCGGCCTCGTCGAGCTTGGTCAGCACGTGGTTGCGGAGGTAGATCGCCTCACCGATGGTCTTGAAGGCGATGCCCTCCTCGGCGAGGCCGGGGATCGGCAGCAGCCGGGCGACAGAACCGAGCGCCACCACGAGCACGTCGTAGTTGAGCTGCTCGATGTGGCCGTCGGCGGCCTCGACCGTCACGGCCTTGCGCTCGTGCTCGATCTTGGTGACGCGGGCGGTCAGGACATGGCAACGCCGGAGCGCCCGGCGCAGCGGAACGACAACGTGCCGCGGCTCGATGGACCCCGCAGCCGCCTCGGGGAGGAACGGCTGGTAGGTCATGTGCGGCTGAGGATCGACGACCGTCACGGACGCCTCGTTGGCGCGCAGCTTCTTCTGAAGCCCAAGAGCCGTGTACAGGCCGACGTATCCGCCACCGAGGACCAGGATCCTCGTCGGTTCCGACTTGACTGCCATGCGTCCATACTCGCACCCCCCACGGGGCTCCCGCGCGCGGGCCCACCTGGCTGTGACCAGCGTCGCCACGTTTACGCAAACGATTCAGATGAGGCCTCAACGTGATGTCTCAGCCGAGGCCGGCGACGTCCTTCGCCTCCCGGAGAACGGCTTCCAGCATCGCCGGTGTCAGCCTCCCGGTGAAGGTGTTCTGCTGCGATACGTGATAACACCCCAGCAGGTGGAGCTCGGTGGGGCCGTCGAGCACGACGTGGGCTCCGTGCGCGAAGCGCGGCCTCGGCCGCGGCACCACCCAGCCGGCGGCGGCGAGGACGGGCAGCAGCGCCTGCCAGCCGAAGGCCCCGAGCACCACCACCGCACGCAAGGTCGGCCGGAGCAGTTCGAGCTCTGTGGCCAGCCACACACTGCACCGGTCGCGCTCAGCAGGGGTCGGCTTGTTCGCAGGCGGCGCACAGTGGACCGGCGCCGTGATCCGGGTGCCGCGCAAGGTCAGGCCGTCGTCGCGCCGGACCGACGTTGGCTGCGAGGCCAGCCCGACGTTGTAGAGCGCCTGGAACAGCACGTCCCCGGAACGGTCCCCGGTGAACATGCGTCCGGTGCGGTTACCTCCGTGGGCCGCCGGCGCCAGGCCGACGACGGCAAGCGCGGCATCGGCCGGGCCGAAGCCGGGCACCGGCCTGCCCCAGTACGTCTCCCCGGCGAACGAGGCGCGCTTCGTCTGCGCGACCTGCTCGCGCCAGCTGACCAGCCTCGGGCAGGCGCGGCACTCGCTCACCGCCCGGTCGAGCTCGGCCAGCGTTGTCGCCGCGGTAACCATCTCCATATTGTGCGTCATCTAGGTTGGTCGCATGCCCGACAAGCCCACTGCTGACGACGACCTGGAGAACACCGGGCCGGAGGCCAAGACCGACGTGAGCGAGCCCGCCGACGACCTGGTGACCACCAGCCACACCCTCACGATCAAGCGCCGCAAGCTCGCCTACACCGCCCAGACCGGCCGGATCGTACTGCGCCAGGAAACTCTCACCGACGGCAAGTTCGACGGCCACAAGCCCAAGGCGGAAGTCTTCGTGACCGCCTACACCCTCGACGGCGCCGATCCGGCGAGCCGGCCCGTGACGTTCGCATTCAACGGCGGCCCCGGTTCCTCCAGCATCTGGCTGCATCTGGGTGTGCTGGGCCCACGCCGTGTCGTCTCCGGCGACGTCAACGATCCGGAGCCGCCGCCGTACCGGCTCGCCGACAACACCGAAACCCTGCTGACCCACAGCGACCTGGTGTTCATCGACCCGGTGTCGACCGGCTACTCGCGGGCCGTCAACGGCGAGAAACCCAAGGATTACCACGGCTTCACGCCCGACGTGGAATCCGTCGGCGAGGTGATCCGGCTGTGGATATCCCGCAATGAGCGGTGGCTGTCACCGAAGTTCGTGGCCGGCGAGTCGTACGGCACCCTGCGGGCAGCGGCACTCGCGACGCACCTTCAGGAGCGCCACGGCCTCTACCTCAACGGCCTGCTGCTGATCTCCTCGGTGCTGGAAATGGGCACGATCTCGTTCAGCGAGGGCAACGACGTACCGTACTCGCTGTACGTGCCGACCTACGCCGCGATCGCCCACTATCACGGTAAACACGGCGACCGGCCACTGGCCGAGGTGCTCGCCGAGGCCGAGGAGTTCGCCTCCCGCGACCTGCCGTGGGCGCTGCAACGCGGCGCGCGGCTCTCCGAGACCGAGCGGGCCGACCTGGTGCGCCGCCTCGCCACGCTCACCGGCCTCCCTGAGTCCTATGTGGATCGCGTGAACCTGCGGATTGAGCACGTTCGGTTCTTCACCGAGCTGCTGCGGGACCAGGGACTCACGACGGGACGGATGGACGGCCGGTTCACCACCTGGGAGCCGGATGGCGGGCGGGAACACATGAGCGACGACGCGTCCATCTCGCGCATCATCGGCGCGTATTCCGCTGGCTTCAACCACTACGTGCGCGCCGAGCTCGGGTACTCCAACGACCTGCCGTACGAGATCCTGTCACTCGACGTCAACCGCGCATGGTCCTTTTCGGACTTCGAGGGCCGACAGGTGTCCGCTGTGGACGGTCTGAGCGCGGCCATGCGGGCAAATCCGCACCTGAAGGTGCATGTGGCACTGGGACACTACGACGGCGCCACGCCGTACTACGCAGCTGAGCATGTGATAGCGCGGCTGCAGATCCCGGATGCCCTGCGGGCCAACGTGGAGCTGGCCTACTACCCGGCGGGGCACATGATGTACGTGCACGAACCGTCCCGCATCCAGCAGGGCAAGGACCTGGCGACGTTCATCGCGGCCAGCTCGAACCGATAGCAGAAGATGATCTAAGCCGACGCGGGCATGGGACAAACGTGGGACCGAAGGGGCTAACACCCGGAGGTACCCATGTCCCACGTCGGCCGACCCCGGCTGTGTGAGGCTCGCGGCCGTCACCGCCACGATTGTTCTCCAGCGCGGACGCCAACCGGGCCAACGTGGCCGGGCGGCAGGTGGTGCGCTTGCCCTGTTCGATGCGCGCGACGGTGTCCACCCCGACCGTGGCGGCCTCGGCGAGCTGTTCCTGGGACAGGTCGCGGGCCTTGCGGAACCGGGCCAGGTTCTCTGACAGCGGGCTGCTGGCCGCCATGTCGCCTCCCCGTGGCGTACGCAGCGTGAGCAGCCTACCTCGCTATGCGTTCGCCGTTTTCGGACAGAACGAGTTCGCCACGTGCGGCAGCGTCCACGGCGACTGCCAGACGCGCCGCCAGTGATGGCTTGACCTTGCCCTTTGCCTCGTCCAGCGCGTACAGCCCGACGGAGACGATCTCGGGATCTGTCAGCGCCAGCTGCCGCACTTCCTCCTCGGTCACGCGGCCGCCATCGAACACGAACGCCATGCCCTCCGGCATCCGGTCGTCTGCCGGGACGTGGTCAATCACCAGTAGCCGGGCGAGCGGACGCTCGATGCCGAGTTCCTCCCGCACCTCCCGGACAGCCGTGACCCACGGGGATTCGTCGGCGTCCACAGCGCCACCGGGGATGTCCCACTGCGGTTTGTATGACGGCTCCACGAGCAGGACCCGGCCGGCGCCATCCCGGAACAGCACGCCCGCAGACATCCGCTTGCGGTGCAGAGAGCGCACATACTCGTCGAACGGCAGGAGATCCACGCGCCCGAGGCTACCCGCCGAACCACCCGCAGGAAGTTCACTCGCAGACCTCACGCGGTGGCGACGATGAACGACGTGATCGCCACCTGCGGCGACTGCAACGGCCGAGGAACCGTCGTCATCGTCGAGGACTGACCGCTATTCGGACACAATGAGAGCCCGCAAGTCAGCAACCGAGCAGCAGATCCGCCGCAGAACCGGGAAATCCTCAGCTTCCACCTACGGAAGGCGGCCGAGGCGGTTGGTACCACGGGGAAGTCGGGGTACGCGCCGCGCCGCGGGATCGCGACGAGGCTGCTGAGGGCGGTCTGGCCATGTTCCAGCTCACCGAAGTGATGGGCCCTAGCGACATCAACCTGTCCCGTGAGTACATACAGCAGAACAGCACCGCCCGCGCACGTGTGCTCGCCCCGCTCGGCGAGACCACACAGTTGTCCGTTGTGGACGGTATCTGGCGACGTTCATCGCGGCCAGCTCGAACCGATAGCAGAGCTGCGCGGCAATGGCTCCACCGAGGCCCCGGCATCGTGACGATGCCGGGGCCTCGCTCTGTTCGGCGGCCAGAGATCTTGCAATGACCTGCCCATCGATGGAAACCTGTCCGAAGTGCCTCGGTTCATGTCGACGACAACCGAAAGGACCCGTGTCCGCGCTGTGGGTGAAGTGGAGAAGTCCTCGACAGGTGACCAGTGTTCGCTCTGTCATGACACGGGCACCATGTCCTGGGAACAGCCGCTACCCGGCGGCCGCGAGTTGCGCACCATCGAGATGCCGTGTCCGAACGGCTGCGGTGGCCACTGGAAACACCCTGATGCCGAGCGTAGCCGCGTAGTGGAGCAGCCGGACGACCGGCCGGCGCGCGTCCGCGGCCTTGCTGACGAGTCGCAGGAGATCGGCGCCGACTTCATCAGCGCCGCACTGCGAAACTGGGGTTTCGGACCCCGCGAGAAGTAGCTCCCGACCGCCACAGGTCGAGTGTCCCTTATGGACTGACCTGCGCGCCACCTCGACCGCGACACGGCATATCCCGGAATAGGTGACGGAAACCTCGTCACGAGATCACCCTTCGGTGGTCTCCGTTGCACGACCACACCGAACCGGGACATCGCGGTGCAAGGTGGCAGGAACGGAGGACGATGCGTTGCTTCCCAACGGAAAGGGCCCGCCGACCGACAGCACGTCGTCCTCGAACCAAGGGCTGTCCGCGCAGCTGCACCGGATCGCCGGCGCTCGCGACTGGGATGCACTGGAACAACTCTGTGACCGCTACTGGCTCGCACTGCCCGACCTCTGCGGCCCCGACCTCGTCACCGTGTTCGAGCAGATCCCGTCTGACGTGCTGCAATCCCGGCCGCGGCTGCTCGTCGCGTGGATCTCGGCCTTCCACCTCAGCAAAGATACCGATTCGAAGACACGGCGCCCTTACCTGCGCGGACTGACCGACGTCGGGGAATGGATCGCGTCGTCGTTCGACCCCGACACCGAGACCTCCGCCGCCACGCTCGCCGCGGTCGGCACGATTGTCCTGATCACCATACGTATGCGGGGCGACCTCGAAGGCGCCGAGCGGTATGGACAACGACTCAGCGAACGGATGGCGCAACTGAACCCACGGCCCGCCGCCGAACCGATGGCCCGGCCAGGTTGGATCGCCTTCCAGCGCGGGCTGACCCGAACCCTGATGGCGGATTTCGGTCGCGCGGCCGAACAGTACCGGCAGGCCCACGAACTCGCCCGCAGCGAGCCCACCGTCTTCTTCGCCGGGCTCAACGGCGTCGCGAACCTGGCCATGATCTTCGCTCACCTCGGCCACCACACCGCCACCGAGCACTGGCTGGACACGATGCGCTCCTACCCACCCTCGACACCCAGCGTCGCCTTCCTCCTCACCGTCGGCGGCACCATCGCCGAAGGCTGGCAGGCACTCGACCGCTACGACCAGGCGGGCGTGCAGGCCGCACTGGAGATCACCGGCGACGGCAGCTTGTCCATCGAGGTCTGGCCCTTCGTCACTGCGCTGGCGGCAGCGCACGCCGTGCACGCGGGCCGCGCGGTGGAGTATCTCGACACTCTCCAACTCGTGCAGCTCAACCACGCCGGTGTGCACACCACCCAGGGGATGGGCCTGCGAGTGCTCCACCGGGCTCTCGCGGACCTGCTGATCGCCGCAGGCAAGCCCAACCACGCCCTCAAACTGATCAGCGAAGCCGGGCCTGATGCACATTGGCTCACCGTCCCGGCAGCGCGGCTACGCCTGCTCAACGGCGACTACGAGATCGCCCGCACGCTGGCGGCCCGCTTTCAAAGCCACTCGGCGACCGCGCATCGGGATCTGCTCCAGTTGTTGCTCATCAAGGCAGCCGCGGCACTTCACATGGGCGAGGGCACCGAAGCGGCACGCGCGATGAACTCGGCAATGCGCCTGCGCTCGCCCGACGAGGTGCTCTCACTCACCACACTGCCGCCCGCGGACCGGGCCGAGCTGTTCCGGATCGCCACGGTACCGCTGTCGGACCTCGCCGCCGAACGGCTGGCCGCCGCGCCACACGTCTTTCCCAGCAACGCCAAGCTGGTCGACCTCACCACCCGCGAGCGGGCTGTACTCGCCGAACTCGCCACCGGTGACACGGCCACACAGATCGCCAGAACCCTCGTGGTCTCCGTCAACACGGTGCGCACGCAGATCCAGAGCATCTACCGCAAACTCGGCGCATCCACCCGCGATGAGGCGATCATGCGCGCGAGCGAGCTCGGCATCCTGTAGAAAGTCGCGTCACGCAAGAGAAAGAGCGATGCCGTCCAGGATGTCGTGCTCGCTGACCACGAGCTCCTGCGGGCCGCCACGCCGCGCGATCTCGCCGGCGAGCGTCTGCACGATCAGCGCGCCACCCCCGATGACATCCACCCGCCCCGGGTGGATGACCGGGTTCGCCGCTCTGGTCGCGTGGTCCGCCGCGAGCAGGTCGCCCGCGATGCGGTCGATGTCGGCGCGCGAGAGCGTGGACAGGTGCGTGCGTTCGGAGTCGTACTCGGGAAACCCCTGAGCCACGGCGGACAGCGTGGTCACAGTGCCTGCCACACCAATCCAGGTCTGCGCCTTCGACACGTCGACGGCGTCGAAGGCACTGGCGAGCACCTCCGTCGCGAACTGACGGCCCGCGCCGATCTCGTCCTGCGTCGGTGGATCGGACCGCAGCGTGCGCTCGGTGATCCGGACGCAGCCGATGTCCACCGACCGCGCCGCGAGCACCTCGGCATGCTGGCCGTCCCAGGTGCCCAGTACGAGCTCGGTCGAACCGCCGCCCACGTCGACCACGAGGAACGGACCGTCGTCGGGGTCCTGCTCACCGACCGCGCCGGTGAAGGACAGCGTTGCCTCCTCGGCGCCGGTGATCACCTCGGCCTCGACACCCAGCACCTCGCGGGTCATGGTGAAGAACTCGTCGCGATTGGTCGCATCACGCGTGGCGGAGGTTGCGACCATGCGCACCTTCTCGACCCCCTTGCGCCGTGCCGCAACCGTGTACGCCGCGAGTGCCTCGCGGGTACGCTCCAGCGCGGCCGGCGCCAGCCTGCCCGTCGCGTCCACACCCTCACCGAGCCGCACGACGCGCATCTCGCGATGCAGGTCGCGCAGGTCGACCGTGCCATCGTGGCGGTGGGTCAGCTCGGCGACGAGCAGGCGGATGGAGTTGGTACCACAGTCGATCGCGGCTACACGGGGCATGCCAGCCACCCTAGCCGGTCGTTGTCGTCGTCTCCGGCGTCGTCGTCGGGGTGGTCGTACAGCCCGGCAACGCCGTCATGTCCGCCAGCGTCTCCGCCGACCTCTCCGTCGTGGTCGGAGTCGTGGTCTCCGTCTCGCACGACGGGTCGGTGGTGGTCGTCGTCGGCGGTGTTGTCGTTGTGGGCGAGTTGCTGTCCGGGGGCAGCGTCGTCGTCGGCGAGGCCGGGTCCGACGGCGATGTGGTGGTGGTCGGGGATCCGGGCGAGGTCTCGCCCGGCAGCTGCGATCCGGGCTGCTGCGACTCCGGCTGCGACGTGGAAGGCCGGGTCGGGCTCGGCCGATGGCTCGTCGGAGGCACTGTGGTGTTCGGTGCGGCGGGCTGGGCTGCGGCGGCGGGCGCTTGCGCGGCCACGACCGGAGGCACGCCCAGCGGAACGTTGCTGTCCGGCGAAGGCCGCACACCTCCGCGGTAGGCCTCGGCCCACTGGATGACGGTTTCGACGTAGCTCTGGGAGTTGTTGTAGCGGAAGAGCGCAGCGCGCAGCTGGTCGTCCTGCGCCAGGTCCAGACCGCCCGAGCAGAGGTAGCGCGCGCTCGCGACGGTGGCGTCGTAGATGTTGTGCGGGTCCCGCACGCCGTCGCCGTTGCCGTCGGAGCCATAGCGCGCCCACGTGCCAGGAATGAACTGCGTCGGCCCCACCGCGCGGTCCCACTCCGTGTCGCCGTCGTAGCGGCCATCGTCGGTGTCGCGGATCGCCGCGACCGGCCCCACACCGTTGAGCACCGGCCCGAGGATCGGCTCCAGCGTGTTGCCGTCGGCGTCGACATACCCACCGCGAGCGTGGTTGGACTCGATACGCCCGATGCTCGCGATCAGCGCCCAGTCGATGTTGCAGCCGGGGAACTCCGCGCCGACCATGCGTGCGGCCTTGCGGTAGGCCTCGAGCGCGGTGCTGGGAATTCCGTGCGTGCCAGTCGAGGGCAGGTCGTAGGTGGCGAGGCTCTGGGGATTCGGCTGCTCGGGCAGGCTCCCGTCGACGGACGTGAAGCCCTGGCCCGGCGCGTATCCGCCGTCCGGCGCGAGATGGCCGGGGAACTCTGCCGCGGTGGGGTTCCCCCAGTTCGAGGCCGTATCGCTGACGGCCGCGACCGGCAACATCGCGAGCGTGCCACCCAGCGTGGCCACGCAGACCTTATGCCGTAAGCCGAACCGGCGGACGACACCGGATCTCCGGGTCATGCCCACGCCTGGCCCCCTCCTGTGCGTGCTACTCGGATGTGGCTGCCGCCCACGTCGCACAGACTGCCGGAAGGCACCTTCGGATTCACCCCAACCCGGCAATTTCCCAGCCGGATTGCTCCACTTGCACTAACGGGTTGCGCATTCCCCGGATGGCCAGCCTTCGGCCCGCAGCAGCGCGAGTGTCTCGTCGCCGAACGGGTTCACACCAGGACCACACGCCAAGGTGTGGGCCAGATGGACGTGCAGGCACTTGACCCTGCCCGGCATGCCGCCCGCGGTCACCTGATGGCCGAGCGGTTCGATCGCGTCACGCTGCGCCAGGTACGACTCGTGCGCGGCCTGGTAGGCCGCGGCCAGGTCCGTATCGGTTGTCAGCCGCTCGGTCATCTCGCGCATGACCCCGGCCGCCTCCAGCTTGCCGACGAGCGAGGTGAGGGTGGGGCAGGTCAGGTAGTACAGCGTCGGGAACGGCGTGCCGTCCTCCAGTCGTGGACTGGTCTGCACAACGCTGGGATGCCCGCTCGGGCAGCGGGCGGCGACCGACCGCAGCGCACGTGGGGCCCTGCCCAGCTGCGCGGCGATGATCTCCCGATCAGCTGCGGTCACGGGTTCGAAATCGGTGCTATTCACCCTTGCTCACGCTTTCCCACAACATGTCGTACCAGGTGTCGCCCGCCGACTGCGCCCGCTCGCCCTGCGCCGGCTGCTCGGCCGCGGCCTTGTCCTCCGGCAGCTGAACCATGTACGGCGTCTCGCCTGGCATCACGTACCGCAGCCTGCGCCGCGCTTCGGCCTCGACCTGGGCTGGGTCGCTGAGCTCGGCCTTGCGCTGCTCCAGCTGGGCAACCTCGTCCTCCAGCTGCGCCTGGCGTGCCTCCTGCTCGGCGACGTCGGCCCGCTGGGACAGGTAGGTGCGCAGCGGCACAGCGAGTGTGAACGCCAGCGCGCAGACGACGATGGCGACGAGCGCTGCCCGGCGCGTGGTGGACATCGCGAACACCTTCGCGGCGCCGGACGCCCGTTTCGCGGTGAGCCCGCGACGCAGCCGCGACCTGCGCTCGTCCCGGCGGGCGCGCTGCGGACGGCGGGGGGACGAGCTCTGCGCTCGCCCCCCGCCCCGCCTGCTGCGCGCTCTGCCCCGCTCGGCCACCGGGAGATCAGCTCTCCGGGGAGAATCTCGGGAAGGCCAGGTCGCCGGCGTACCGCGCGGCATCGCCGAGGGTCTCCTCGATCCGCAGGAGCTGGTTGTACTTGGCGACCCGCTCGCTACGCGCCGGGGCACCGGTCTTGATCTGGCCGGCACCGGTCGCGACCGCGAGGTCGGCGATGGTGGTGTCCTCGGTCTCGCCAGAGCGGTGGCTCATCATGCACTTGTAGCCGTACGACGTGGCGAGCGTGACCGCGTCCAGCGTCTCGGAGAGCGTGCCGATCTGGTTGACCTTCACCAGCAGCGCGTTCGCGGCGCGGCGGGTGATGCCCTCCTCCAGCCTGTCGGGATTGGTGACGAACAGGTCGTCACCGACCAGCTGGACGCGCTCACCGAGCTCGGCGGTCAGCCGCACCCAGCCGTCCCAGTCGTCCTCCGCCAGCGGGTCCTCGATGGACACCAGCGGGTAGGCGTCGACCAGCTCGGTGTAGTACGCGGTGAGCTGCTCGGCACTGCGCTTGGTGCCTTCGAACGTGTAGGCGCCGTCGGCGAAGAACTCGGTGGCCGCCACGTCGAGCGCGAGCGCGATGTCGCGACCCGGCCGGTAGCCGGCCTTCTCGATGGCGGTGAGGATGATGTCCAGTGCTTCCCGGTTGTTCTGCAGGCTCGGCGCGAACCCGCCCTCGTCGCCGAGGCCCGTGGACAGGCCACGGCCCTTGAGCACCGCCTTCAGCGAGTGGTACACCTCCGTGCCCCACCGCAGCGCCTCACGGAACGACTCGGCCCCGATCGGGGCGATCATGAACTCCTGGATGTCGACGTCGGTGTCGGCGTGCGCGCCACCGTTCAGGATGTTCAGCATCGGCACGGGCAGCACGTGCGCGTTGGGCCCGCCGAGGTAGCGGAAGAGCTCCAGCTCGGCGGAGTCGGCCGCGGCCTTCGCGACGGCGAGCGACACACCGAGGATGGCGTTGGCACCCAGCCGCGACTTGTCGGGCGTGCCGTCGAGATCCAGCAGCTTCTGGTCGACGATGCGCTGGTCCACCGCATCGACGCCGACCAGGTCCGGCCCGATCTCGTCGAGAACGGCCGCGACCGCGCGCTCAACACCCTTGCCGCCGTAGCGGTTGGCATCGCCATCACGCAGTTCCACAGCCTCGTGCTCGCCGGTCGACGCGCCCGACGGGACAGCGGCCCGCGCCAGCGTGCCGTCGTCAAGGGCCACCTCCACCTCGACGGTCGGGTTGCCGCGAGAGTCCAGAATCTCGCGCGCGCCTACCTGCTCGATAACCGCCACGCCTTGCTCCTCACCCGGTTGTGCCAGAGACGACGGCACCCAGCGTAGTCGCTGGCCATGATCACCCGTAGGAGGCGCGCTTCTGGAGAGTGACCAACAACAGAACTAGTGACCGTCCTGCCGGATTTCCTGCCAGCCCGCTGGTAGCTCGACGGTGTCGGACACCCACTGCCAGAACGCCCAGCTGTTGCCGCCGACGTCCTGGACGGTGAACACGCGCGCACCGTAGGGCTGGTCCTGCGGCCTGGTCACCTCGACCGCATCGTCGACCGCCGCGCACACCCGCTCGAACTGGGCGTCCACGTCGTCGACATAGACGACGTTGAGCTGGCCGACCGGACCGTCGACCCCCTTGGCCTCCCAGTAGTCGGCCCCGACGCCCGTCAGCTGGATCTCGCTGCCGCCCGCGACCACGGTGGCCTGGAAGACCTCCCCGGCCGCGTCGACGTAACGCACCTTCTCGGCGAAGCCGAACACACGCGTCAACCACTCCAGTGCCTCGGTGGCGTCGGTGTAGTACAGGTACGGCGCGAGGCCGAGATAGCTCGGGACTTCGTCGCTCATGGCGGGAGAGTCCATCACACGACGGCCCGGCCTGGCCCGCTCACCCCGCTGCCGGCGGCTCGCCGCAGGTGTTCTCGTCAGGGATCGGCAGGGTGTGGTCGAAGTACTCGGGCGGGCGCTTGCCGCTGTACGCCCCGTCGGACCGCCGGTCGCTGTAGGCAGGCGCGAGCAGGCCGTCGTGCATGGAGCTGCACGCCATCGAATACAGGAACACCTCACCGTTCTCGATCCGATAGCCGAGATCCTCCGCGTACCAACCATCCCCGCCAGCAAGAGGTAGGAGAGGTCTGCCCGGACCATCGCGACGAGATCGAGCGGTGTCTCCACCCGTGAGGGATCGTCCACGGCGAAGGCGTAGGCGAACACGTAGTTCGTCCGGATCCGCAGCTCTCCCGGGCCTTCCGCCTCGGCAACCATCTCGCCCCGGACCCGCGGTTCGGCGTCGAGCAGCCGGAAGCCGGGCGCGAGCCGGGTCGCGATCGTGACCGGCCACTCCTTGGCGGCGAAATCGTCATGACGGAACTCGCGCTCGTTCTCGGCGAGCATTGCCAGGTACGGCCCGTCGTCCCCGGCGAGCATGCGCGGGTCGAGCCGCGAGGCGACGAGGAGGTTCTTGACGTCCGCGAACGCCGCGGCCACCTCCTCGGCGCTGAAATCGCCGACCGGCGTGGCCTTCGGCGGCACGATGGCGGCTGCTCCGGCGGCCCAGTCGTGTGCCGGCGTCTTCGCAAACGGCTGGTTCAGATCGACGGGATCGGCTACCGGCCGGTCCGCATAGGTGCCGATAGGCTGGTCGTCCCTGGCTAGCCCGATGGCGTAGATGCCGCCTGCCGCGACGCCGAGCACCACCACGACCAGCCCGAGCGTGCGCAGGTGCCGCGACCGCTTCTTCGGTTGCCTGCCCCAGATCTGGACCTGCCTGCGACGGGCCTTCCGTGCCTCGCGGCGCGCGCGGCGCTCGGCCCGCTTGTTTCACGCGGGGTCGCGTAGATCGGGATGGTCGAACAGGTCGGGGTCCACCGAGGCCTCCATACGAGTGATGACGATCTCGGCAATGATCGGAGGCACCCATAGCCGGCGTTAGCGCGAGTCGGCGATCAAGACCAATTCGCAACCTTGGCAGGGGTCGAGAAACCCGCTGCCCCCGGGGTAACGTCGAGAGAATCATGGTCGACGAGAAGCCAACACCGGAGCTCACGGGCGAAGCGCGGTTCGAGGCCTTCCGTCAGGCAGAGGCGCTCGTACAGCGGCGGCGCCCGCTCGATGCGCTGAAGGCACTGGAACCGGTGCTGGACGCGGAACCGAACAAGCCGAGTGTGCAGTTGCTCGCCGGCCGCGCCTACTTCCATTCCGCCCAGCTCAACCGTGCCGAGCGTGCGCTGACCCGCGTCGTCGAGCTGGACCCATCGGATCACTACGCCCGGTTCGTACTTGGCAGAACACTGCAGCGCCTCGGCCGACTGGTCGAGGCGCTCGCACAGTTGCGGATGGCCTCGGCGATGAACCCGGTCCCGGAGTACCAGGACGCCATCGGCGAGGTCACAGCACGCCTGGCGCTCGGTAACACCTAGATGTTCCCCCAGCTTGGGGCTAGCGGCCACCGTCCGTAACCATTGCGGCGGCGTAGGCATCGGCGCTGCTGAAGACCCGCTGGGCGTAGTCGCCCGAGCGGTTGTACGTGAGTACCGCATCCCACCAGCCCTGCGGCGTACCCAGGTCGCCGCCGTTGGCGCACAGGTACCGCGCGGCGGCGAGCGCGGCGTCATCGATGTTCTGCGGATCGGGCGGGGCACCGTCCCGGACGGCCCTGGCGCGCCACCGTTCCCAGGTACCTGGCAGGAACTGCATTGGGCCGACAGCGCGGTCCCACGTCGTGTCGCCGTCCAGCCGCCCGCCGTCGGTGTCACGGATCGCCCGGACCCCGGGTGAGCCGTCCAGAGGGACCCCGATGATCGGCCGCGTCGGTGTGCCGTCCGCCTCGATCCGGCCGCCACCGTGGGTACCGTGCTGGGATTCCACCCGGCCGATGCCGGCGAGGGTGCCCCAGGACAGCCGACAGTCCGGCTGCTCACCGCGTAGCCACATCTCCGCCCGGCCGTAGGCGGCGACCACGCGAGCGGGTATGTCGGTGGCCGCGGCGACCCGCTCGGACCACGCGTCCAGCTCCGCCTGATCGGACACGTTCGGCCGGTCGATGGGCGCCGCGAGCGCGACACGCGGCACGGTGTCGTGCGAGCGGGGCCGCTGCTCCGGGATCTGCAGTGCGGACTGCCGGTCCTCGCCCTGCTTGTGGACGCCGACGGTGAAGATCAGCGTCAACCCGGTTGCCATGATCAGGGCGGTGAGCAGGAGCCTGCCGACAAACGGTCGCGGCGCGTCGATCACCCGACCAGGTTACGTGGATTGAACCGGCCAGAACCGGCGCCACCCGTCGGCGTCGAGCGTGACGGGGTCGATTCCCGCGTCCCTTGCGGCGCGTTCAGCAGCACGGACGTGCTCGGCGAAGTCCTTCGCGACCGCCCGCAGCACGCCCTCGGGGTCGACGCCGGCCCGGCGCGCGCCCGCCGCGATGCGGAACAGCCGCGAGCCCTCGTCGCCGCCGGCGGGAAAGAGGTCGAAGGGCACACCCGCGCGCCCGGTACGGTGCCCGAGCTTCCCGGCCAGCGCGATGGCGGGCTGGCCGAACGCCACGCCGTCGACAAGGGACTCCCTGCGCTTCTCCGCCTGTTTGAGCTCTTCCCAGCGCGCCTGCTGGTGCTCGGCGGTGTGCACGGCACGTCCACCTGCGAACACGTGCGGATGCCTGCCCACCAGCTTGGTGACGAGATCGTCGGCGACCTCGTCGATGTCGAAGGCGTCGGTCTGGTGCTCGGCCGCCACCCGCGCGTGGAAGAGGACCTGCAGCAGCACGTCCCCGAGCTCCTCGCGCAATGCCGCCCGGTCGCCGTCCTCGATCGCCTCCAGCAGTTCGTAGGTCTCCTCGATGAGGTACTGACGCAGCGACTCATGGCTCTGTGCCGCATCCCATGGGCAGCCCCCTGGCGACCGCAGCCTGTCCATCACCTCGGCGGCCCGCACGAGCGGCGGCACCGGGGCTTCGATCACCGTCGCGCCCGCACCGAGCAACGCGGCGGCACCGGGGTCGGCGGTACTCGCGGCGACGAGTACGACGCCGCGCTGCCCGGCGAGCTCGGCGGGGTCCGGAGCAGGCTTCGCGGCGAGCGCGACGCGGGTCGCCTCCGGTAGGCCCGGCGCCGCGAACACGTGCTCGGCACCCCGCAGCGCAGTCAGCGCCGCAGCGGGAAGCACCGCCGGCAGCACCGGGGACACGAGCACCACCGTCGAGGCGAGCGAGGTCATGGCTGAACGGTACGGGAGTCCAGCTGGTAGCCCGTCAGCTCCTCCTGGCTGGCAGCCGGGGACAGCGCGGTCGCGTCCCACACGCCGTAGCGCGGGTTGACACGAACGCCGAGCTCGTCGGCGATCGGCTGCAGCAGGCGCATTCCCGCGTAGTAGAGGTACTGCGGGCTCACCTGGCTCGCCGCGGAGGCCGCATCGCCGGTCGCGGGGCTCACGGTACGGTCACGCACGATCGCGACCAGCCACTCCGCCTGTTCCTGGCTGGGCTGGATGACCAGCACGCTGCCCTCGGCTGCGCCGAAAACGGCGCTCGCCGCGATCTCCGGCTGGTTCTGCAACGTCTGCGCGAGCGAGAGGGTGGTGTCGATCAGCTGGTGGCCGCCGCTCTCGACGAGCTGCTCCACGTTGGCCGGGTCGGCCGCGATCTTCCTGCCCAGCTCGAGCGCCTGCTCCTTCGCGGTCGCGCCGGGTGACTCGGTGACGATCGTCGTGCCCACGATCCGCACGGACAGACGGTCGAGGTAGCGCTGCGCCAGCTGCTGCACCAGGCTCTGATCGCTCGCGATGTCGCGGACCCGGCTCGGCTCGACACCCACGCGGCGCGCGACCGTCTCGGCTCCCCCGCTCCTTTCGATCAGCTCGTCGACCTCGGCCGGGTCGGCGCGCAGGCCCTCCCGTTCGGCGGCGACGGTGGTGAGCTGGTGGATGATCCGGTTGCGCACGACCTCGCGCGACTGCAGGTCGAACTTGCGCTGCTCCTGGGCCTGCGCGGCCTCGGGCACGTTGTCGAGCAGCCACTGGATCTCCGACTGCACGTCGTCCAGTGGGATCGAGTGATCCCCCACGATCGCGGCGGAGCTGACCTGGCTCGGCCCCGATCCACAACCGGCCAGGACCAGACCGGCGATCAGGGCGCTGAGCAAGGTGACGGGGCGGCGGATGATCCGGATCACAGTGCGTACCCTCTCACATCCGATCCGGGTTGTGGGGCCGCCCCAGTGTCCGGTCCAGCTTGTAGCGCAACGTGGCTCGCCACTCGGCCTTGTCCACCTTCTGGGGCACAATGCGATCGCAGCGCAACTGGGGAAGGGGCGCACCATGGCGGACAAGCGGGCACGCGTAGTGGATGGTGCCCAGACGGTGATCGCGATCGCCGGCGTGATGTTCGGGCTCGTGCCATTGGTGCGGTGGTTCTTCAGCGACGAGCACGGCGGACTGTTCCGCTGGGTGTTCGGCACACCGACCGGAGCCATGGGGTACGTGGCTCCGCTACTCGTGATCGGCGCCGTCGTCGCCGTCGTCCTCGCGCTCGAACCCCTCAAGCGCAGCCGGGCCTAGCTCAGACGGCAGCGGGCTGCCTGGTGAGCGAGGTCAACAGGGTCCGGCACCAGTCGAGTAGTGCCTCGTCGCGCAGCGGCGGCGCACCGATCCGGCCACCGGCCGCCCCCTCTGTCGGTTTCGGCACCGACACCGTGTGCGTGACGGCCTTGTACACGGCCTTCGGGTACAGGCGCTTGAGCCGCACCAGCTGCGAGTCCGCCAGCAACAGTGGTGTGAACCGGATCGTGCTGCCCTGCGTCGTCACCTCCGTGACCCCGGCATCACGGCACGACTGCCGGAACGCCGCCACCGCGAGCAGCCTGCGGACCGGCTCCGGCGGCTGGCCGTACCGGTCGATGAGCTCCTCGTACACCGCGGTCAGTCCCGCCCCGTCCGGCGCCGCCGCGATCTTGCGGTACGCCTCCAGCCGCAGCCGCTCCCCCGGCACGTAGTCGTGCGGGATGTGCGCGTCGATCGGCAGGTCCACCCGCACCTCCGCGGGCGCTTCCTCCTCCTCGGCCGGCGCCGCGCCCGCGTGCTTGCGGAACACGTCCACCGCCTCGCCGACCAGCCGCACGTAGAGGTCGAAACCGACGCCCGCGATATGCCCGGACTGCTCGGCGCCGAGGATGTTGCCTGCGCCGCGGATCTCCAGGTCCTTCATCGCGACCGCCATCCCGGCGCCCAGCTCGGTGTTCTGCGCGATCGTGGCGAGCCGGTCGTGTGCCGTCTCGGTGAGCGGCGACTCCGGCGGGTACAGGAAGTAGGCGTACCCACGCTCGCGGCCACGCCCGACCCGACCGCGCAGCTGGTGCAGCTGGGCCAGCCCGAGCAGGTCACCGCGCTCGACGATCAGCGTGTTGGCGTTGGAGATGTCCAGCCCGGTCTCGACGATGGTGGTGGAGACCAGTACGTCGAACTCACGCTCCCAGAAGCCCTGGATGATCTGCTCCAGCCGGTGCTCGTTCATCTGCCCGTGCGCGGTCACCACGCGTGCCTCGGGCACCAGTTCGCGCAGCCGCCGCGCTGCCTTCTCGATCGAGGAGACACGGTTGTGCACGAAGAAGACCTGGCCGTCGCGCAGCAGCTCCCTGCGGACCGCCGCGCCCACCTGCTTGTCGTCGTAGGCGCCGACGTAGGTCAGGATCGGGTGCCGGTCCTCCGGTGGCGTGAGGATCGTCGACATCTCCCGGATCCCGGCCATGCTCATCTCCAGCGTGCGCGGGATCGGGGTCGCCGACATCGTGAGCACGTCGACGTGTGTGCGCAGCGCCTTGATGTGTTCCTTGTGCTCGACGCCGAACCGCTGCTCCTCGTCGACGATCACCAGGCCGAGATCCTTGTACCGGATACCTGTCTGCAGTAGACGGTGCGTGCCGATGACGATGTCGATCTCACCGGCGGCGAGTCTCGCGATCGTCTTCTCCGACTCGTGCGGCTCGGTGAACCGGGACAAGCCCTTGATCGTCACCGGGAAAGAACGCATCCGCTCGCTGAACGTGTTGAGGTGCTGCTGCGCGAGCAGCGTCGTCGGCACGAGCACCACGACCTGCTTGCCGTCCTGCACCGCCTTGAAGGCGGCCCGCACGGCGATCTCGGTCTTGCCGTACCCGACATCGCCGCAGATGACGCGGTCCATCGGCACCCCGCGCTCCATGTCGACCTTGACCTCGTCGATCGCGGCCAGCTGGTCGGTGGTCTCCACGAACGGGAACGCGTCCTCCAGTTCCCGCTGCCACGGGGTGTCCGTCCCGAACGCGTGCCCCGGCGCGGCCTGCCTCGCGGCGTAGAGCTGGACGAGCTCCGCGGCGATCTCCTTGACCGCCTTGCGTGCCTTGGCCTTGGTGTTCTTCCAGTCGGAACCGCCGAGCTTGTTCAGCGTCGGCAGCTCGCCGCCGACGTAACGGGAGACCTCGTCGAGCTGGTCCGTCGGCACGTACAACCGGTCACCGGGGTGGCCACGCTTGGACGAGGCGTACTCCAGCACCAGGTACTCGCGAGTGGCCCCACCGACCGTGCGCTGCACCATCTCGACGAAACGGCCGATGCCGTGCTGGTCGTGCACGACATAGTCACCGGCCTTGAGAGCGATCGGATCGACGGCGTTGCGCCGCCGCGACGGCATCTTGGTGTTCAGATCACGCGCGGAACGCCCCGTCGTCGCGCCACGCCCGGTGAGGTCGGCCTCGCTGAGCACGACGAGCGCGCGCTCGGGCGCGACGAAACCCTCGCTGAGCCCGCCGCAGGTCACCGTGACCACGCCGGGTCGCGGCGGCTCGGTGAGGCCGTCGGCCAGCGTCGCGGGCACGTCGGCCGCGGACAACTGCTCGACCGCGCGCTTGGCCGTGCCTGCACCGGCGACGACCACGACGGCGGCACCGCCGGCCGCGGTGTGGGCACGCAGGTCCGTGCTCGCGCGCTCCAGCTCGCCACGGTAGGACGGCGCCGCCTCGATGCCGACGTGGTAGACGTCGTCCTCTGCGGTCAGCTGCGACAACGTCCACCACGCGCGGTCGGTCTCGCCGGCATGCGAGCGGATCTCGGCAAGAGCGCGATAGGCCGACGCACCGAGATCGATCGGCGCCTGCCCTCCACCAGCGGCACTCATCCACGACGCTTCGAGGAACTCCTGCCCGGTGCGCACCAGGTCGGCAGCGCGGGCGCGGATCTTCTCCGGATCGGTGAGCACGACATGGGTGCCATCGGGCATCGCGTCGGTGAGCAGCTGCAGATCGCCCTCGCAGAGGACCGGGATCAGCGCCTCCATGCCCTCACACGGGATGCCGTCGGCCAGCTTGGTGAGCATCTCCGCCAGGTGCGCGTCGGCGGCGTGCACCTCGGCGAGCTTCGCGGCACGGGCCTTGACGTCCCCGGTGAGCAGCAACTCCCGGCACGGCGCCGCACTCACCTCGGTGATCTCCCCTGGCAGGGAACGCTGGTCCGACACCGAGAACGCACGGATCTCACTGACCTCGTCGCCCCAGAACTCGATGCGGCGGGGGTGCTCGGCGGTGGGTCCGAAGAGGTCGAGGATGCCGCCGCGGACGGCGAACTCGCCGCGCTTCTCCACCATGTCGACGCGCGTGTAGGCGAGCTCGACGAGCCGGTCGAGCACACCCTCGAACTCGCTCTCCTGCCCGACCTTCAGCTCGATGGGCGAGAGCGTGCCGAGGCCCGGCGCCATCGGCTGGATGAGGCTGCGCACAGTGGCCACCACGACGCGCAGGCCCCCGTGCCCCGGCTGCGCGAGCCGGTGCAGCACCTCGAGGCGCTTGCCGACCGTGTCCGCCCGCGGGGAGAGCCGCTCGTGCGGCAGCGTCTCCCACGACGGGAAGTCGGTGACGACGTCCGGGCCGAGGAGGCTGCTCAGCGCCACGGTCAGCTCTTCGGTCTCCCGGCCCGTGGCGGTCACGGCCAGCACGGGACGTCCCGCGCCCTGCTCGGCGGCGAGCGCCGCGATCACCAGTTGGCGGGTCGCCGGGGCACCGTTCAGATCGAGCAGCGGTGCCCCCGCACGGTCGACGACCCCGCGAAGCGCGGGGTCGGGCAGTACCGCGGGCAGCAGTCCGGACAACAACGCTTCAGCCACGAGTTCCCCTCACATGAGGACAGACCCCTGCCTGGGACGAGACGGTGCAGGGGCGCTCGTCGTCCAGGGTACGCAGCGGCGGCCGCAAACGGCGACACAACCCGGGAAGGGCAGACTATGCCAATGCGCGTGCGCAAGCTCACCATTGCCGCTCTTGTCCTGCTCGCCGGTGTCGCAGGCGCCTGTACCAGTGGTGCGGCGGTACCGGACGGCAGGACTACCCCGACCACGGGCGCGCCTACGACGGGAGCGGCGCTGCGCATCGACGAGGTCGCCCACGGCCTCGAACATGGCTGGGATCTGGGTTTCCTGCCCGACGGCCGGATACTGCTGACCGAACGTCCAGGGCGGTTCAAGATCATCGATGGCGGCACCGTCACCGCCGTGCGAGCCGACACCTCCGACGTGTACGTGCGTGGCGAGGGCGGGCTGATGGGGCTGGTGCTGCATCCGGACTTCGCGCAGTCCCGGGAGTTCACGACCTGCCAGACGCACCAGGAGAACGGCCAGGCCGTGGATGTCCGGCTGGTCACCTGGCGGCTCGCGGATGACGATTCCAGCGCCACCAAGGTGCGGGATCTGCTCACCGGCCTGCCGATCAACCCCAGCGGGCGGCATTCCGGGTGCAGGCCGACGATCGCCGCGGACGGCGCGTTGCTCGTGGGAACGGGCGACACCGCTGGCGATCCGCACATCCCGCAGGACCGGCGCAGCCTCGGCGGCAAGGTGCTGCGGATCGACCTGGCGACCGGCGAGGGTCTGCCGGACAACCCGTTCGCCTCATCGCCGGACCCCAACGAGCGGCGCGTCTACACCTACGGACACCGCAACGTGCAGGGCGTCGCCGTGCGGCCGGGGTCAGGGCAGGTGTTCACGACCGAGCACGGGCCCGTCGGTTTCGACGAGATGAACCGGATCGAGCCGGGCGCCAACTACGGCTGGGACCCCTCGCAGGGTGGCACGGTGAACTTCTACGACGAGAACGTCCCGATGACCGATCTCCAACGGTTCCCGAACGCAATGAGTCCACTGTGGACTTCCGGTCAGACGTCGACCGAAGCGCCGTCCGGTGCCGCCTTCCTGTCGGGGCGGCAGTGGGGCAGTCTCGACGGCAGGCTCGCCGTGGTGGCCCTGCGCGGGCAGAAGATGCTGCTGTTCGCGCTCAACGAGGCGGGAACCGACGTGACGGAACTGTCGTTGCCGACCCAGCTCAACAACGCCTACGGCAGGCTGCGCGGCGTCCGCACCGGGCCGGACGGCGCACTGTACGTCACCACCTCCAACGGCACCAACGACAAACTCCTCCGCATCACGCCCGTCTAACCACGGCGGAGCCTCAGTGGTCGGTGAGGCGGAGTTTGGGTTTGTGTTCCAAATGGGACAAACCGTTCCAGGCGAGGTTGACCAGATGGGCAGCTACCTCGTCGCGTTTGGGTTTGCGTGCGTCGAGCCACCACTGCCCCGTCAGTGCCACCATGCCGACGAGGGCCTGCGCGTAGAGCGCCGCGAGCTTGTCGTCATAACCGCGCGCGGAGAACTCCTGGCCGAGGATGTGCTCGACCTGGCTGGCGATGTCGTTGAGGAGCGTGGAGAAAGTACCGGTCGAGCTGGCGACCGGTGAGTCCCGGACGAGGATGCGGAAGCCGTCCTGGGACTCCTCGACGTAGCTGAGCAGCGCCACGGCCGCCTGCTCGAGCATCGCGCGTGGATGCCCACCGTGCAAAGTGGACACCATCCGGTCGAGCAGCAGCTGCGTCTCGCGGTCCACGACGACGGCGTAGATGCCTTCCTTACCGCCGAAGTGCTCGTAGACCACCGGTTTGGAGACATTCGCACGGTGCGCGATCTCCTCGACGGAGGTGCCATCGAAGCCCTTTTGCGCGAAGAGCTCGCGTGCGACGTTGAGCAACTGCTGCCGACGCTCGGTTCCCGTCATCCGCACCCTCACCACCGGGGCACTCGGCCGCGCCCCGGTGGCTGCGTCCCGCTTCGCTCGCCGTCTAGCCGCCACCTGGGCAGACTACCGGCAGGGCCAGAACGGGCTTACTTTCCCGCAGCGGACAGCTTGGCCAGCCGGGTCGGCGTCGGCCAGCGCACGCTGTAGGCCCAGCCCAGCTTCTCGAACAACCAGATGACCCGCGCCGAGATGTCGATCTGGCCGCGCTGGACACCGTGCCGGGCCGAGGTCGGGTCGGCGTGGTGCAGGTTGTGCCAGGACTCACCGAACGACAGGATCGCCAGCGGCCAGAAGTTGGCGGAACGGTCCCGCGCGGTGAACGGCCGCTCGCCGATCATGTGGCAGATCGAGTTGACCGACCAGGTCACGTGGTGCAGCACGCACACGCGGACCAGCCCCGCCCAGAAGAAGGCGGTCACCGCGCCCCACAGCGACCACGTGAGCAGTCCGCCGAGCAGCGCGGGCAGCGTGAGCGAGAGCAGGGTCCACAGCCAGAACAGCTCGTCGACCTTCTTGATCGCCTTGTCCCTGACCAGGTCGGGCGCGAACCGGTGGATGTTGGTCTTGTCCCGTTCGAAGAGCCAGCCCATGTGCGCGTGCCAGAAGCCCTTGGAGATGGCCAGCGGCGAGGTGCCGAACAGCCACGGCGAGTGCGGGTCGCCCTCACGGTCGGAGAACGCGTGATGTCTGCGATGGTCGGCGACCCAGGTGATCACCGGCCCCTGCACGGCGAGACTGCCTGCGATCGCCATTGCGACGCGAAGCCACGGCTTGGCCTTGAACGAGCCGTGGGTGAAGTACCGGTGGTAGGACACCGTCACACCGAGACCGGAGATCGCGTAGAAGGCCACGAACAACGCCACGTCGACCCAGGTCAGTCCCCACCCCCAGGCGAAGGGGACGGCGGCGATCAGCGCGGCCAGCGGAGCGATCACGCCGAAGTACACCGAGAACTGGACGCCGCGCGTGCGCGTTCCTTCGAGGATCGGCTTGGGGCCATTATTGGCTGGTGCGGGGGGACCTTCGTCCAGGGTTGCCGTCATGCGCGTCACTTCTTTCCACGAACGGACCTAGCAAGGGTCACCTTACCTACGTTGCCGTAAGTTACGGTACAGGAGGTTGCGAGCCCCGGCGAGGGCCGAACGAGCAGTCCCGGCCCCTTCGGAAGCGCCCGGTTTGCCACTGGCTATCCTGACCAGGCGCGATCCGCCGTAGTGTAATTGGCAGCACTTCAGATTTTGGTTCTGACAGTCCAGGTTCGAGCCCTGGCGGCGGAGCAGGTGGCTTTGGCTGGCCCAAGGGGGTGTGAGGCGGCTGCACGAGGACCCGGACGCGGATGAGGCCCGTCGCCCGGCGTTAGGGGACATGTCCGACGCCTGGTTACTGGGACGCGCGCGTGAACTCATCGCCGCCGTGCAGCGCACCGAGCGCCCTGAGCAGCTCCGGGTCACCCGCACCCTCGACGAGCTTCTGGAAGAGACCCAGCGTCGCGGCGAACCACTGCTCATCGCCCAGATGCTCCGTGCGGCCGCGCTCGCCAGGCTCGTCACACGTGGCCTTGCCGAGGAAGCCGAGTCGCTACTCGACGAGATGCTCGCGCACACCAAACGGCACGGTCTCGCACTGCTCAGGGCAGACGCGCATGCGCTGCGCGGCAGGCGGCTCGTGCTGGCCGGGCAGGAGGATGCCGCGCTCACCGAAACCGCCAGGGCACTCGCGATCCTCGACGACGCGCCCAGCCGGGACCCGCAGCTGGGCAGGCGGGCGTGGGACCGGCTGCTGTCCTCCGCGCTCAACGACTGCTGGATCGTGCTCAACCAGCTCGGCGTCTACGAGGCCGCGGAAGAGGTCATCGCGCGCGCCCACCAGGCCATCCGCGACAGCGCAGGCCCGCACGAGATCACCCTGCAGCTGATGAACCGGGTCAAGATGCTGCTGGGCTGGGGGCTACGGCTGGAACGGGTGGGCCGGTACGACGAGGCAGGCGAGAAGTTCCGCACCGCCGCGTCGATGGCGATCGCCGTCGAGGCACCGTTCGCCGAGTCGCTGTTCCCCCGCGAAGCCGGGGTTCCCGCGGTCGACCAGGTCGGCGTGCTCGCCGCGTCGCTGGCGCTGGCCGCGCCGAGCTCCGCGCACATCGACCGGTTACAGCGGTTACACGGCACGGAGGGTTACCCGCATGAGAACATCATCGTGACGATCGCGCTGTCCCGGTGCCTGGAACGCGATGGCCACCACGACGAGGCGCTCCGGGCCCTCAAGGAGGTCCGGCACACGCAGGCCGAGGACAACTCGCAGCCGTCGATGCGCCTCAACCTCGTGCGCGAGCTCGCGCGGCTTGGCGAGGAGGGCAACGCGAGCGAGTCGGTGGAGCCGGAGAACAAACCGACCAGCCTGATCGCCGACTACGCGGCCGCGGTGGAGGCCGAACTGTGGTCTTTGCGGGAGTCCCAGATCGCGACGCTGAACACCCGCCGGGAGCACGAGCGGCTCTCCGCCGAGCACGGGGCGATCACCCAGCAGGCGTTGCAGGACCCCCTCACCGGCCTGCCCAACCGGCGGGCGCTCGACGAGCGCCTGCGTACGCTCGCGGCCTCGACGCAGGCGCAACCGCTGGCGGTCGCCCTCGTCGACCTTGACGGCTTCAAGGACGTCAACGACCAGCACTCGCATGCCGAGGGTGACGATGTGCTCCGGGTCGTCGCCAGCACGCTGCGCGACGCGCTTCGCGGTGACGACGTCGTGGCCCGATACGGCGGCGACGAGTTCATCGTGCTGCTGCCCGGCGCCCCGCAGTCGGCCGCGACACAGGCGCTGAACCGTTCCGTCAAGGCGGTGGCGTCGCTGCCGCACCATCTCTCGCACGGTGTGACGTTGTCGGTGGGACTGGTTTCGCTGCGCCCGCAGGAGCGCGCCGAAGAGGTCCTCTCTCGTGCCGATGCGGCCATGTACCAAGCAAAACGGCGCGGTGGCAACCGGATCGCCGCGTCCCCTCAGCCGGGTGGTGAAACGGCCGACGCGCCCGGAACCGACCCAACGTTGGATGAGGCCGAGCCCACGTAGGATCGTGGCCCGGTACAGACCCTGGTGATTGTGAGGACGACCGTGACCGGTTCGCTGAGCACCGTGATCCTCGCCGCAGGTGAGGGCACCCGCATGCGCTCGGACATTCCGAAAGTGCTGCATCCCATCGCCGGCAGGCCACTCGTCGAGCACGCCGTCCGCGCGGCTGCCGGGCTCGACCCCGACCAGCTCGTCGTCGTCGTCGGCCACGGCCGCGACGCGGTGACCGAACGCCTGAGCGCGCTCGGCGGCGCGCTCGGCAGGCCCGTGACGACCGCCGTACAGGAAACCCAGGACGGCACCGGGCACGCTGTCTCCTGCGCACTGGACGCGCTGCCGCCCGGCCTTTCGGGCACGGTACTGGTGACCTACGGCGACGTGCCGTTGCTAGACACCGAGACGCTGTCGACACTGCTCGCCGAGCACACGCGCCGCGCCAACGCGGTGACGGTCCTGACCGCGGTGGCCGAGAACCCGGAAGGCTACGGCCGCATCGTGCGCGACGCCTCCGGCGCGCTCACCGGCATCGTGGAACACAAGGACGCGACCGACGAGCAGCTCGCCATCACGGAGATCAACTCCGGTGTCTATGCCTTCGACGCGGATGTGCTCGCCGACGGGCTCGCCAGGCTGTCCACCGACAACGCGCAGGGCGAGCTGTACCTGACCGACGTGCTCGGCAGCGCGCGAGCCGACGGCAGGACCGTGGGCGCCCTCGTCGTGGACGATCCGTGGCTCACCGAGGGCATCAACGACCGCGTGCAGCTGTCCAAGCTGGCGGCCGAGCTGAACCGGCGGATCGTGCAGCGCTGGCAGCTGGCCGGCGTGACCGTGATCGACCCCGCCTCGACCTGGGTGGACGCCGGGGTGACCCTTGGCCGCGACGTGGTCATCGCACCGGGCGTGCAGCTGCACGGTGAGACGGCCGTTGGCGAAGGCGCGCGGATCGGGCCCGACTCGACGCTGACGAACGTGACGGTCGGCGCCCGCGCGAACGTCGCGCGAACGCACGGCAGCGACTCGGTCATCGGCGAGGACGCGCAGGTGGGCCCCTTCGCCTATCTGCGGCCAGGCACCCGGCTCGGCGTCAAGGGCAAGATCGGCACGTTCGTGGAGACCAAGAACGCCGACATCGGCACCGGAACGAAGGTGCCGCACCTGACCTACGTCGGGGATGCGACGATTGGGGAGTACAGCAACATCGGCGCGTCCAGCGTGTTCGTCAACTACGACGGTGTGACCAAGCACCACACCAGCATCGGCTCGTACGTACGTACGGGCTCGGACACCATGTTCGTGGCGCCCGTCACCGTGGGGGACGGCGCGTACAGTGGCGCCGGCACGGTGATCCGTCAGGACGTACCGCCGGGTGCGCTCGCGGTATCGGGGGCACCACAACGGAACATCGAAGGCTGGGTGCCGCGGCGCAGGCCGGGCACCCCAGCGGCGGAGGCAGCGGAAAGGGCACTCGCCGCACTGCAGGAAACCGATACCGACGGGGAGTCGCAAGAATGAGCCCGAAGTCCGGCACGCCGAAGAAGAACCTGATGCTCTTCTCCGGCCGGTCACATGTCGAACTCGCGGAAGAGGTGGCCAAGCACCTCAATGTGACGATCACCCCGCAAACCGTGCACTCCTTCGCCAACGGCGAGATCTACGTGCGGTTCCAGGAGTCGGTGCGTGGTTCGGACGCGTTCCTCATCCAGAGCTACCCGCCGCCCATCAACGAGTGGATCATGGAACAGCTGATCATGGTGGACGCGCTCAAGCGCGCCAGCGCCAAGCGCATCACCGTGATCATGCCGTTCTACCCGTACTCTCGCCAGGACAAGAAGCACAAGGGACGCGAACCGATCTCGGCGCGGCTGATCGCCGACCTGTTCAAGACCGCGGGAGCCGACCGGATCATGACGGTCGACCTGCACACCGCGCAGATCCAGGGCTTCTTCGACGGCCCGGTCGACCACCTGCTCGCGCAGACCGTGCTCGCCGACCACATCAGGGAGACCTACGGCGGCGCCGACATGACGGTGGTCTCTCCCGACTCCGGCCGGGTGCGGCTCGCCGAGAAGTGGGCGCAGCAGCTCGGCGACCGGCCGATCGCGTTCATCCACAAGACCCGCGACCCCGACAAGCCCAACCAGGCGGTCGCCAACCGCGTCGTCGGCGAAGTACGCGGGCGGCTGTGCGTGCTGATCGACGACATGATCGACACGGGCGGCACGATCACCAAGGCCGCCGACGCGCTGCTCGCCGAGGGCGCCTCCGACGTCGTGATCGCCTCGACCCACGGCATCCTCTCCGACCCGGCCACGGAACGACTCGCCAACTGCAAGGCGCGCGAGGTGATCATCACCAACACGCTGCCGATTCCGGAGGAGAAGCGGTTCCCGGGGCTGACGGTGCTGTCGATCGCGCCGCTGCTCGCCCGCGCGATCCAGGAGGTCTTCGAGGACGGCTCCGTCACGAGCCTCTTCGACGGCAGCGCGTAGATCACGTAGCCACTGCCCGGTGCGGCGAAGGCCACCATCCCTGCGATGGTGGCCTTCGCCGCGTCTGGGCGCTGTACCCCGAAGGTCGCGCTGACACGGCCGCGCACGTCCGCCGGCCATGCCGCGAGTGGCCCGGGTCCGCCTGGTGGACGCCCGCGTTACCTACCCACGACCAGCTGAACCGCGACCGCGCAGTCAGCCAAACGGTCGTCGGCACCGGCCTTCCGCATGCGGGATCTGTGTGTGCTCGAGGTGTGTCAGTCGTTGAGCACCACTAGATCGAGCGTGTGGAGGTGCTGGGAATTCGCAATCAGATTGATCTCGGTGATTTTGCCTGTGGAGGTCGTGAAGGCGAAGGCCACGCGTGGTCGGCCGGCCTGAGTCCACAACGCGCCGGGGACCCCGTCGATCAGTGCCAGACGTGCGTGGAGGGCGCGGCCGGAGAGAGTGTCGGCGACCGCCGAGGCGCCATGGACCAGCCCGGTTGCGCCCATCACCGTGGCGGCACGGTCGGCGCGGAGCACGGCGTCCGGGTGCAGTATCTCGAGCAACGCGTTGAAGTCACCGCGCCGCGAAGCAGCGAGAAACGCACGCACGATCTCCCGCTGTCGGGCCAGGTCGGTGCCGGGGGACGGTGCCGCTCTCTGGATGCGGCGCCGGGCTCGGCTGGCGAGCTTTCTGGCCGCAGCCGGCGTCCGGTCGACGATGGGAGCGATCTCCTCGAACGGCACAGCGAACACGTCGTGCAGCACGAAGGCCAGGCGCTCGTTGGGAGCCAACGTGTCCAGCACCACCAGCAGTGCAAGGCCGACCGAGTCGGACAAGATCGCCTGGTGCTCGGGGTCGCCACCTGTGTCGTCGCTGCTGTGAGCCAGCTGCAGCACGGGCACGTCCAAGGGATCTTCGCTCCGCGCGGTGCGTGAGCGCAGCATGGTCAGCGCCACGCGGGCGACGACGGTGGTGAGCCACCCGCGCAGGTTCTCCACCTCGCTGGTGTAGGACCGGTTGAGCCTGAGCCAGGCTTCCTGGACGGCATCGTCGGCCTCGGCCGCCGAGCCAAGGATCTGGTAGGCCACCGCCCGCAGATGCCCGCGGTGCTCCTCGAACCGATCGGTCAGAAAAGCGTGTTCGCTCATCGGTCACATTCCTCTGTCGCAGCAAGTCATTGTCTATGACTCGCGAAACGTCGCGGGTGTGACGAGCAGCAGGACGACCACGCCAGGTGGCGGCACCGTGGTGTCGTTCAGCGCGGCTTGAGCGCACCCGTTCTCCATCGGAGGAAGCATCATGTCCGCACGCATCCCGCCATGGCTGCGCATGGCCTTCTACTGGGTCCTGGCCGCAGAGTTCTTCGTCGGCTTCGCCACCAAGTTCTGGCCGGGCCCGACGTTCTTTGGTCCTGCGTACTCGGTGAAATTCGTCGATTGGGGCTTTCCCGCCTGGTTCAGGTTCGTCGCAGGCGCCATCGAGCTGATCTGCGCGATCTTGCTGGTCATCCCACACAAACGGTTCAGATTCATCGGTGCCGCGGGTCTGGTCTTCCTCCTCACCGCCGCGGTCACCACGCACCTCATCGATGACGCGGCCCTGTACGAAGAGGTCTCGGCACCCATCCACCTGGTGATCATGACCATGGTCGCCCTGGCGAACTGGCCAGCCGACTGGAAAGACCTCATACACCCGCAGCGGGACAACCGCGCCGCGCCGGCAAGCGCACGAGGCGTTGAGCACAGCACCCCTTGATTGGCGCCATCGATTAAGCGTGACGGGGCGAACCCGCCCGGAGGTGGCGTCCACGGCGTTGCTGAGTCGGCCATGGAGACGTTCGCACCCGTGGTGGGGGCGCTGCGCGGCCAGTGACGGCCCCGTCAGAGGGGCGCTGGCGGCTGGACTAGACTGTGCGGGTTGTCTCGGCGAGGCGGGCTGGACTTGCAACACCCGGACCCGACGTGATCGACGCGGCGGCTTGAGTAGCCACCCGTGTTCGTGCACGCCTGGAACTCGCCGCCGGACAGCCGCCAGCAACACAGCAGACCCCACCGCAAGGAGTGCATCCCCGTGTCCGAGGTACGTCTGACGGTCGAACCACGCACCGAGTTCGGCAAGGGCGCGGCCCGCCGCACCCGTCGTTCCGGCAAGATCCCTGCGGTGCTGTACGGCCACGGCGTCGACCCGCGGCACCTGGCACTGCCGGCCCTCGAGTTCGCCCGCGTGATCCGCGACAACGGCCAGAACGCCGTGCTGACGCTGGACGTCGCCGGCGCCAACGGCTCGGAGAAGGGCACCGAGCTGGCGCTGACCAAGACGGTGACCTTCCACCCGCTCAGGAACTACATCGAGCACGTCGACCTGCTCGTGGTGCGCCGTGGCGAGAAGGTCACGGTCGACGTGCCGGTCGTGCTGACCGGCGACGCCGCCCCCGGCACCCTGGTGCACCAGGATCTGGACACCATCCAGGTCGAGGTCGAGGCGCTGCACATCCCGGACCAGTTCGAGGTCTCGGTCGAGGACGTCGCGGCAGGCACCCAGATCCTCGCCTCGCAGATCGCGCTGCCCAGCGGCGCGACCCTCGTGACCGACGCCGACGCCATGGTGGTGGCCGTCAATGAGGCGCCGTCCGAGGCAGCCATGGAGGCCGGTGTCGACACCGAGGGCGCCGGTGTGGTTCAGGACCAGTCGGCCGGCGAGGGCGAGTAGGCACCTCCCGTGGAGCACGATCTGCCGGGTGCCGGCGAGCTGGTGTTGCTCGTCGGCCTCGGCAATCCGGGGCCCCGCTACGCGGGCAACCGGCACAACGTCGGGTTCCTCGTTCTCGACGAGCTCGCCGGACGCATCGGCGGGAAGTTCAAGGCGCACAAAGGTGGCGCCGAAGTACTCGAAGGGCACCTCGGCGGGCGCAAGGTCGTGCTCGCCAAGCCGCGCTCGTTCATGAACCTCTCCGGCGGCCCGGTCGCCGGTACCGCACGGTTCTACAAGATCCCCCCGAGCGGCATCGTCGTCGTGCACGACGAACTGGACATCCCCTACGGGGCACTCCGGCTCAAGCTCGGCGGCGGCGACAACGGCCACAATGGACTGCGCTCCATCACGAAGTCGTTGGGCACCAAGGACTACTACCGGGTCCGGTTCGGCGTCGGCCGCCCGCCCGGTCGGATGGATCCCGCGGACTTCGTCCTCAAGGACTTCGCCACCGTCGAGCGCCGCGAACTGGCGCTGAACCTCGACCGGTGCGCGGACGCCGTCGAGGAACTGATCTCCCACGGCCTGACCGCGGCACAGAACATCTTCCACGCCAGCTGACGCCTAGCTCTGCGTGATCAATCCCTCACTCGATGGCGTTTTCCAACGCCCCTGTTCGAGTCGACGACCCTCTCCGAGCCTTCCCGGAGTCCCTGCCAGCGGCTAGGACGGAATACGGGATGAGTGCCGAACGAGCCGAACCCAGGAGAGGCCCCATGTCGTTCACGGCTGAAGACGTACGCACGATCGCTTTCAGCAATGCTCCTATTGGCCGCCGAGGCTACGCCAAGCACGAGGTCGACGACTTCGTGCAGCGGATCGCGAAGACCCTCTCCAACGAAGACGACCTGACCGCCGCCGAGGTGCACCACGTCCAGTTCGGGCGCCCGCAGATCGGCAAGCGTGGTTACGACGAGCGTCAGGTCGACGACTTCCTCGACCAGGTCGAGGAAACGCTGGTCAGCCGCAGCGGCGTGCAGCCACACCGCGTGCCGGCAGCCCGGGAGTCCTCCCCTGTCATCGAGCACGCCCAGGATCGCTAAATGGCTGTAACGCCCGAGGACGTGCACGACATCCGCTTCCCGGATGCGCCGTTCGGGACGCGCGGCTACAACGAGGCGCAGGTGGACGCCTTCCTCGACCGGATCGCCGCGACTCTGGACGGGGAGGACGACGTGAGCGCGGCCGAGGTGCACAACGTCGCCTTCAACCTCACGCCGCTGGGCAAGCGCGGTGGCTACGACCAGGCGGCTGTCGACACCTTCCTGCGCGCTGTCGAGAGCACACTGGCCGCGAAGGCGGGCGCCGTGCTGAGCGGCCCCTACGTCGCCCCCGCGCTGGAGCACAGCCACGCACGCAAACCGTTGTGGCGCCGGGGCCGGTCAGTTCGCTGACCGGCCCCGGTTGCCGTTGTCAGGCGCCGGCGTCGATCTGCTCGCGGAACTGGACAGCCGTCGCGGCGCGCTTCACCTTGCCGGACGGCGTCTTCGGCAGACTGCCCGCCGGCAGCACGACCACCGCGTACGGGCGCGCATCGACGGCGTCACGCACCCGTGCGGCAACTTCCTTGGCCAGCCGGCGTTCCTCCTCGGCGTCACCGGCCAGTTTGGACTCCAGCACCACGGCGAACCGCTCCCGCCGGGTGCCGGCGTCGATGCGGACCGCGACCGCATTGCCGGCGCGCACACCCGCCACCGCCGTGGCGGCACGTTCGATGTCGGTCGGGTAGACGTTGCGGCCCCCGAGGATGATGACGTCCTTACTGCGCCCGCAGATGACGATCTGGCCGCCGTCGACGAGGTAGCCGAGGTCGCCGGTGGCGAACCAGCCGCCTGCGTCCTGGGTGGCAGCGGGGCCGTTCATGGTGAGGTAGCCCGGCGAGACGGCTTCGCCGCGCAGGCGGATCTCGCCGACCTGTCGCTCACCGAGTACAGTGCCGTGCTCGTCCACGATCTGCGCTTCGAGACCGTCCAGCGGCTTGCCGAGCACCGCGAAGCCACGCACGGCATCGGTGCCGCGGCGCGGATCGCCCTCCGGCACCGGCACGGCACGGTTGTCACCCTCCAGCGGCCGCGCTTCGATGACGTCCACGGTGAGCCCGGTGAACAGCGGCGCGAACGACACGGCGAGGGTGGCCTCGGCCAGCCCGTAGGCGGGGAAGACGCATTCGGCAGGCATCTTGAACCGGGCACCGGCGTCGCTGAAGGTCCGCACCGCCGTGGCGTCGATCGGCTCGGCGCCGTTGAGCGCGATGCGCAGAGTGGACAGGTCGTAGGCGCCGTCGTCCTCGATACGAGCCAGGCGCCTGCCGACAATGGCGTAGGCGAAGTTGGGTGCGGCCGTGACCGTGCCCTGATAGCGGCTGATGAGCTCAGGCCAGACGAGCGGGCCACTGAGGAACTCGACCGGGGTGATCTTGACGAGCTCGACGCCGAACGTCATGGGCAGCGTCAGGAAGCCGACCATGCCCATGTCGTGAAAGGTGGGCAGCCACGAGACCATGACATCGCGCTCGAAGTCGAGCTCGGCGCGATCGACCATGGCCTTGATGTTGGAGTACAGGTTGCCGTGAGTGATCCGCACGGCCTTGGGATCGGCGGTCGAGCCACTGGTGAGCTGCAGCAGCGCGAGGGCTTCCTCGCTGACCGGCACGGCCTCGCCGAGCGGCTCCGCGCCGAGGAGGTCGTCGATCGTGCGGTAGTCGATGCCGTGCTCGGTGAGCACCGGGGCGAGCTGGTCGAACGGCTCACCAAGCAGCACCAGCCTGGAGCCGATCATGTCGAGCACCGTGAGGGTGTCACCGGCCCACTGACCGAGATCGGTGCGCAGCGTCGGCTGATGCAGCATCGTGACGCTGCCCCCGGCGAGCCAGGTGCCCTGCACGGTCGGCGCGATCAGGTCGGGTGCGGCCGCGAGCACGGCGACGGCGCTGCCCGGTTCCAGCCCGGCTGCCACGAGCCCACCCGCCACTCGCCGCGCACGCTCATGCACCTCGGACCACGTTCTGCGGACGGGTTCACGGGGCTCCCCAGTGACCATGCCGCGCTGCCGACCACCCGCGTTCGCGGTGGCGACCATCGTCTCCACGAACCGACTCATGAGCAGACCTTAGCTGTGCCCGTCCAGCTCATTCGACGGTCTCGGAGATCTCGAGCCATTTGGCCTCCACGTCGTCCTTCTCGACGAGCAGCGCCTTCAGCTCGGCATTGAGTTCCATCAGCCGGTCCGGGTCGGTCGCCGCCGCGGCGAGCGCATCGTGCAGCACGGCCTCCCGCTCGTGCAGGGTGTCGAGCCTGCGCTCCAGTTTGGCCAGTTCCTTCGCCGCCGCCCGCCACTGCGCCGCGGTGACCTTCGGCTGCCCGTTCGGCGAGTCCGGCTCCTGGCGCCTGTCGCCGGGAGCCGAGCTGTCCAGCTGCACGGCTCGGCGTTGGAGGTACTCGTCGATGCCGCCGGGCAGGTGAGTGATCGTGCCGTCGCCGAAGAGGGCGAGCACCGCATCGCACACCCGCTCAACCAGGTAGCGGTCGTGCGAGACGACCACCAGCGTGCCCGGCCACGAGTCGAGCAGGTCCTCCAGCTGCTGCAGGGTGTCGATGTCGAGGTCGTTGGTCGGCTCGTCGAGCAGCAGCACGTTCGGCTCCGCCATCAACAGCCGCACCAGCTGCAGGCGGCGCCGCTCGCCGCCGGAGAGATCGGCCACGGGTGTCCACTGCCGCGCGGGCGGGAAGCCGAGCCGTTCGGCGAGCTGCGACGCGCTCAGCTCGTACTTGCCGAGCGTGACCCGAGCCGCGACTTCCTCAACGGCCTGCAGCACCCGCAGGTCCCCCGGCAGGTCGTCCAGCTCCTGCCGCAGATGCGCGAGGCGGACCGTCTTGCCTTCGATCCGCCTGCCCGTCGCCGGCTGCGAATCGCCGGCCAGCAGGCGCAGCAGGCTCGTCTTGCCGGAGCCGTTGACGCCGACGAGCCCGATCCGGTCCCCTGGTCCGATCCGCCACGTCAGGTGGTCCAGCAGCGTGCGCTCCCCCACCGACAGCGAGACGTCCTCGAGCTCCAGCACGGTCTTGCCGAGACGGCGCTTGGCGAAGGCGAGCAGTTCGACGCCGTCGCGGGGCTCGGGCACGTCCGTGATCAGCGCCTCGGCGGCTTCGACGCGGTAGCGCGGCTTCGAGGTGCGGGCCCGCGCGCCCCGCTGCAGCCACGCCAGTTCCTTGCGGGCGAGGTTGCGCCGCTTCTCCTCGGCGGTCGCGGCGAGCCGGGCCCGCTCGGCGCGGGCGTAGACCCAGTCCGCGTAACCGCCCTCGTACTGCTCGACCCTGCCGCCGACCACCTCCCACGTGCGGCCGCACACGGTGTCGAGGAACCACCGGTCGTGCGTGACGACGACCAGCGCGGTCTTGCGCGCGAGCAGGTGCTCGGCGAGCCAGCGGACACCTTCGACGTCGAGATGGTTGGTGGGCTCATCGAGCACAACGAGGTCGAGTTCGGCCACGAGCGCGGCGGCGAGTGCGACACGGCGACGCTCGCCACCGGACAGGGTCGCCGTCGGTGTCGCCAGGCCGATCGCGGCGATGCCCAGACCATCCACAATGGAACGAACGCGGGCGTCGGCCGCCCATTCGTGCTCCGCTGCGTAGTCGGCGAGCACGACATCGCGCACCATGCTGCCCTCGGGCAGTGTGGTGCGCTGGGTGACCACACGCAGCCGCAGATCACGAACGCGGCTGACCCGCCCCGAGTCCGGCGCGCCCAGCCCCGCGAGGACCTCCAGCAGCGTGGTCTTGCCACCGCCGTTGAGACCGACGACGCCGATGCGATCGCCTTCACCGACGCCGAGCGAGACGTCGTCGAGCAGCATGCGCTCGCCGTAGGACTTGCTGACGGACTCGACATTGACCAGGTTGGCCATCCGTTCGGTAACCCTTCCCACGATGAGTTATGCGTGCACTTGCGGCGGCACCGGACGCCGCGGCGCGTCGTCACCGCCGACGACGCGCGCACCCGGTACCGGTCCGTGCGCGACCCGGACCGTACGGCACACGCCGGCGCCGGCCAGCTCGGCCGCCACCCTCAGCGCCGATTCGGCGTCCTCGCACAGGAACGCGCAGGTGGGGCCGGAGCCGGACACGGTACCCGCCAGCGCACCGGCATTCACCCCAGCGCGCAGGGTGCGCCGCAGCCCAGGGCGCAGCGAGACCGCCGCCGCCTGCAGGTCGTTGCCGAGCAGGAGCGCCAGCTGACGCGGGTCACCGGAGGACAGCGCCTCGACCACCGGGGTATGCGAGCCGATACGGGGCGGGTCACCCGCGGCGCGGAGCCGGTCGAGCTCGGTGTAGACCCGCGGCGTCGACAGGCCGCGCTCATCGAACGCGAGCACCCAGTGGAAGGTGTGCCGGCACAGCACCGGCACCAGCTCCTCGCCGCGACCGGTCCCCAGCGCTGTGCCGCCGTAGAGGGCGAACGGAACATCGCTGCCGAGTGTGGCTGCGATGTGGGCGAGCTCGTCACGTCCGCTCTCGAGCTTCCACAGTGAGCTGAGCCCGACGAGCGTGGCGGCCGCATCGGCACTGCCGCCTGCCATTCCGCCCGCTACCGGGATGCCCTTGCGCAGCACCACGCGGACCTTCTCCGTGTCCGGAGTACGGCCGACGTGCGCCGCAAGTGCGAGCACGGCACGCCAGGCGAGGTTGCCCTCGTCGGTCGGCACGGTTTTGGCTCCCTCGCCGTGGACCTCGACGCCGGACTCCTCGGCAATGGCGACGGTGACCTCGTCGGTGAGTGAAAGCGCTTGGAAGATCGTGGACAGCTCGTGGTAGCCGTCCTTGCGTGCCTCGCCGACCGAGAGGTGCAGGTTGATCTTGCTGGGCACCTTCACGGTGACGGGCGGGGGAACGACGGCTAGCACGCGTCAAGCGTACTTGGCGTGCTCAGCCGGGCGGCGCGACCAGCTCTAACGCCACAGCGAGCGCCACCTCGGGCAGGGCACGCCTCGGCGCCGGACTACTGATCCAACGCCAGACAGCTTCTCAAGCGGCGTAGCCGCATTTTCGCCACCTACACAACCTGCACCGCCGCGGGTTCCGCCACCCGCACCGCTCCCCAGATGACCAACAGCCTCTTCAGTCAGGCGGCGACGTTGCGGAGGCCGTAGAGGGTGTGGGTGACGTGGCCACCGCGCTCGACGATCCAGGCCAGCGCGGCATCGGCCCGCTGACCGCGGACACCGAGCCGGAACCGCGCCACCGGTGTGTCGCCGACGCGGGTGAGCCCGCCGCCGATGGTGGCCAGCTCGACGTCGAAGCGGCCGGCCGCCTCGGGCAGCAGCGCACCAACGGCCGCGAAACCGATCAGCACCACGTCGACGGCGACGTCGTACTGCGCTGCCTGCGCTCGCGACGTCTCGATCGAGGGCAGCAGCTCGTTGGCGATCCGGCTGCCTGCCTTGCCGAGCAGCCCCAGCACGTTGCCGCTCTCCACGACCCGCCCCTGATCGAGGAGGGCGACGTCGTCGCAGACGCGCCGCGCCACCCCGGCATCGGGCGTCGTGACGACCACGGTGGCGCCCAGCTCGGCGCGTGCGCGGTCCAGCACTGCCAGTACCGAACCGGACTCCTCGGCGGTCACGCCGTTCGTCGGGTCATCGGCGAGCAGCACGGCAGGGCCCCCGACGAGTGCCCTCGCGAGGGCGACCCGGCGCCGCTGGCCCGAGGTCAGCTCGTTGGGCAGCTGTCCGGCGCGCCGGGACAGGCCGATCAGGTCGAGCAGGGATGCCACGCGCTGGCGCCGCTGCGGGCCATCGACACCGAGCAGCTCCAGCGGCGCGGCGACGTTACCGGCGACCGTCCGCTCCGGCTGCAGGCGCGGGTCGAGCACGGCGAGCTGGCGGCGGGTGTCGCGCAGCTTGCGGCCATCCAGGGTGGCGGTGTTGAGGCCGTCGAACCGCACGACACCGCGGTCCGGCCGCTCCTGAAGTGCCACGCAGCGAGCGAGCGTCGACTTGCCGGAACCGGCCGGGCCGACGACCCCGTACAGCGAGCCCGCCTGCACCGCGAGGCTCACATCGCGCAGCGCGACGACCGGCGTACCGGTGTCGCTACTGGAAAATGACTTGCTGACATTTTCGACGGTGATCACGAAAGCTCCAAGGCAGCTCAGCTCACAGCGACGGCCGCCAAGTCTGGGACGGTCGCTGGAGAAAGGCGAAGAGGAAGGAAGCGGATTGGGTCAGGCGATGGCGTTGGAGCTACGACACGCACTGACCGTGCGACGACCTTGATCGACGACGCGGCGCCTGGTGAGCATTCGCGAGCGGTACACGAGTCCTCCATCGGTCCTGGCGTTAGCACCTGCCCTCGGCGGGTGGTTGCTGCGACGTCGGCGAGCCAGGTCTCTCAGTCGCTCGGGATGGATGCCCTCAAAGTACACCCGAACCGGCTACCGCTGCGCAAGCCTGCGGAGCGAGATCACACTAGTGCCGCAAGTCGGGCGAAATCGTCCACCGTGAGCTGCTCGCCGCGCGTGCGCGGGTCGATGCCCGCCGCGACCAGCAGTTCGCCGGCCCGCTCCGCGGAACCCGCCCACGCCGCCAGTGCCGCCCGCAGTGTCTTGCGGCGCTGGGAGAACGCGGCGTCGACGGCAGCGAAGACCGCCGCGCGGTCTGCACCGCCACGCGGTTCACCCCGCTCGAACGCCACGAGTGAGGAGTCGACATTCGGTACCGGCCAGAACACTGCCCGCGGTACCGCCGCGACCTTGCGCGCGCTGCCGTACCACGCGAGCTTCACGCTCGGGACGCCGTAGACCCGGCTGCCGGGGCCCGCGGCCATCCGGTCGGCGACCTCGGTCTGGACCATGACGAGGACGTGGCACAGTGACGGCAGCTCGGCCAGCAGGTGCAGGACCACGGGCACGGCCACGTTGTAGGGCAGGTTCGCCACGAGCGCGGTCGGCGGTTCGGGAAGCTGGTTCGCCCGCAGCCGCAACGCATCGGCTCCGAGAACGGTCAGCGCTTCGACGGACGCGGGGGCATGTGCACGCACGGTCTCCGGCAGGCGGCCGGCGAGCACCGGATCGATCTCGACGGCCACCACGCGTGCACCCGTGCCGAGCAGGCCGAGCGTCAGCGACCCGAGGCCGGGGCCGACCTCCAGCACCACGTCACCGGCTCCGACTCCGGCGAGGTCGACGATGCGGCGCACGGTGTTGGCATCGTGCACGAAGTTCTGGCCGAGCTTCTTGGTCGGCCGCACGTCGAGTTCAGCAGCCAGCCCGCGGATCTCGGCGGGCCCGAGCAAGCCCGGTGTATCCGTCACCGGATCACCTTAGACGCCCCCCACGAGCGCATCCCCAGCAGCAGCGAAGCGACCTTTCAGCACCCAAGGCCACCTTGGTTGCATTGAATGCAACCAAGGTGGCCTTGGGGAACAACTACAGACGACCTGCTGGTCAGGCTCGACGGAACCACGCCCGCCAAGGCGAGGAGCCCGCACCGTGGGGCTGCGGGGGTCGCCCCCGCAATGCCTCAGCGCGGCAGGCCGAGCTTGGAGGAGCAGGCCGGCCACGCGCCGTAGCCGCCGCGGTCGTCACGGACCTTCGTGGCGATCGCGATCTGCTGCTCGCGGGTCGCGTCGTTCGGGTAGGACGCGTACTGGCTGCCGCCGTAGGCGTCCCAGGTGCTCTTGTTGAACTGCAGACCACCGTAGTAGCCGTTGCCCGTGTTGATGGCCCAGTTGCCGCCCGACTCGCACTGCGCCAGCGAGTCCCACGTGCCGCCGTTGGTGACCACCGGCTGCGGGGGCTGCTTCGTGCCCACGCGCACGATCTTTGCTTCGGCCTCTTTGACGATCTTGCTCGACAGCTCTTCGCGAGCAACTTCCTGGTCGTTCTTCTTCGTCACCCGGTAGGTGACGATCATCTCGCCGGGCGTGCCCTCGTTGTCGACGATCTCCGTGCCCTGCTCCAGCTCAGGGTCCTCGACGGTCTCGACCTCGGGCTCGATCACCTCGGTCTCGTTGACCACCGAGACGCCGGTGCGGCTGATGTGGACCTCGGCACCGTCGAGAAGCTTGAACTCGAGGCCGCCGGCGACCTCGTCGTCCGGGCCGAGGCTCAGCCCGAGCTCCGTGAGCAGTTCCTGCGCGGACAGGGCGTTCGTGGACACCTCGCGCGGGTCGCCGCCGCCGTCGAAGAGGGTGATGTTCTTGAGGGTCTTGATCTCCAGGGTCATGCCGTCGAGCGGCACCTCACTGGCGACCGGTGTGGAGAACCAGGTGCCCTGCGTGTTCAGGTCCGCGAGGCCGAGCTGGCCCAGTGCCTCATCGACCGTCGTGGCGCGGACCCACGCCTCGCGCTCCACACCGTCGACCACCATGGTGAGCAGGCGCCCACGCTCGAGCTTGATGACGCCACCGTCGCCGACGGCGGCCTGCGGCGAGGGGGAGAGCGAGTCGTGCGCGCCGACCGTGACGCCGGCATCCTGCAGCACCTCGCCGACGGTGCCGCCGAAGCTGCGGACCGTCTGGCGCTCGCCGTCGACGTCGAGGGTGACGCTCTTATTCATCGCGAGCGCCGCGGCACCGCCGCCGGTGAGCGTGATCATCACCGCGAGGACGGCGCCCTTGAGGAAGCGCTTCTTCCAGGTCTTGACCGCGGTGGCGAGCCCGTCCTCGGGCTCCGCGAGCACCTGCGCGGTCTTGCCGACACGGTCCGCACTGGCCTCGTCGGGAACGACGATCGGCGGGAGCATCGTGGTCTCGGCGTTGATCAGCCTGATGAGCTCGTCGACGTCGACGTCCGCCTCGGACATCAGGTTGTCGGCATCGGGACCGAGCGCCATGAGGACGTCGTGACGGGTGACGCGGGGGTCGTCGGAGAACTCGACCCCTCCGAGGCCGGCCGACCGGTCGAGCAGGGCCGTCGAGGCGCCGCCGGGTCTCGGCGCGGCGTCGAGGTCCGCGTCAGTGCGCCCGTAGCTACCAGTCACAGGGTCGATCCCTTTCGCGTAAGGCCAGGACTCCCCCAGTCAGCGCCGTCCCTAGCGCCCTGTGAGGCGCTCCCCGACGTACACCGACGTGACTGTGGGCCAACCAGTTGGCGACTCGATGCGAACCACCATCCGGTACGGTCACGGGACAGTAACGAAGGCTGCGGGGTTGCGCAAACACACCCCGGAGCGTCGTGACCTTTGTCACTACACCAGTCGACGGATGGGCTCGCACGAATGTCGCAGTCCGTTCAACTCGAAGTAACAGGCTGCAGTCGAAACACCCGTTCCGCAGTGGTACGGACAGCGTTCGCCACGTCCTCGACGGACTCCCCGCGAAGCTCGGCGAGCCCGCGCACCGTGTACGCGGCGCAGTAGGGCTCGTTCGGCCTGCCGCGGAACGGATGCGGGGTGAGGAACGGCGCATCGGTCTCCACGAGGTACTGATCCGCCGGGACCAGCCGCGCGGCGTCGTGCAGGCCCGTCGCCTTGCGGAAGGTGACGGTGCCCGCGAAGGACAGCACGTACCCAGCGTCGGCGCAGTGGCGTGCCAGTTCGCCGTCCCCGGAGAAGCAGTGGAACACCACGGTCTCCGGCGCGCCCTCCTCGTCCAGGATCCGCAGCACGTCCTCATGGGCCTCGCGGTCGTGGATCATCAGCGGTTTGCCGAGCCGCTTCGCGAGGTCGATGTGCCAGCGGAACGCGGCCTGCTGCGCCTCTGCCGGTGAGTAGTCCCAGTAGTAGTCCAGGCCGGTCTCGCCGATCGCTACCACCCGCTCCCCGCGGGCGAGCTGCTCCACTTCGGACTTCTCCGTATCGCCGAAGTCCTTGGTGCGCGTGGGATGCACAGCGACCGCGGCGTACACGCGATCGTCCCATGTGGAAGCCTGCGCGGCCCAGCGTGCGGCGGCGAGGTCGTCGGCGACGGTCACCACACGCGCGATGCCGGCCGACTCGGCCCGGTCGAGCAGCTCGGCGACGTCGGCTGCCGTCACGGCGCCGCAGGCGTCCAGGTGCGTGTGCGAGTCGATCGCCGGTGCCGGAAGCGGGTCCGGCACCGGCGGATGTTCACGGCTCAATGGGGGCCCATTCTGGGCCTGTCTCACCGAGCTTGGGGTCGAGCTTGGCGAACAGCGGGGTCGGCTTGGCCAGCGGGCGGCCCACCTCGATCGGCACGGATTCCCAGCGCGCCTGCTCGGTGGTGTAGTCGCCGGTCAGGATCGGGTTGGTGCGGCCGGGGATGTCGAGGTCCTCGACCTCCTGCAGCTCGGGCTGCGCCGCCCAGATCCCGCTGCCGCCGAGTGCCTCGTGCACCTTCTGCGCCGAATGCGGCAGGAACGGGGTCAGCAGCGTGTTGGCATCCGACACCACCTGCAGCGCCGTGTGCAGCACGGCGTCACGCCGCTCGGTGTCGTCCTTGAGCTTCCAGGGCTCCTGGTCGGACAGGTAGCGGTTCGCGGCCGAGACCACGCGCATGGCCTCGCCTGCGGCCTGCTTGAACCGGGACCGCTGCAGGTGCGCACCGACGGTCTCGAATGCCTTGCGCGACAGCGCCTTCAGCTCCTCGTCGGCCTGCGCGGGCCGGGCCGGGGCCGGGATGGCGCCGTTGTTCTTGTGCGCCATCGAGATCGACCTGTTGACCAGGTTGCCCCACTCGTTGGCGAGTTCGAAGTTGGTGCGGCGGACGAACTCCTCCCAGGTGAAGTCGGTGTCCTGTGTCTCGGGACCGGCGACCGCGATGAAGTAGCGCAGCGTGTCGGGGCCGAACTCGCGGAGGAAGTCGTTGACGTAGATCACGGTGCCGCGCGAGGTGGAGAACTTGGAGCCGCTCATGGTGAGGAACTCGCTGGAGACGATCTCGTCCGGCAGGTTCAGCCTCCCGTACGGCCCGACCTCGCCGCCCTTGTCGCCCGCGCCGTTGTGGCCGAGCAGCAGGGCAGGCCAGATCTGAGCGTGGAAGGTGATGTTGTCCTTGCCCATGAAGTAGTAACCACGGGCGTCGGGGTTGTTCCACCACTCCTGCCAGGCGTCCGGGTTGCCGCTGCGGCGGGCCCATTCGACGCTGGCCGAGAAGTACCCGATGACCGCGTCGAACCAGACGTAGAACCGCTTCATCGGCTGGTCCCGCCAGCCGTCCAGCGGGATCTTCACGCCCCAGTCGAGGTCACGGGTGATGGGCCGGGGCCGCATGTCGTCGAGCAGGTTCCTGGTGAAGTTGACGACGTTGGGCCGCCAGTCGGTCTTCGTGGACAGCCACTTGCCGAGCGTCTCGGTGAACGCGGGCAGGTCGAGGAACAGGTGCTCGGTCTCGACGAACTTCGGCGTCTCACCGTTGACCCGCGAGCGCGGGTTGATCAGCTCTGCGGCATCGAGCTGGTTGCCGCAGTTGTCGCACTGGTCGCCGCGCGCGCCGTCGTAACCGCAGATCGGGCAGGTGCCCTCGATGTAGCGGTCGGGCAGCGTCCGCCCGGTGGACGGGCTGACGGCGCCGGTCGTGGTCTTGGGTACCACGTAGCCGTTGCGGTACAGGGCGAGGAAGATCTGCTGGGTGACCTCGGCGTGGTTGCCGGTGCTGGTGCGGGTGAACAGGTCGTAGGTGAGCCCGAGGCCGCGCAGGTCCTCGCCGATCTGGCGGGTGTACTTGTCGGCGGTCTCCTGCGGGGTCAGCCCCTCCTTGTCGGCCTGTACCAGGATCGGCGTGCCGTGTTCGTCGGTCCCCGAGACCATGAGCACCCGGTTGCCGGCCATTCGCTGGTAGCGCGAGAACACATCCGACGGGACGCCGAAACCGGAGACGTGGCCGATGTGGCGGGGACCGTTGGCGTAGGGCCAGGCCACCGCTGTCAACACAGGGGTGCTCATGCCTGTTTAGCCTACGGATGGCGTCTCGTGCATTGTTAGCTGGGAAGGTTAAGGAGGGCCTTGTCCGCGACCCGGTTGCTGGTGCTCGGGGTCGTGCGCATGTATGGCAGCGCGCACGGCTACCAGGTGCGACAGGAGCTGTTGTCGTGGTCGGCCAACCGCTGGGCCCGGGTCCAGCCCGGTTCGATTCATCACGCACAGCCGCGTGGCACTGCTGCTGGGCAAGGTGCTCAACAGCGGACCGGCTGCAAGCCCGGGCGAACGCGGCGCTCGGAGCCAACCCTGACCGACAGCTCAGCGGCTAACGAACCCGCAGGTCGGCCATGTCCGCCTGACATTTCCTGGTTACTACGTGTTTCACGCGCATGACCATGCGCAGTCCTGTTCCAGCCTCTCCGTTCCCACGAGAACGGGTGGTGGTGAACAACCCGGTCGACCAGCCTCGTGACCACTTCCGCAGGATCTACGCCGTGGCCGATCGCGTTGAGGAGACTGGCCGTGGTGCTGTTCAAGGTTCCGTACAGCACCACGGGCTCCGCGTCCTCCTTTGGGAGCTGGCATGGCGCGCCAAGGCGCTCTCCGAGCTGGCCAACCTCGCTGTGCACAAAACCGCCCCGACGACGCCCGAGAACGCCCTCGTCCTCGCCGAGCGGCTCACCCCCGTCGCCAAGGCCGTCACACACACCCGCCACGCCCGCGCTCTCGGCCTCGCCAGCCCGCACCGCGAAGCCGACTGCCTCACCGCCACCAACCGCGCTCAAAACGCCTTCACCCGCGCAGACGGGGACGAGCCCGACTGGATCAGCTACTACAGCCAGGCCCACCTCGACCGAGACATCGGCCGCGCCCATCTCCACCTTGCCCTGGGCAGCGGCGACCACACCGCCGCCCAAACCCGGGAATCCAACGCCGAGCAGCCGATTCTCAATGAAGTTCGGTGGCTGCAGGAACGACTGGGTGCTACTGACTGGCGAGGCTCTGATCGCTACGGTGCCACGGTGGCCGAGGACGACGTGAAGCCGATGCGGGTGGGCGTCTACGTGGACGCGTTCAACGTCTACTACGATGCCCGCTCGCATTGCGGCCGAGGCACCGCGGGATGGCGCTGGCTCGACCTCGCGGGCCTGGCGATGTCGCTGATCAACCCCCGTGTGTGGCCCGGGGCCACCCTGGAACGGCTGGTCTACTGCACTGCCCCGCGCGACCGCGAGGGCGATTCCACCTCACGGCAGGACCAGCAGGTCTATGTCGAGGCCCTGCACCAGCACACCCCGCAGCTCGAAGTGGTCAACGGCAAATACGCGCCGCGCACCAAGACCGGTGTGCTGGTGGCGAAGGCCCGCAATGGCCGCCCGGTGCGGCGTGTGGGCTCGCCCGGCGCGGCACAGATGCCCTCGTGGCTGCCCGCCGAGGAGATCACCGGCCCGCAAGGACACCAGGAGCTGCTGGTCACGGTGAGCACGTTCGAGGAGAAAGGCTCCGACGTCAACGTGGCCAGCCACCTGCTCATCGAGTGCTCTCCGGACGCGTCGACGCGGCGATGGTGCTGTCGAACGACTCGGATCTGCACTTCCCGCTCCGGCACGCCCGCGAACACGTCCCCGTGGCCACGGTGAACCCGAGCACCAACCCCACCGCCCACGACCTGCGCGGATCACCGGACACGGGCGCCGGCCGGCACTGGTGGCGCAAACTCCGCCCCTACGACTTCTACGACCACCAACTGCCCGAACCAGTCGGGCCGTGCTGCAAGCCGGACGGTTGGTAAAAGCCCGCGGCGTCCATGTATGATGGGCGTATACCACCCGGTTCTCGCAGCTACTGCGGGGCCGGGTCTTTTTTTGTCGTACCGAACGCGGCCGCTACTCCGTTGGCCGCTGCGAGCGGCTCAGCTGGCGTCGGCCTGTCTGCGGCCGAGCACCGACAACGCGGCCGCGACGTCGCAGACCGGGGCGCCAGTGACCCGGTCGGATAAGTACGGCGCAGCTGCACGCTCGGAGCAGATTTGCGGTCCTGCCGTCTGTGGTGCTGGCGTTCCTCGTGTTCGATCTGAACGCGCCACTCAGCGGAATCGTGCTGAGCCTGCTGATCGTCGGCCTCACCTCGATCACGCTGGCGTCGGCCTCGTACGCGCTCGCGCTGACGATCAAGAACGAGCAGGCATTCCCCGCGCTGCTCAACGCCGTGCTGATGCCACTACTGCTGCTCTCCGGGATCCTGCCGCCGATCACGACGGGCCTCGCGCCGGACTGGCTCTACACGATCTCGCGCATCAACCCGTTCACGCACATCGTGGATGCGGAACGAGCCAGCTTCCGCGGTGACATCACGATGGACGCGCTGTTCACCGGCTGCGTGGTACTCATGGTGATGTGCGCGCTCGCCGTGTTCTGGGGCGCCCGCACGTTCCGGCGGGAGAACGCCTGAGGCAGGGCGAGACACGCCCGTACAGTGAGGGCCACCCGACCGGCGGACAACGCACGTAGGGTGGCCCTCACCGCATATGTCGAGGTCAATGGGGGCGGTAGTGACGGAGCAGAGCGCCGAGCACGGGATCGATCTATCTCTGCACGAGACCGTCGACGACTGGCCCGCGGTCAAGGAGCATGCGTTCTCCTTCGCCTCGATCACCATCACCGAGAGTCTCAACTGGACCGACGACGCGGCAGCCCGCCAGCTGCGGGACGCCCTCGCGGCGGGAATCAGCGCCGGTATCCGGCACTACGCCCGCCCTGGCGCCGTGCAGGAGCAGGCGCGGCACGTGGTGCGCACGGGCATGCCGCTCGGCGCCTTCGCCCCCGGTGCGCTGGCACCCGCACTGGACGTCGGCGCGGACGGCGTGGATGACCGGTTCATCAGGTCGTGGATCAAGGCGGTGCGGCAGGCCGCCGGTATCCGGCGGGTACTCGTCTACGCGCCCTACGAGGACTGGCTGCACCGGTTCCGGCCGGACAAGTGGGCCGACCGCGAGGTGGTGTTGTGGCTGGTGCGGCACAACGGCATTCCCGGCAGGCCGGGCTGGTTCCACACCAGGCTGGGGCTGCACCAGCACGGGGCCGGCGTCGACGCGCTCGTCTACCCGTTCACGCTGGCGGATGTGCTGCTGTAGTGGTCAGCCTGCTGCGGGTGAGAAAGACGTTGTACGGACCCCACTGCGAGACCAGGTAGTAGAGGTCTGGACCCATCAGCGACCACGGGTGCAGGAAACCGCCGTACACCGCCGGATACTCCTTTCCGGACACCACGACCTCGCCGTGGGTCCACGGCCCGGTGAGCTCGGGCGCGCTGCGCAACACGATCCCCTGCCTGCTCTCGTCGAGGTGCATCATCAGCCAGCATCCGAAATGGACGTTGTAGCCGACCGACATCTCACCGACGGGGCCTGCGAACACCGGCGTGGCCGAGCGCTCGCGGCGCGTCCAACCGGTGCCGTCGAAGTACTCGTAGGCGCCGGTGTCGAGAAGCGAGGACGGCAGCACGCGCGCGAGGTAGGCGTCGTCCCGCCTGCCGTTGGTGGTGCCGAACAGGTAGACGTGCTCACCGGAGCGCGCGAACGCGCCGATCTGGAAACGGCTGTCCCCACGCCAGCGGTTGGGCCAGCGCGCCGAGCGCGGCTTGCGCCATGTACGCCCGCCGTCCGCCGACACGGCGATGCCCGCGTAGCTGGTGCGCCAGGTCCCTGGCGTCCCCCAGGACCGCACCGACATGTAGTGCACGTACTGCCTGCCCTCGACGGCGATGCCGCCGTTGGGAATCACCGTCACCTCGCGGCCACGACCGGACGGGATGACCTGACCCGCACCGCCGCCGGGTCGCTCCACCACGCCGTCGAGGGTGAGTCCGGAGCCGAGCTCGCGGGCGGTGGAGTAGGCGAGCGCGTTGCGGCGCCAGTCCGCGGTACCCGGCCCCGCGCCGTGCCCGCCCCAGCCCTCGCCGTAGGTGTCGCCGAACAGTACGAACACCCTGCCGTCGTCGCCGTCCCAGAGGATCCCGAGATCGGTGGCCACGATGCCGAACCGCTCGTCGGTCCTGTTGGCCGAGCCCGCGCCGGTCACCTGGCCAATCCGTGTCGTCTCACGCACCCGAATCATCGGCTCGACGGTAACGGCAGCGACAATGTCGGCATGCGCGTGACACGGACGGCGTTGCGGGCGGACATCACCGCTGAGCAGGCACTCCTGCTCCTCGAGCAGCGCGCCCGCACCCTCGGCACGCCGGGGCCCGCCGCGCTGTCCGGTGACTGGTTCGGCTCACGGGCCGTGCTGGCGCCCAGCGTCGAGCCCGCCCCGGTCCACGGCGCCGAGGCGGCGTTCGCCGTGCCGGCCGGGCAGCCCACGGTCCGGGACGCCCCGGCGGGGGCCGTCGGCGGTGGCTGGTTCGGTTACCTGTCCTATGACCTCACCGATCCGTCCGGGCGCCACACGCCGTTGCCCCCGGCTGTCTGGGGGTGGGCCGATCACGTACTGCGGCTGGATCGGGACGGGCGGTGGTGGTTCGAGGCGCTCGTGCCCGATGGTGAGCCGGACCCGGTCGCGCTGGCGGCGGAGCTCGGTGACCTGCTGACGCGGGAGCCGCCCCGCCCCACCTGGCAGCGCAGCACACTCGACCGGCCGCTGCCCGCCGAGCACCACGCGGCCGTCAAGGCATGTGTGCACGCCATCGAGGCGGGCGAGCTCTTCCAAGCCAACATCTGCACGCGCTTCACGGGACGTTTCGCGGGGGATGCGCCCGCGTTGTTCGCCGAGGGGACACGCCGCTTGCGGCCTGCGCGCGGTGCCTACCTCGCGGGGTCATGGGGCGCGGTCGTGTCGATGTCACCGGAGCTGTTCCTGGCCCGCTCCGGCAGGCGAGTGCAGTCGACCCCGATCAAGGGCACCCGCCCGCGTCGCGGCGCCCGCGACGACCACCAGGCCCGGCTGCTGCGGGAATCGGTGAAGGACGTCGCCGAGAACGTCATGATCACCGATCTCGTCCGCAACGATCTCGGCCGTGTGTGCGAGATCGGCAGCGTGCGTGTGCCCGAACTGCTCGCCGTGCGTGCCGCGCCAGGAGTCTGGCACCTCGACTCGACGGTCGAGGGTGTGCTCGCGGACCACTGCGACGATGCCGACCTGTTGCGCGCGGCGTTCCCGCCGGGTTCGGTCACCGGCGCTCCCAAGATCCGCGCGCTCACCGAGATCGCCGACCTGGAACACACACCACGCGGCGTCTACACGGGGGCGATCGGGCTGGCCTCCCCCGTTGCCGGGCTGGAGCTGAACGTCGCGATCCGCACGTTCGAGATCCACCGCGGCAGCGTGGCGGTGGGTGTCGGCGGCGGTATCACCGCCGACTCCGACCCGGCAGCCGAGTGGGAGGAATGCCTGCACAAGGTCGCGCCCCTGGAGCAGCTCCTCGCCTCGCCGCCGAGCTAGCCGGTCGTGTCGCGGGCGGCGAGCACCGCGTCGTAGAGCTCCTTCTTCGACACCCCGGCGGCTACCGCCACCTCGGCGGCCGCGGCCTTCAGCCGTTCCCCAGCACCGACCCGCCTGGTCACCTCGGCCACCAGGTCGGCAACGCTCGCCTGCACGGGTGCCGCCCCGGCGAGCACAACGGTGATCTCACCACGCACCCCGTCGGCAGCCCACGCCGCCAGCTCGGCGAGCGTGCCGCGGCGCACCTCCTCGTAGGTCTTGGTCAGCTCGCGGCACACAGCGGCCCGGCGCTGGTCGCCGAGCACCTCCGCGGCCTCGGCGAGCGTCGCGGCCAGCCGGTGCGGCGACTCGAAGAACACGGTGGTCCGCGGCTCGGTGACCAGCGCCGCGAGCCAGCGCCCTCGCTCACCGGTCTTGCGCGGCACGAAGCCCTCGAAGCAGAACCGGTCGGGGGCGAGGCCGGACAGCGCGAGCGCCGTCGTCACCGCGGACGGGCCGGGCACGCACGTCACCGGCAGCTCCTCCGCCGCGCACGCCGCGACCAGGCGATACCCGGGATCGGACACGCTGGGCATGCCCGCATCCGTCACCAGCAGCACGGTCTGCCCCGCCCGCAACGCGTCGAGCAGCTTCGGCAGCCGCGCGGTCTCGACGTCCTCGTAGAAGCTGACGACCCGGCCACGCGGGGCGACACCGAGCGCGGCGGCCAGCGAACGCAGCCGCCGGGTGTCCTCGGCGGCGATGACCTCGGCGTCGGCGAGGGCCTGCACCAGGCGCGGCGAGGCGTCACGGGAGTCGCCGAGTGGGGTCCCGGCCAGTACAAGAGGCACGCCCCGAGGCTAGCCGGGTGGCGCGACGGCGGGGTGACCGAGACGGTCGTAGGATCGGGCCTCGTGACCGCACTCCTCACCCGCACGCTGGGCGGCGTGGGCCCCGGAACGGGGCGGGCGCGGCGGCCACCGAGCGATCGCGAGGCGACCCTGCTGGGTACTCCCATGCCTGGTGACCGGATGCGCGCGCTCGTCGTCACGATCGTGCTCACCGCCATCGGCGCACTCGTGCGCTTCCAGAACCTCGGATCCCCCACCGACAAGGGCACCCCGGTCTTCGACGAGAAGCACTACGTACCGCAGGCGTGGCAGATGCTGCGCAACGGCGGCGCCGAGGACAACTACGGCTACGAGCTGGTGGTGCACCCGCCGCTGGCCAAGCAGCTCATGGCGGTCGGCGAGTGGCTGTTCGGGTACAACGGCTGGGGCTGGCGGTTCAGCGCCGCGCTCGCCGGCGCGCTGATCGTGCTGCTGACGATCCGCATCGCGCGGCGGCTGACGCGCTCGACGCTGCTCGGCGGGATCGCCGGCATTCTGGTGATCTGCGACGGTGTCCTGCATCTGCAGTCGCGGATGGGGATGCTGGACATTTTCAGCGCGCTCTTCGTGCTCGCCGCGTTCGGCTGTTTGCTGGTGGATCGCGATCAGGTGCGGCAGCGGCTCGCGGTCGCGGTGCGCGAGGGCTGGGTCGGCGAGTCGCCGTACGGTCCCCGGCTCGGCTTCCGCTGGTGGCGTTTCGGTACCGGGATCTTCCTTGGGCTGGCCACGGGCGTGAAGTGGAACGGCCTGTACTGGGTGGTGGCGTTCGGGCTGTTGTGCGTGGCGTTCGACGTGGCCGCGCGCAAGGCCGCCGGTGTGCCCCGGCCGTGGCTGGGTGTGCTGCGCCGGGATCTCGCGCCGGCACTGTGGGGCATCGGCGTGGTGTCGGTACTCGTCTACATCAGTACGTGGTGGGCCTGGTTCGCCAGCGAGACCGCCACCGACCGGCACTACGTGGAGACCCACGACATCGCGGGCGGCGCCTACGGCTTCGTTCCCGAGGCGCTGCGTTCACTCCTGACCTACACGTTCAACGTGCTCTCCTTCCACGAGGGCCTGGCCACCCCCTCCGGGAACCCGCATCCGTGGGAGTCCAAGCCGTGGACCTGGCCGATGGGCCTGCGGCCGATGCTCTACTACTACGAGTCGGGCGCCGCGGCGACCGGCTGCGGGGAGACCGAGTGTGTGCGGGCGACCATGCTCATCGGCACACCTGCGCTGTGGTGGCTGGCGCTGCCGATGCTGGGCTGGGGCCTGTGGCGCTGGTTGTTCCGCGCGGACTGGCGCTACGCCGCCGTGCTGATCGGCTACCTGGCCGGCCTGCTGCCGTGGTTCCTCAACCTCGACCGGCAGATGTACTACTTCTACGCCACCCCCATGGCACCGTTCCTGGTTCTCGGTCTCACCCTCGCGCTGGGCCAGCTGCTCGGCACGGCGAGACAGGGCTTCGAACGACGCGGCACCGGGTTACTTTTGGTGGCCCTGTACGTGGGTCTGGTGGTGGCGAACTTCGTCTGGCTGTGGCCGATCCTCAACGGCGACCCGATCACGAACGCCCGGTGGCAGGCCGAGCTCTGGCTACCGTCCTGGCGTTGAGACCGGTGTGTTTCCCCCGTCCAGGGCCATCCCTGCGATGGCGAGCGCCGCGGGCAGGCCAAGGCGGTGTTGCTCGACATCGGCCTGCCCGTACGAGCACAGTTCGGAACAGCGTCGTGACGTTGGTTAGCTCCCCCAAGGCCACCTGATTCGAAAATGTGGTGGTGGGTGGGTAGGTCACGGTGGCCCGGTGGGCTGCCGTGGCCTGCTTGGTTGGGTGGGGTGTTTGTTAGGCGGCGGGTTGTAGTGTGACTTTCCGCCCGGTGAGTGTCTCGAGTTGGTGGAGTAGGTGACGTTGGCGGCGTGTGGTGTTGATCCGGCTGGCGTAGAAGCCTTCGCCGAGATCGTGGTAGCGGGCGTCGGGATCGGATAGTAGGTGCCAGATGATGGTCAGCACGGAGTTGCCCACGGCCACTATGGCGCGTTTGGTGCCGCGGCGTTTGGCGATGCGGCGGTAGCGTTCGCCCAGGAAGGTGTGTGTGCGGGACAGGCCGGTCACGATCTCGCCGAGGGTGGCGGCCAGCCAGGGGTTGCCTTTGCCGGTGGTGCCGGCCTTGCCCTTGCCGGCGGAGGTGTGGTCGATCGGGGCGAACTTCGCCCAGGACACCAGGTGCGCGGCGGTGGGGAAGCGGCCTATGTCGACCCCGATCTCAGCGATCAGTTCTCGGGCGGCGATCGTGTTGGTCGCGGGAAGCTCATCCAGTTGCATCACCTGACGGGCGAAAGGGGCGATCATCGCCTCGATCCGCTGGTCGAGGACGGTGATATCGGCGGCCAGGGTGTCGATGCGGTCCAGCATGCGGCGGGCGAGGAAGGCGTGGTGATCATCGAAATAGCCGGTCAACGCCTCGACCAACACATCAATCTTGGGGCGCATCCGGCCGCGGGCCTTCTCCGCCAGCACGCGGGGATCGCGGACTCCGGCGATCAGCGCGTCGAGCATGTCCCGGCCGGAGACCCCGAGGATGTCGCTGACCACGCTGGACAGCTTGATCTGCGCGTCCTCCAGCACCTTCTCCAACCGCTGCTTTTCCCGCGTCTGGTCACGGACCAGGCTGCGCCGGTAGCGGGTCATATCCCGCAGGTGTCGCACCGGTGGGGGGTGCACCAGGCTCGGCGAGCACATGCCCCGCTCGACCACCTTGGCCAGCCACATCGCATCCAGCCGGTCGGTCTTGGCCCGTCCCGGCGCGTGCTTGACGTGCTTGGCATTGAGCAGCCAACACGTGAATCCCTCGGCTTCCAGCAGGTAGTACACCGGCTTCCAGTAATCGCTGGTGGCCTCCATCCCCACCACCTGCACCCGCGCGCAGCGCAGCCAATCGGCCAGTTCCACCAACGCGGGCGTCAGCGTCAGATACTCCCGGACTTCCTGCAACCGCGCCCCAGGCCTGTCCGGATGCGGCACCCGCACACACGCCATCAACGACGCCTTACCGATGTCTAACGCCACGACCCGCTCAAACAGCAAGCTCGGCTCATCCACCACATCCACCGCACCCTCCTTCCACGATGATCAACAACGGGATGGCCGCCCAGGAGAGCCAGGGCAACGAAACCGAACCGGATTCACGTGCTCGAAGCAACACCGCAGGACCCCTCTGACGGCTCCCAACGATCAGACTTGGTTACGGCCTCGACCGCACCAAGGGTGCACGACGTCAACAAGGCGACCACACCCCAATTTTCACCCCCGCACGGACGGCACACAGCCAAAGACGACTTGGTTGCATTGAACGCAACCAAGGTGGCCTTGGGGAGCGTCACTGCACGCGGGGCACAACCCTCGTCACCGGGCCGTCCGACGAGGTGCCGACGCGGGCGAGCCAGCCCTCGACCTCGCGGTGGACGGCGTTCAGCGTCGGACGGTTCCGCGGCTGCGGGTCCAGTGCCGCCTGCAGCAACCGAGCGTGCACGCTCTGCCGAGGCAGCTTGCTCGGCGGCTCCGCCCGCGCAGCGGCCATGAGCGCCGCCATCGGCGTCTCGCGGGTACCGCGTGGCGGGTAGCCGGACAGCGCGAAGCTGACGGTCGCGGCGAGCTGCCAGGCATCCGATGCCGGGCTCGCCTGCGCACCGGCGGCCGTCTCCGGCGCCACGTAGTCCGGCGTGCCGATCATCATGCCGGTCGCGGTCAGCTTCGAGTCGCCCTTGCTCCTGGCGATGCCGAAGTCGATCAGGTGCGGCAGGCCCTCGGGGTCCACGATGACGTTGGACGGCTTCATGTCGCGGTGCAGCACACCCCGGTCATGCGCTGCCGACAGGGCGCCGGCCAACGTCGCCCACAGCCTGCCCGCGGAGACGTCGTCGAGGGGACCGCTGCCGTCCACGGCGTCGGCGAGCGACTGGCCGTGCAGGTACTCCATCACCAGCGCGAGCCCGTCGTGCTCCTCCACCAGGTCGTAGACCCGAACGCAGTTCGGGTGGTTCAGCATCGCGAGCGCCCTGGCCTCGCGCTGCATGCGCTCCTCGGTGTCCTGGTCCGGCGCGTGCGCGATCTTGAGCGCGACCGTGCGGCCGAGCTGAGTGTCCTGGGCCTCCCACACGGTGCCGAAACCCCCGTGACCGAGCCTGCGGATGCGGCGGAACCGGCCACTGCCGGCCTCGCTCGAGCCCGGCGGCGCCGGAATGGGGCCGGGCGCAGCTGCCAGCGCCCCCGCGGCCTCCTGCGCGGGCGCCACCGACGTCGGCGGGTACTGCTTGGCCGGTGGCGGCACCGGCTTCGGCTCCTGCGCAGGCGGGACGTACGGCGGCGGCTGCTGCGGTTGCTGCTGGGGGCGCTGCGGCGGCCGGTCGGAGTTCTGGATCACCGACCAGCTGGGCGGCCCGACGATCGCGACCGGGATGATCCCGAGCACCGCCGCCGGGAGGAAGCCGAGCCACAGGTGCACTGCCGCGTTGGCGCCGACACCCGCGCTCAGCAGAACGAACGCCACGAACGGAACCCACAGGAACCGGCCGGGCCACTTCGGCCCGCGGCGCAGTGCCACCCTGCCGAGCAACATGACGGCCAGCAGCGCGAGGATCGGCAGACCGACGAGGGCACCCAGGTAGTAGCCGTAGGCGAGCACGTTGTCCGACGGGTAGAACAGCGTCTCGTACATGTTCTGCCCGCCGCCGAGGTAGGTGCTCTGCACGCCGACGAAGCAGTACTCCCTGCCGAGCGTGGCCAGCTCCCCGCCGGACAGGCCCCCGCTGCCACCCGCGAATACCTGCCGGAACACGCTGGAAACGCCGCTGAACAGCAGCCACGGCAGGAGGAACACGCACAGTACGCCCACCAAGCCGATCGTGATCAGTGCCGGCCCGTGGTAGCGGTTGCCTGTGAACTTGCGCACGATCGCGACGAGCACTGCGCCCGCCACCGGGAACAGCGCGATCAACGCCCCGGCCATGCTCGTCGCCCACACCCAGTCCCCCGGGCAGAAACCCGGTTGGAACAGCCTGTGCGCTAGCGAAAGCAACGCGCTAGCGATCGATTCCACCCCTCGCTCCTTCGTCGCGTCCGCACGTCATCCGCACCAGAGTATGTCTGGTGCTCCCAGTAGGGGACGCACACGGTGGCGGCCAGGTTCGCCTGGTGCCCTCCCCCTCGAGCGTTCTACCGTCGCAGAGCAGGGACTCGATGACGAGGAGGCAGCACAATGGGCGCGTATGCCGAGACGTACCGACGCAGCCTTGACGACCCCGAGCGGTTCTGGCTCGACGCCGCCGACGCCATCGACTGGACCCGCAAACCCACCAGGGCACTCGACGCCGCGAACGCACCGCTGTACCGCTGGTTTCCGGACGGCGAGCTCAACACCGCCTACAACGCGCTCGACCGGCACGTCGAGCAGGGCAGGGGCGAGCAACCGGCGCTGATCTGGGACTCCCCCGTCACCGGGGCACAGCGCACCTACAGCTACTCCGAACTACGCGACGAGGTCGCCCGCTTCGCGGGTGCGCTCCGTTCGCTGGGCGTCGGCCACGGCGACCGGGTGATCGTCTACCTGCCGATGGTGCCCGAGGCGGTGATCGCCATGCTCGGCTGCGCCCGCATCGGTGCCGTGCACTCGGTGGTCTTCGGCGGGTTCGCCCCGAAGGAGCTCGCGGCACGCATCGAGGACGCCAAGCCCAAGGTCATCGTGGCCGCCTCGTGCGGAATCGAGCCGACCAGGATCGTCGAGTACAAGCCGATCATCGAGCAGGCCCTGCAGGCCACCGAACACCAGCCGAGCCACGTCGTCGTGCTGCAGCGTGAGGCGGCCCGCGCCGAACTGGGCGAGCGCGACATCGACTGGAACGAGCTCGTCACCGGTGCCGTACCCGCCGAGCCGGTACCGGTCACCGCGACCGATCCGCTCTACATCCTCTACACCTCGGGCACCACCGGTAAGCCCAAGGGCATCGTCCGCGACACCGGCGGCCACGCGGTGGCGCTGGCCTGGTCGATGCGGGCCGTCTACGACATCCAGCCCGGCGACGTGTGGTGGACCGCCTCCGACGTCGGCTGGGTCGTCGGGCACTCCTACATCGTGTACGCGCCGCTGCTGATCGGCGCGACGACGATCCTCTACGAGGGCAAACCGGTCGGCACGCCGGACGCGGGCGCGTTCTGGCGGGTCATCGACGAGCACGGCGCGAAGGCGCTGTTCACGGCACCGACGGCGCTGCGGGCCATCAAGCGCGTCGACCCGCATGGCCGGGAGATCGCCCAGTACGGGCTGGCGAAGTTCAGCACCCTGTTCCTGGCAGGCGAACGGCTCGATCCCGAGACCTACCACTGGGCGCACGACAAACTGGACGTCCCCGTGGTCGATCACTGGTGGCAGACCGAGACCGGCTGGCCGATCGCGGCCAACCCGCGCGGCATCGAGCTCCTGCCCATCAAGCCCGGCTCGCCGACCAAGCCCGTGCCCGGCTGGGACGTGCGCATCCTCGGGCAGTCCGGTGAGGAGCTGCCCGCCGGGCAGGAGGGTGCCATCGCAATAAGGCTGCCGCTGCCGCCCGGTGCGCTGCCGACGCTGTGGGGCGACGACCAGCGTTACATCGATGCCTACCTCTCCCGCTACGAGGGCTACTACCTCACCGGCGACGGCGGCTACGTGGACGAGGACGGGTACCTGTTCGTCATGGGCCGCACCGACGACGTCATCAACGTCGCCGGGCACCGGCTGTCCACCGGCTCGATGGAAGCGGTACTCGCCGCACATCCCGCCGTCGCCGAATGCGCCGTCATCGGCGTACACGACACGGTCAAGGGGCAACTACCGCGCGGGCTCGTCGTGCTGAAGTCCGGTGTGGACATCGAACCGGAACAGCTGCGCGCCGAACTGGTGGCGGCAGTGCGCGCCGAGATCGGTCCGGTCGCGGCGTTCCGCGATGTCTCCGTCGTGGAAGCGCTACCCAAGACCCGCTCGGGAAAGATCCTGCGCAAGACCATGCGCGGCATCGCCGACGGGCGGGAGGAGCCGGTGCCCTCGACGATCGAGGACCCGAACGTGCTCACCGCGCTACGCCCCGTTCTGCGGCCTGAATAGCCCCGCGGTTCTCGATGTAGACACCGTCTACTGCCGTTTGATAGAACAGTGTCTCCGAGTTGAACAGCAGGTGTCGGAGAGTTGAATGAGCTACCAACGCTTCGTCGCGCTCGGTGACAGCTGCACCGAAGGCATCGACGACCCCTACCCGGGCCGCCAGCACTACCGAGGCTGGGCCGACCTGGTCGCTACCCGGTTCGCACAGGACGAACCGGAATTCCGCTACGCCAACCTCGGTGTGCGCGGGCGACGGCTCGACCAGATCGTCGTCGAGCAGATCCCCATGGCGATCGACCTGCGCCCGGACATCGTGGCGCTCTTCGGCGGTGGCAACGATCTGATGATGACCAGGTCGTTCAGCTCCGAGGTGGTGACGCGCCGGGTCAGGGCCGCCGCGCGCCTGCTCGCCGACACTGCGCCGACCGTCGTGCTGTTCACGCTGAGCGACGTCTCGAGCCGCATGCCCGTCGCCCGGCGGATGCGTGCGCGGATCGAGGCACTCAATGACGCGATCCGCGACGCGGCAAGCACTTTCGGCGCCGTGCTGGTCGACCTGTGGCCCGACGAGGCCGCGCAGGACCTGCGCTACTTCGGGCCCGACCGGCTGCACCTCGGCGAGCTCGGCCACCGCCGGGTCGCCGCACACATGCTGCGAACGCTCGACGTGCCGTTCGACCTGAGCTGGCTCGCGCCGCTGCCTGGTGAGCCCGTCGACCCCGGCCTGCTCGCGCACGCGCAGTGGATGTGGAACGCGGTGCTTCCCTCCGCCCGCACGCGGGTCATGAACGTCCTCACCGGCCGTTCCGCTGGAGACGGCTTCCTGCCCAAACGCCCGGACCTGCTGCCGGTGCTCAGCGACGAGCGAGAAGCGTGGTCACCGATCCCAGGCAACGTCTGATCGCCAGCGCGACGGCGCTGCTCGCCGACGAGGGTGTGGAAGCCGTGACGCTGCGGCGGATCGCCCGCGAAGCCGGCGTCTCGCACGGCGCGCCGCTGCGGCATTTCACCGGCCGTAGCGACCTGCTGTCCGCGGTCGCCACCGCCGGCTTCGCCGAGCTGCGCAGGCAGAGCGAGGAGGTGCCGGCCGTGACCCCGCACGAACGCCTGCTCGGGACCTGCCGCTCCTACATGGACTTCGCGCTCGGCAACCCGGCGATGTTCGAGCTGATGTTCCGGCACGACCTCATCGACGCCGACTCGCCGGAACTGTCCGGCACCAACAGCGCGCTCCTCGACCACTTCAGCCGGCTCATCGGCGACGCGCAAGCCGCAGGCTGGCGGACGGGAGCCGACCCGCGTGTGCTCGCCGCATCGCTGTGGGCCGCCCTGCACGGGCTCGCCGAACTGTGGCTGCGTGGCGGACTCGGCAAGGCCCTGCGCAGCGACGAGGTGGACGCCGCGCTCGACGTGACGCTGCAGACCTACCTCGGGTGAGTCGTTGCTACGTCGACCTCGGCACGGATCGCTTCCCACGCATCGTGGACGTGGCGCCGTTCCGTGCCCGGTGCGCCGATGGCCATGCGCAGCAACACGTTCTCGCCCACCTTGGTGTGACTGAGATACAGCGCGCCGGAGGCGTTGAGCCGTTCGAGCAGCGCCAGTGTCGCCGTATTTGCGTCCTCAGTGGACAGATCCGGCCACACAGGACGGAAGCACACCAGCCCGAACGGATGGTCAGCACGCACCTCGAACCGCCGGTCGGCAGCGGCAAGACCAGCGAACTCGCCGGCGAGCGCGACATCTTTGCGGATGTGTTCCCGCAGCCCCTCTGCGCCGTACCAGCGGATCACCGACCACAGCTTGAGCGCACGGAACCGGCGGCCGAGCGGGATCTGCCAGTCCCGGTAGTCGATCACCTCTCCCGATGCCGACGCCGCGTTTCGCAGGTACTCGGGCAGGATCGACAGCGCCTCGATCAGCGGCGTGCGATCGGCGAGCCACAGAACGGAACAGTCGAAGTTCGTGAGTAGCCACTTGTGCGGGTTGGTGACGTAGGAGTCGGCGTACTCGGCGACACCGTCGTTGATCCAGCGCAGCTCGGGGCAGATCGCCGACACGCCCGCGTACGCGGCGTCCACATGCAACCAGACACCGTACGCGCGGCACACCTCACCGATCCGTGCGACCGGATCGATCGCCGTGGTCGAGGTGGTGCCGATCGTCGCGCACACCATTGCCGGCACGGCACCGGCCTCGACATCGGCAGCCATGAGGTCGGCCAGCTCCACCGGATCCATTGCGAGCGTGCGCGAATCGACGCCGACCGCTCGCACCTGGTGCGTACCGAGGCCGGCAATGCGCGCCGCTTTCTCCAGCGATGAATGGGTCTCCGCCGACACGTACACCGTGCACCGCCGTGCCGGGTCACCACCGGCGTGGCGCAGCGCCGCCAGTAGCGCGACCAGGCTCGCACTCGACGCCGTGTCCTGGATGACCCCGCCGCCGACCGAATCGGTGCGGAATCGCTCGGGCAGGCCGAGCAGTTCGGCAAGCCAGTCCACGACGAGCGACTCCAGCTCGGTGCACGCCGGGCTGGTCGCCCAGACCATGCCCTGCGCCCCCAGCCCCGAGGAGAGCAGGTCGCCGAGGATGGCCGGGCCGCTGGCGTTGGCCGGGAAGTAGGCGAAGAAGCTCGGGTGCTGCCAGTGTGTGATACCGGGCAGCAGAACCCGGTCGAGGTCGGCGAGCACGTTCTCGAATGGTTCACCGTGCTCCGGCGGATGCGCGGGCAGCGCGTCCCTGACCTCACCAGGCCGCACGGGAGAGCGCACCGGCCGCGATTCGAGAGTGGCGAGGTAGTCGGCAATCCAGTCCACGACCTGCCTGCCGTGCTTGCGGAACTCCTCCGCGCTCATGTGCCCGCCCATCCCGGGAGCGTATCCCTTGGTCAGTAGGATGGGGGCCATGTCACAGCCCGTAGCCAAGGTCTCCTTGACCGGCATCAAGCCGACCGGAGAGCCGCATCTCGGCAACCTGATCGGGGCGATCCGGCCGGCGCTGCAGCTGGCTGAGCGGTACGAGTCGGTGTACTTCATCGCCGACTACCACGCGCTCACCACGGTGCGCGATCCAGAACTCCTCCGGCACTACACGCGCTCGGTGGCGGCGACCTGGCTGGCCGCGGGACTCGACCCCGAACGGACGACTCTCTATGTGCAGTCCGACATTCCGGAGATCTTCGAGCTCAGCTGGGTGCTCTCCTGTGTCACGGGCAAGGGGCTGATGAACCGGGCGCATGCCTACAAGGCCGCGCGGGACCGCAACATCGAAAGCGGTGAGGACCCCGACGCCGGGGTCAACATGGGCCTGTACAACTACCCGATCCTGATGGCGGTCGACATCCTGATCATGGAGTCCGATGTCGTGCCGGTCGGCAAGGACCAGGTGCAGCACGTCGAGTACGCCGCCGACATCGCGGGCAGCTTCAACCACCTGTACGGCAAGTCGTACTCGTTCAAGATCCCGCAGGCGATCATTCCGGAGGCCGGCACCGGGCAGACGCTGCCCGGGCTCGACGGCCGGAAGATGAGCAAGTCCTACGACAACACGATTCCGCTGTTCCTACCGGAGAACCAGCTCAAGAAGCTGGTGCGGCGCATCCCGACCGACAGCACACCGGTCGAGGCGCCGAAGGACCCGGACAGCTCCGCGGTGTTCCAGATCCTGGAGCAGTTCGCTCCGCCGTCGGCGGCCGACGTGGTCGCCGACACCCGCAAGCGTCTCGAAGCGGGCGGCATGGGCTGGGGCGAGCTGAAGAACGTGCTGTTCGAGGTACTCAACACCGAACTGGCACCGATGCGCGCGAGGTACGACGCGCTCATGGCACCGGACAGCGAACTGGACGCCCTCTTGGCCGAAGGCGCCGAGAAGGCCCGCGAGCAGGCGCGCCATGTGCTGGCCTCCGTGCGTCAGGCCATCGGCATCGCCCGCTAGCCCCCAGCCGACGTGCAGCCGCTGAACCCTGGCGAGCCGCGGCAGGCCGGGCGGTACCGGCTGCTCGCCGTACTCGGCGCAGGCGGAATGGGCCGGGTGCTGCTCGCGGCCTCGCCGGACGGGCGGCTGGCCGCGGTCAAACAGATCCATCCCGGTTTCGCGCACGACCAGGGTTTCCGGGACAGGTTCCGCCGCGAGGTGGAGACGTCGCGGCGGGTGTCGGGCGCCTACACGGCCGCGGTGATGGACGCCGATCCCGATGCGGCTACGCCGTGGCTGGCCTCGCTGTACGTGGCGGGACCTTCCCTGCGCGAAGCCGTCGACGCCACAGGCCCCCTGCCGGTACCGGCACTGCGCAGCCTGGCCGCGGGGCTGGCCGTGGCACTGGCCGACATCCACCGCGCCGGGCTCGTCCACCGCGACCTCAAACCCAGCAACGTCCTGCTCGCCGCCGACGGCCCACGCGTGATCGATTTCGGCATCGCCCGCGCGCTGGAAAGCGATTCGGAGCTGACCCGCAGCGGCTCGATCATCGGCTCCCCCGCCTTCATGTCACCGGAACAGGCCGAAGGCCATGCACTCACACCGGCCAGCGACGTGTTCTCCCTCGGCGCGCTGCTGGTCATGGCCGCGACCGGAACGAGCCCGTTCACCGGTACCTCCACGCCACACACGCTCTACAACGTCGTGCACGCCCAACCGGACCTCGGCGGCCTACCGCCCGAGATCCGCGGACTCGCCGAAGCGTGCCTTGCCAAAGAACCCGCTGCCAGGCCGACCCCACAACAGCTGCTCGACCTCATCGGCCCGATCACCCCCACCCCACAACCCTGGCCACCCACCGTCCACCAGCTGATCACCACGCGGGAGGCCGCGGCGCAGGCCGCGCTCGACGAACCGGCCGAGCGCGGCCGCAACCGCTTGCGCATCGCGCTCGTCGCCCTGGCGGTGTCGGCGGTCGCCGGTGGTGCCGTGCTCGCGGGTGCGCTGGCCGGCCTGACCGACCCGCAGGCGGGGACCGCGCTACCGGCATCAACGACTGCACCCACCACTACACCGACCAGCACCGCGCCGACGGGTCCGTTGAGCCCGCAGACGCTTCGTGCGATCGACCCGTGCCGGGTGCTGGGTGGTGACCGCGAGCCGGCGATCGACGTGCACTTCTTCAGCTGCACCTATGAAACGCCGAGCAGGCAGTGGCTCGAACTGACGATCGGCGGCAACGTCGGCGCCGAGGCCGCGTCCGGGGAGCTGGAGAACCTGCCGCTCATCGTCGAGGAGTCCAGCGCGCCCGGCGTGTGCGAGGCGACCGTGCTCATCCCGGACCAACCGAACGGGGGCGTCAGCCTCCGCGTCGACCCCGGCGCAGGCAACGTCGTCGATCCGGACCCCTGCGGCACCGCCCGCACCACACTCGGCGAGGCGGTTCGTACCCTGCGAGCCGGGCAGGCGGCCGACCACGACGGTCCGCGCGGCACGCTGGCCACCGCCGACGCGTGCGCGCTGGCGGACGAGGCGGAGGTCGCCGGGACCTTCGACATGGTCACCGAGGTCCGCCCGGACGGGCTGCACGCCTGCGAGTGGGACGTCAGCGGCAGGCTGACCGTCAGCCTCGAACGCGCCGTCGCTCCGGGCAGCGGCGGGATCGCCGAGGTACCCGTCGAGCTCGGCGGCCGCACGGCCTACCGGCAGGAGTACCCCGACGCCGGCAGCCCCGGCTGCGTGCTGAGCTGGGCACACCTTCCTGCCGAGGAGACGTTCACCGAGGTGGTCCGCGTCCACTACCGCGCGACCGGCACGGGCCTGCCCGTTGCCGAGGTGTGCCGGCGGGCGGAGGACTTCGCCACGACGATCCTGCCGAGGTTGCCACAGCCGTGAAACCGTTGCAGCCAGGCGACTGGGCGCAGGCCGGGCGCTACCGCCCGCTCGCCACACTCGGCGAGGGTGGCATGGGCAGGGTGCTGCTGGCCGCCGCGCCGGACGGACGGCTGGCGGCCGTCAAGCAGATCCACCCCGGTTTCGCACACGACCCGGCGTTCCGGCAGCGCTTCGCGCACGAGGTCGCGGCCTCCCGCCGCGTATCGGGCGCCTACACCGCCGCGGTGATGGATGCCGATCCGCACGCCGAGTCGCCCTGGCTGGCCTCGGTGTACGTTGCGGGGCCTTCGCTGCGCGAAGCCGTCGACGCGACGGGCCCCCTGCCGGTGCCGGCACTGCGCTTCCTCGCCGCCGGGCTGGCCGTGGCGTTGGGGGACATCCACCGCGCCGGGCTCATCCACCGCGACCTCAAACCCAGCAACGTCCTGCTGGCCGCCGACGGTCCACGGGTGATCGACTTCGGCATCGCCAGGGCGGCGGAGGGCTCCGACCTCACCGGCACCGGAGCCGTGATCGGGTCGCCTGCGTTCATGTCGCCCGAACAAGCCGCCAGTGCGCTGCTCACCCCGGCCAGCGACGTGTTCTCGCTCGGCGCGGTGCTCCTCATGGCCGCGACCGGGCAGGGACCGTTCACAGGTACGACCGCGGCGCAGACGCTCTACAACGTCGTGCATGTCGAGCCCGACCTCAGTGCCGTACCACCGGAGATCCGCGCGATCGCCGAACCCTGCCTGGCCAAAAACCCCGCCGCCCGGCCAAGTCCACAACAACTACTCGACCTCATCGGCCCGATCACCCCCACCCCACAACCCTGGCCACCCACCGTCCACCAGCTGATCACCGCGCAGGAAGCCCAGGTCCGTACCGCACTGGCCTGGCCGGTGCCGCCACCTGCCCCGTCACCGCCACGGCGGCGCCGGTGGGCGAGGATCGCCGCAGGCGTCAGCGCGGTGGCCGTCGTCGCCACGGCCGCGTTCATCGCGGTCAACCTGGGTACGGATGAGCCGCCACCCCCGCAACCACCCGCACCGCGGGTTCAGGAACTGCCGGTGGCGGAGGCGCTGAGCGTGGACCGGTTGCGCCGCACCGATCCGTGCACCGTCCTCGCGGGAGCCCGGGTGCCGGGCCTCGGTGTGCTGACCGCGGAGGACACCCCGCTGTACCTGAACCGGTGCACCTACCAGACGGCGGACGGCGAGGAGCTCACCATGCTCCTGGGCGAGCCCGTCACGACGGGAAGCGTGCGGCGATCCGGAACCGAGGTCGCCGGGCAGCCCGTGCTGACGTCGAACGTGACCGGTGGCTGTGAGGCGAGCGTGCAGCTGCCCGGCGAGTCCCAGCTGGCGGTCACTGTGGAGGATCACCGGGCGTCAGCACAGGCATGCGACCGAGTACAGAGTGGACTGAACAGCGCTGTCGAGCGTCTGCGCGCGGGGGCGGGCGAGCGTGAGGTTCCCGGCAACAGCGCGATATCGGCAGATCCTTGTTCCTTTGTGGACGATGCAACCGCGCGGGCCATACTCGGTCCGGTCACCGATGTCACGTTGCTCCGTCTGCACCAGTGCGAGTGGACGGCAGGCGGAACTCTGACGCTGACCGTGGAGCAGAGTTTCGGAGCCTTGCCCGACGACGGCTACGAACCAGCGAGGCTCGGCGACGTGGACGGCTACGTCAGGGAAATGGGTGCCGATGCCTGCTCGGTCAACTGGACGCACCGCCAGGTCGACGGCGACCGGACGGAGAACATCCGGCTCCTCTACTCGGGAGCCGAAGGCGGCGAGGTCTGCCGGAGGGCACAGGACTTCGCCACCGCGGTGGTCGAGCACCTGGCGCGGTGAGGGTCAGTGACCCTCACCGCGCTTCGCCCTACGGCAGCGGCGCACCGCGCGGCGGGATGGCGTCGGCCTTCGCCGGGTCGATCGTCCCCAGCGAGCCGTCGGCCGCGCTGCGGGCGATCGCGTCCATCGACCGCAGCGCCGAGCGGATCTGTGCCTGCTCGTGCTCGGCACCCATGTTGCTCAGCTCGATGAGCACGCTGCCGCTGCCGAGCAGGCCGTAGCCGTTGCGGGCGATGCCCTGGTAGTCACCGCCGGGGTACTGCGACACGTTGGCTCCATCCGCGGTCATGGACTCCTGCGCCACCACGGAGATCTGCTTGGCCAGCGCGACATCGCCGGGCGCGACATCCGCATGAGTCGGCCACATCAGCGATGCGCTGATCTCGCGGCCCTCGTCATCGACGTAGCGGCCCTGCATGTGGTAGTCGACCACGATGTGCGGCTGGAACGCCGCGTAGTGCCGCTGGATCAGCCCCGCCTCGGTCGCGGGGTTGTCCTCGGGTGCGACCGCCGGATCGTGGTAGCGGTTGATGTCGTAACCCCGGCCTGCCTGGCCGAACTCCGGGTCCGCCTCGGGATCGTAGTTGTACCGCCAGTTCTGCTCGTGGCCATCGGGGTTGGCCCGTACCACGATGTCCACCGTGACCCGCGAGCGCAGCCAGCGGTTGTAGCTGCTCTTGCCGACACCGGTCTGCCGCAGGAACTCCAGCGCGGCCGGGGTGCCGAGCGGCTCGTTGCCGTGCTGTTGGGTGATGTACAGAATGCGCAGCGGTCCGTTTCCGACACGTGCGCTCCACACCGGCCTGCCCTGGTTGGACTTGCCGATCGCGGACACCTCGACGGCGCCCCGGCTGATCCGCTCGAGCGCGAGGAGCTCGCGGGTCAGTTCAGCGTTGCTCGGCCGGGGATCGAGCGCCTTGCCGCGCGTGGCGGTGGCAGGTGTGACGAGCCCGAACACGGTGAGTATGGCGACGAAGGCTGACAACAATGCGAAACGCGTTGGTTTTGCCATGACTAGGCAGTCTGGCGTCGCGTCGTGCCGTCTCACAAGATCCGTTAGTCGCGAACCTACGACCGGAAGGCAGGCGCATGGTCCGTTGCCCATTGCGCGAAGGTGCGCGCCGCGTGGCCGGTCACCTGCTCGATGGTCGGCAGCACCACTGCCGCGCCCTCCGGCGGGTGCGCCGCGAGCTGGATACCGAACTCGACGTAGTCCTCGCTGTAGCCGTAGGAACGCAGGCGTTCCCGTTCCTGCTCCTCGGTCAGCTCGACGAACTCGACGTGCCTGCCGATGGCCTCGCCGATCAGCTTGGTCCGTTGCGCGGCGGTGAGCGCCTCGGGACCGGTGAGCAGGTAGGTCCTGCCGCCGTGCCCGTCCTGGGTCAGTGCCACCGCCGCGACCGCGGCGATGTCGGCCTCGTGAACGACGGCACTCGGCCAGCTCGCCATGGTGCGGACAATGCCTTCCTCCCGGACCAGGGGCGCCCATTCCAGTGCGTTGGCCATGAACTCCTTCGGAGCGATCCGCGTCCAGCTCAGCGTGCTCGAATCCAGCGCATCCTCCAGTGCGCTGCGATCCCAGCCGGCGAGGACGCTCGCCCTGGTGACTCCCGCGTGCACGCACAACTCGACGATCTCCCTGCCGGTCGGCAGCACCTCGCCTGCCTCGCCGTCGAAGGTGATCAGGTGCACGGCATCGACTCCGTCGAGCGCCCCCCGCAGCGACGACAGGTCGGTGAGGTCGCCGCCGACGACCTCGACGCCATCAGGTAACGAGGCCTTCACCGGGTTCCTGGTGAGCGCGCGAACGCTGACCCCCGCTGACGCGAGCTGGTTGACGAGCGGGCGGCCGACAGTGCCGGTGGCGCCGGTTACGAGAACGCGCATGGTTTTTGTGCTCTCCTCAGCTGAAGATCGGTACAACCGTTCCCTTTGAGGATCGCGGCAATTCAGGCCAGTAACCGTCCTGAGTGGGCCGATTCCGGAGTCTCGATGTATTCACGGCGGGTGGGACTCGTCCAGCGGCCGTCCGATTTCCGGAACAGCGCCAGCGGCAGCGTGTAGAGGGCGATCGCGGCGTCGATGACGCGCAGCGGCAGGTACAGCGGCGCCCACAGCAGGTATCCCGGACGCCGTTCCACTGCCGCGACGAGCGCGGTGAGCACGACATCCGGGAGCAGCACACCCAGCAGCAGCGAGTTCAGCGAAACGTAGCGCTCCACGACCTGTGTCGCGTCGCCGATGACCGGCCAGGTGAACACGGCGGCCGTCACCTCGGCGAGGACCAGCAGCACCAGCACCACCGGCAGCAGCACCAGCACCAGGCCGGCGATGATCAGTTCGACGATGAACGCACCGAGCGCGATGCTGAACAGATCCGCGCGCGGCCGGTGCCGTCGCACGCTCTGCCAGAAGCCGAGCGTCCACCGCTTGACCTGCCGGACGTAGTCGCGGAACCGGTCCGGGTCCTGGGTCACCGCCCGCGCCGCGAGCGTGAAGCCGACCTTGCCCAGCCGCCGCCGGTACACCTCGAAGGTCATGTTGAAGTCCTCGATGACCAGGCCCGGCGGGTTGATCTCGAGCTTCGGCAGGACGCTGGCCCGGTACAGGCTGGCGAACCCCGGCACGATCTGCACCGCATTGGTCCGCCGCCACGCCTGCCCGAACTTGACCAGCCGCTGCATCAGCGCGTAGACGCGCCCGCGATGGGCGGTGAGCACCCTGGCGAGGAAACCCGAGGACGACGAGCGCCAGTCCGTGACCGCGCACCCGGCCACCGCGACCACCTCCGGATCATCGAACAGCGGCAGCGCCGCCGCCAGGTAGCCGGGGTCCAGCCGGGTATCGGCGTCCAGCAGCAACACGGCCTGGTACCGCTGGGCCAGCTCGAAGTGGCGGATGCCCCACTCCAGCGCGCCCGCCTTGCCGACGTTCGCCGGTGTCTCGGTGACGTTCACACCGGCCGCGTCTGCCAGTTCCACGGTGCGGTCGGTCGATCCGTCGGAGACCACGTACACCGCCTCCGGATCGACCAGTTCCCCCAACGCCGCGAGTGACTCGCTGATCACGACTTCCTCGTTGTGGGCGGCCATCAGCACGGCCACCTCGCCAGTGCGCACACCGGCGGGCGCCCCTGACGACGGTGCCTGCGCCGCTGCCATGGGCGCCACCCGCCGCTCCAGCAGGCGCAGGACGCCGATCGTGCCCCAGACGGTGAAGTTGATCCCGCAGATGAACAGGATCAGGAGCCAGGTCGGTATCATCTTCCGCTCCCGGTCTTCGGTCCAAGCCAGTGCGTGGACAGCTTTGTCCACAACAGATCGTCCTGCGGTCCGTAGAGCCACAGCGATATCCCGCCGACTCCGAACTCACGCGCAAGGTCGAACTTGGTGGCTGCGCTGTAGGCGTTCTCGAACCACACGTCGTGCCAGGTGCCGTCCTTGTCCTGGTAGCGGAAGTGCGGCGACTCGGTCGAGGAGTCCCACTCGACGCGTACCCCCGCCTCCTGCGAGCGCTCGAAGGCCTGCGCCCAACTGAGCGGGTGGCCGCGCCCACGGCGCCAGTCGTAGCCGTAGCCCGGTATCCCGAGCACGACCTTGGCCGCCGGCACCTGCGTGGTGACGTAGCCGAGTACGTCACGCACCCACGGCAGCGGGGCGATCGGACCGGCGGCGGAGCCCGGCCAGTGGAAGTCGTAGGCCATGACCCGCACCTGGTCGGCGACCGCCCCGATCGCCGCGTAGTCCTGTGCGCGGTTGCGTTCGTCGTAGCCTGCATCCGTGGTCTTGGCGAACACCTCGACCGACAGCGTCTTACCGTCCGCTCGCAGATATTCCTTGAGCTCCCGCAGAAATGCCGTGAACACGTCCCGGTCGGCGCCGCGCAGCTCCTCGTAGTCGATGTCGATCCCTGCGTAGGCCCGCGCACGGACGAGCTCGGCGATCTCGCGCGCGTGCCTTCGACGGGCATCCGGATCGTGCAGCAACCTCGCGACGAGATCGGGCCGCCACCGGCCGTCGACCACGTTCGCGAGCGTCGGCACGAGCAGGACCCCCGTGGACCGCAACCGATCGAGCTGAGTGTCCACATTGGTGCCCCGTGCCCCGCGCTGCCGGACCACGTTGCCGTCGGAGTCCAGCCCGTACAACCAGGGTGACGTGGTGGAGACCAGGCCAGGCCGGGCCAGCACGGCATCCGTGCCGCCGTTGAGGTACCAGTACGGCAGCGCGATGATCGTGCCGGCCTGCCTGCGCGCGGCTGCCGGCTGTGCCAGCACGGCGATCGCGAGGAGCTCGCAGACCAGCACCAGCGTGATGCCACTGCGCGAACGGACAGCCGTCATGTCACGTGGTGACGCGCGCTCGCCGGTCGGCGATGACCGATTCGATGATCTCGTCGAGCCCGTGCCGCGCGGCGAACCCCACCCGCTGCTCGGCGAGTCCGCAGTCCGGTACCCGCCGTTGCATGTCCTCGTAACCATCCGGGTAGGCATCGGTGTAGGGCACCGTGACGATCTCGCTGGCCGATCCGGTGGCCGCGAGCACCCGCTTGGCCAGCTGGCCGATGGTGGTCTGCTCGGAGCTGCCGAGGTTGTACACCTGGCCGTGGCAGCCCGCATCGCCCAGCAGCGACACCAGCGCAGGAACCACATCGGCGACATGGCAGAAGCAGCGGACCTGCTCCCCGGTGCCGAACACGGTGAGCGGCTGCCCGGACAGGGCCTGGTCGACGAAGCGCGGCAGGACCATGCCGTAGCGCCCGGTCTGGCGTGGCCCGACCGTGTTGAACGGCCGCACGACGACCGTGGGCACACCGAGTTCCCGGTGGTAGAGGTAGGCCAGCGTCTCGTCGAGGGCCTTGGCTTCGGCATAGGACCACCGCAGCGTCAACGGTGAGCCGATGATCCGGTCGGCGCCCTCGGTCAGGCCCAGGGCGGTGTTCTTGCCGTATACCTCGCTGGTCGATGCCACGAGCACGGGTGTCCCGGCCTCCCGCGCGGCTTCCAGCACCGTCTCGGTGCCGTGCAGGTTGGTGCGCAGACTGTCCAGCGCCCGTTCGAGGATCGTGAACACGCCGACCGCGGCAGCGAGATGGAAGACACCGTCGACGCCGCGCATCGCGGCGCGCACGGCCGCAGCATCGCACACCGACCCGGTCCTCAGCTGGAACCGGGAATCGCCTGTGGCGCCGGCGAGGTTGTCCAGCGTGCCGGTGGACAGGTCGTCCAGCGCGACCACCTCGTGCCCCTGCGCGAGTAGGTGGTCGGTGAGATGCGAGCCGATGAACCCGGCGCCGCCGGTGACCAAGTAACGCATGCGTTGTGTCGCCTTTCAATAGGGAAACGGGAAACGGGTCACACGAAGACGCGGCCCGGCGCGCTGTCGAACCGGTAGGTGGCGTCGAGCACCAGCGCGCAGCCGGACACCCAGTCGTAGTCGTGTCCTGGATGGACGGTGTGGACGATGCAGAGGTCGAAGTCCTCGCCAATCGGGTGCGATACCGACGTCAGCGCGCGATCACCCGGCAACCGGACCGTGCCGACGAGTGGGTCGTGGTAGTCGACCTGCGCGCCCCGCTTGAGGAGACCGTCGATGATTTCCAGCGCGGAGGACTCCCGCAGGTCCTGCACTCCCGGCTTGTAGGCCACACCCACCACCAGGATCCGCGCGTTCGGAATGCCGCGGCCCGCACCGGCGAGTACCTCGATGGCCCGCTCGACCACTCGCTGCGGCCGGTGCGCGATGAGCTCCATGGCCTCGCTGATCAACGGCGCCGCACCACGTTCCCGGCGCAGCTGCCACAGCAGGTAATGCGGATCGCACGGGATGCAGTGCCCGCCCACGCCGGGCCCTGGGTAGAACGGCATGAACCCGTACGGCTTGGTCGCGGCCGCGCGGGTGACCTCCATCGGGTCGAGGCGCAGGGTGCCGCAGATCTCGGCGAACTCGTTGGCCAGCGCGATGTTCACGGCGCGGAAGGAGTTCTCGTACAGCTTCGTCAACTCGGCCACCTCCGCGGAACTCACCCGGTGCAGCATCGGGGTGAGCTGCCCCAGCACGCGCTCGGCGCGCTCCGCACAGGCGTCGGTGACGCCACCGACGACCCGCGGCGTCGCGGCCTGGGTGTGCTCTGCGTTGCCGGGGTCGATCCGTTCCGGGCTGAAGGCAACGAACACATCGGAGCCCAGCTCGAAACCCCGCTCCCGCAACGGTTGTACCAGCAGCTCCTCGGTCGTCCCGACGAAACTGGTCGAGGTGAGGATCAGTGTCTGGCCGGGCCGCACGTGTTCGACCAGTGCCGCGCAGGCGGCACGCAGCGGCGCCAGATCCGGGGTGAGATGGGCATCCAGCGGCGTCGGCACACAGACGATCACCGTGTCCGCTTTCGCAGCGTCCGCGACCTCGGTCGTGAGCCGGAACCGCGCGTCGCACAGCGCTTGACCGAGCAGCTGATGATCCTGTTCGGTCAGATCGGCCGCGCGCGCACTGATCGTGGCCAGTCGGCCCGGATTGTGGTCGATGCCGAGCACGTCGAGCCCGGCCGCGTGCAGGCCGAGCGCGGTCGGCAAACCGACATAGCCCATGCCGACGATCGCGACCGACGAGATCGCCGGCTCGGCTGCGGGTCTCAGCCGGTCGCCGCGCGGCTCGAGCGTTGCCAGGCCATGGCCGACGGCCGCGATCAGCTCGGCCGCGGAGATGTCGTCCCCAGTCGTGGTCATGCCACCCTGCCTTCCTCCGTCAGGAATACGCCCGGCATGGAATTCCGTTCTTGTCGAAACCATGAGCCGAGCCATCGATGCTTGTTTTCGCGTTCGCGCGAAATTGTTGGATAATGGCTGTCACCTGCGCGGGCGGAAACCAAGCGCCATCGTGACGAACAGCGAACATGGCCGTAGTGAAGGTCTCCATCAGGCTCGTCTTGCTGACCCATCCGTCGAAACCCGCGGTCGCGGCACGCACGGCCAGCTCGCGATCCTGCCGACCGGTCAATGCCATCAGCTTCGCCCGCGGTGCGGCGCCGACAACCGTTGCGGCGAAAGGCATCAACTCATCCGCCACCGCTCCGACATCGACGGTGACGATGTCCGGATCACCAGCCCGCAACAGGTACTCGATCCCGCTGTCGCCTGGCTTCGCGCTTCCGACAACAGTGATATTGGCCAGCCGGGACAGTGCGAGGCACAGCGCGTCGACGAGGACCTGATTGTCGTCGATCAAGAAGATCTTCATTGCCTCCACAGCGAAACAGTCAACATGAAAGCCCCGCGACTGACCTCGTGTGAACGAACGAATCTCGCTCCTGCAGATGAAGTAATGCCCCAGTGCGCCATGCCCTTCGGAAGGCATGTAACGCTCGCACGGCGCTATCGGATAAACCGGACAACGCGTGTTCTTGATCCCGACACTGCTGCTCCATCAGACGCATTCGAGGGGGAAAAGTTCCGTGTATAGCGCAAGGTCAATGTTGAATGCGTCCGTTGCACTATTAGTAGTTGCGGATTTCCCAACGCACGGGGCCAAGGACGTGGTCCTATGACGACGGTCGTCCTCGGCGACGGGCAGGTCCTGCTCGTCGAGGCACTGAGCGTCGCGTTGCAGCAGGGTGGAGTGCAGGTCGTCGGTATCGGCAACGATCTGTCGCGAATCCGGGATTCGGTGCGTGCATACGCACCGGACGTGTGCATTGTCGACCGGTCGCTGTGCGGCGATTCGCCGCAGGAGAGCCTGCGAGCGTTGCGGGCCGCGAGTGAGCGGACCAAAGTGATCATGCTGACCTCGGATGCCGGCCGGCAGCACCTGGTCACGGCTCTCGCCTCCGGTGTGGACGGGTACATCCACACGAGCAGGGGCTACACCACGCTGGTCGCGGCCATCGACAAGGTGCTGGGCGGCGAGGTGATCATCGACCTGCCACACCACCCGACGCAGGCGCAGGCACGTGAGCGGGACCGGCACGTGCACCTGCGTGCCGCGCGGCTCACCGAACGCGAGCGCCAGTGCCTCACCCTGCTCGTCGACGGGCAGCGGACCGAGGCCATCGCACTGACGCTGTGCGTGTCGGTCACGACCGTGCGCACCCACATCCAGTCCGTGCTGTCCAAGCTCGGTGTCCATTCCCGCCTCGAAGCCGCCGCACTGGCGGTCAAGTACGCATTGGTCGAATCACCCGAGTACCTGGCGCCCGACGAACGGTCCTGTGGCTAACCGCCCCCGAGAAGAAGGACACAGCTCATGATCACGAAGCACGTGCACCGCCGGTGGCGAAGAATCGTCGTGCTCGCCGCGGCCACACTCGCGTTCGTCGCGCCGAGCGCGGTCGGCGTCGCCTCCGCCCAGAGCGCCCCGACGACGATCGTCAGCCTCACCTTCGACGACGGAAACGCCAGCCAGATGAACGCGTTGCCGATCATGGCCAAGTACGGGTTCAAAGGCACGTTCTACCTGATCAGTGGGGTCGTCGACACGCAGAACTACGTCACGAGGGCGGACATCGAGACCATTGCCGCGCAGGGGCACGAGATCGGCGGGCACACCGTCAACCACCCCGATCTCGCCACGGTGCCTGCCGCCGAGGCCAAACGCCAGATCTGCAACGACCGCGCGACGCTCACAGACTGGGGCTACGAGGTCACCTCGCTGGCCTACCCGTACGCCTCGGCGAACAGTGCCGTGGAGGACGCCGCGCGGGCCTGCGGCTACAACACGGCACGGGGGCTCGGCGACATCGCCTCCGCCCACGGCTGCGCGGGTTGCTGGACATCGGAGTCGGTTCCGCCGGACAATCCCTACTGGCTCAAGGCCGTCGACATGATCGACGACACCTGGACGCTGCAGGAAATGCAGGACGTGGTCGTGACAGCAGAACAGAACGGCGGTGGCGTGGTGCCCTTCACCTTCCACCACGTGTGCGACGGGTGTGACTCGCTGACGATCAGCCCGGCCACCTTCGACGCCTTCCTGGCCTGGCTCAGCGAGCGCGAGGGGCAGGGCACAGTGGTGCGAACCATCGACGAGGCCTTCGGCGGTGCCGTGCAGCCCGTCGTGCGCGAACCCGTGCCGAGCGACACGGTGCTGGGCAACACTTCGCTGGAGTCCTCGACCGGCGGGACCGACGTGCCCGACTGCTGGACGCGCGGGGGCTGGGGCACCAACACCGCCACGTTCACCCGCAGCACGGATGCCCGCACCGGCTCGTACTCACAGCGCGTGGACATCACCGGCTACGTCGACGGCGACGCCAAGCTCCTGCCCACAATGGACCTCGGCAGCTGCGCTCCCAGCGCGTCGCCTGGCGTCGCGTACAACCTCGGCACCTGGTACAAGTCCGACGGCACCACCCAGTTCGCCCTCTACTACCGCAACGCCGCAGGCACCTGGGCGTACTGGACGTCCAGCCCCTGGTTCGCATCGGCCGACACCTGGACGGAGGCCACCTGGACCACACCACCGGCACCGGCGGGCACCACCGGGATCAGCTTCGGACTGTCACTGATCAGCAACGGCAGCGTGACCACTGACGACTACAGTTTCGCCCCGTCCACCTCCGGGAGCTGAGCGGACGGTGCGGCTCCACCGCTGGCTGGTCGTGGTGCTGCTCCTCGCATTGATCGTGACGTGTGACAGCCCCGATCCGGGTCGCTATCCCGTTCACCGCGACATCGTCGCGACGACGTTCTGGGTGGGCGAGGTGTTCGATCCGGATGCCCCGGACGGGAGCCAGGTCCTGTCCGCCTACGACAGTTCCTGGCTGGAGAACTACGGCGGCTGCGACGGCATCATCGTCGACGGCACCTGTCAGACCGAACCGCGCCGGCCGGACAACGACTACTTCCCGACCGCGATGACCCCGCGCGAGAACCCGTTCTACCTCGACCTGCCCTACGACGACGTCAACGACCCGCGTGGATTCGCCGACCGGGACCGGATCGTGCCGTGGGCAGGAGAGCCCCGCTACCGCGCGTACAGCGGTGACCGCAGCGTGAGCTACCTGAAGAACCGGTGGGTGCGCATCACGCGGGGCAACCGCACCTGCTACGGGCAGATCCAGGACGCGGGGCCCGGGGAGTACTACGACCACGAGTACGTCTTCGGCACCGCACGCCCGGCCAACCGCAGGTACAACAACGCGGGCATGGATGTCTCCCCCGCCCTCAACGGCTGCCTCGGTTTCACCGAGCTGAACGGGCAACGCGATCTCGTCGACTGGCAGTTCGTCGACGACGATGAGGTCCCGCCGGGCCCGTGGACGCGCATCGTCACCACCCGGCAGGTGACGCAACCGTGAGGCGCGGCTGTCACGACTGAGGTGGCTACCTCGTCCCTCCTGCGAGCAATACCGTCGTTCGGAGAGGAAGCCGTTTCATGATCGAACCCTGGTGGCCGCTCGCGCTGCTGGCCTTCATCCAGCTCGGCGACGGCGTGATGTGCCTCAAGCCGCTCCCGTTCATTCGCCAGTGCCTCGAAGACGTCGCGTTGCCGCGCCAGTACTGGAAACTGCTCTCGCCGATCAAGTTCGCGGCCGCCGCCGGGCTGTTCATCGGTATCTGGTATCGGCCGTTGGCCGTCCTGACCTGCGCCGCACTGGTCAGCTACTTCGTGCTCGCCGGGTTGTCCCACGTGCGCGCACGCGACCTGGGCCGCAACCTGTTCCTCGGCTGCACCGGCATGCTCGCGCTCTGCACCGGCACGCTGGTGTTCGTGCTGGCGACCTGAGAGCGCGTCTGAGAACCATCGCGTACCGGCTGCGCGGTGCCCAGATGGCGCCTCGCCGCGTTGTCGTCGGTCACCATGACTCCGTCATGGCTCC
>NZ_JBEYXW010000025.1:0-92997 GCF_040645195.1 Saccharomonospora sp. NPDC046836
CCCCCGGATGCGCCCCCATCCACAACTCCGCCTCCGGATGCGGCGACGGCACCGGACGACCCAACAACCCCGCAATCGTCGTCCTGGACCCCCACGCATATGGCCGTACGGCGTTGCGCAGCAGTTCCACTGTCAACTCCACTCCTCGCCGGCCGTGTCGGCACCGGCCATTCTCCTCTTCGCTGGCGTCACGCCGTCGCGGGCGTGACCCGGCCAGCTCCCCCAATGGTTCCAGCCGCGAGCCCCAGGTAGACCGCCGCGAGCTCGAACCGCAATGCAAGCACAGCCGCAACTCCGGCATCGTCGGAGGTGATCTCCTCGGCGGGTGCCAGCACGTCGGCTCCAGGAAGCGCCTCGTGGGCCCGGTACCGCGCACCGTCGGCGGCCGGCCCGGTACGGACGGCGAGCAGGAAGACGCGCGGTGGCAGCCCGTCGGCAGGCGGATCGTCCGGATCGGCGAAGAGGTTCCGCTCGTCCCCGGCGCGGGCAGCCGCGTGGTGCAGCGCCGGCCGCGCGAGTGCCTGCCGGTAGTCCACGGCGTCACTGACCACCGCCGCATGGGCGGCCAGCGCGTAGGCCGCGTGGTTGCCGGCCGCTGCGGCGACCTGGTCAAGGCCCCACAGCAGCGGCGTGCGCCCGGCGACACGCAACGCGAGGGCCTTGGCCGGGTTGATGAACGATTCGTGGCCAAGGTGGCAGCGCTCGGCCTCGCTGTCGAGCCGGTCGGCGAGACCCTCGACATCGGCGACGAGTAGACCGAGGGTGTTGGCCGTCAGCAACCCGGCCGTGAACGCACGCGCGAAAGCCAGCTGCGGCGGAACGCGCACCCTGGGCGCGAGGAGCAGGCCACGGCCGGCGACGGCGGACGCGACGGGGCCGTCGGGCGGCGCGGAGACCACGATCGTCGCGCCGTAGCGGGCGGCGCGTTCGAGCGAGACCGCCAGGTCGGCGTCGTCGGGGTCGTCTGTGTGCGCGAACACGACGTCGAGTGCGCCGATCCAGCTCGGTACGACCTCGGTGATCACGACGGGCACCGGACACGACGGTGCGAGCAAGGCGTTGAGCAACAGCGCCGAGCTCCTGCTGACGCCCGGCCGGACGACCAGCACGATGGCGCGCGGGCGCCCGATGTCGAGCCGGTCGGTCAGTTCCAGCTCCGCTGCGGCCTCGATCGTCGCGCGCGCCTGGGCGCCCGCCATCGCGGCCGAGCGCAGCAGGCCACCGGCATCGGCCTCGCTCAACCGGACGGGATCGTCGAGGAGACTGTCGTCAAGCACCATCGGAAGTGGGTTCGTCACGGGACACTCGCTCGGCGTCCTCCCCGGACCCCGGAGTGATCGCCTCGTCGAGCAGGAGCACCGGGATGCCGTCCCGGACCGGGAAGACCCGCCCGCAGGACGTGCACGTGAGAGCATCGGCCGCCGGGTCGCCGGGCGCGCCAGGTGTCAGCGGCGCGTGGTCCGGGGACGGACACGCGAGGATCTCCAGCAACTGCGCATCAAGGGTGACGGCCATTTGTCCTATCTACCATCTTTCGCCGCGCCTGTGCGTGCGAGTACGACCGCCGCGTCACCCGCGGACGATCGCCAGCACCTCGTCGGTGAGTGCCCTCACCGCGGTCTCGTCGGGGGCTTCCACGTTGAGCCGGAGCAGCGGCTCGGTGTTGGACGGCCGCAAGTTGAACCAGCCCTTCTCGCCGAGGTCGACGGTGAGCCCGTCCAGCTCGTCGATCGTGACGCCGGCGCGGCCCGCGAACGCGTCCTTCACCGCGAGCTGGCGCGCCACCTGGTCGTCCACCGTGGAGTTGATCTCACCGGACGCCGCGTACCGGTTGTAGTCCCTCGTCAGCTCCGACAACGGGGTGTCCTGCGTGCCGAGGGCCGCCAGCACGTGCAGCGCGGCGAGCATGCCGGTGTCGGCACGCCAGAAGTCGCGGAAGTAGTAGTGCGCCGAGTGCTCGCCGCCGAAGATCGCACCGGTCTCGGCCATCGTCGCCTTGATGAAGGAGTGCCCAACGCGCGTGCGTACCGGTTTGCCGCCGTGCTCGGTGACGATCTCCGGCACGGCCTTCGAGGTGATCAGGTTGTGGATGATCGTGCCGCCGGGATCCTTCGCCAACTCCCGCACGGCGACCAGTGCGGTGATCGCGCTCGGCGGCACCGGGTCACCGTTCTCGTCCACGACGAAGCACCGGTCGGCGTCGCCGTCGAAGGCGAGCCCCGCGTCGGCGCCGACCTCGCGCACCTTGGCCTGCAGGTCGACCAGGTTCCGCGGGTCGAGTGGGTTGGCCTCGTGGTTGGGGAACGTGCCGTCGAGCTCGAAGTACATCGGCACGATCTGCACCGGGAGGCCCGCGAAGACGCTGGGCACCGTGTGGCCGCCCATGCCGTTGCCCGCATCGACCACGACCGTCAGCGGGCGGATGCCCGAGAGATCCACGAGCGTACGCAGGTACGCCGCGTAGTCGGCGAGGACATCGCGCTCGGTGACCGTGCCCTGCTGCCCGGCGAACTCGGGAACGCCCTGCTCCACGGTGTCGCGGAGCTCGGCGAGGCCGGAGTCCTGCCCCACGGGGGCGGCACCGGCGCGGCACAGCTTGATGCCGTTGTACTTGGCCGGATTGTGGCTCGCGGTGAACATCGCGCCCGGCATGTTGAGCCTGCCGGAGGCGAAGTACAGCTGGTCGGTGCTGGCCAGGCCGATCGACACGACGTCGAGGCCCTGCGAGGTGACACCCTCGGCGAACGCCGCGGCCAGCGACGGGGACGAGTCGCGCATGTCGTGACCGATGACCACGGAGGGTGAGTCCGGCTTGATCAGCAGCGCGAAGGCGGCACCGAAGTCGCGGGCCAGGTCGGTGGTGAGCTGCTCACCGACCACACCGCGGATGTCATAGGCCTTGACAATGCCTGACAGGTCTGACACGCCTTCTCCCCGATCGTGACGATGCTGGCTGGCTCGAAGCCTACCGACCACCGCTGACGCGGAAAGACAGTACTAGGCGCGGCCGGGAAGCACGCGCAGGTGGCCGCGCCGTCCCGAGGTGCCCTCGGGCTGTTCCGGCGGAACGGGCGGATCGGATCGGCCTGCCTCCCGCACGGCCTCGGCCAGTGCGGTCAGCTCGTCGCCGGAGGGTTCGGGGGAGGCGAACTCGCCCTCGTGCCGGACGACCTCCCAGCCGCGCGGGACCGTGAGCCGCAAGGCATGCGCTTCGCACAGGTCGTAGGAATGAGGCTCCGACGCCGTCGCGAGCGGGCCCACTACCGCGGTGGAGTCGCTGTAAGCGTAGGTCAGCGTGGCGACTGCGGGCTCGAGGCAGCCCGTCCGCGAACACTTCCGTACGCTCGGCACGGTTGATCACGATAGCCGGTGGCCAGGCTGGCACGCCGATGACACACCGGTGATTCCGCCGACGGACCGCGTACGCTTCCCCACGTGGCAATGGCTCGGAGTTCGCGATATCGGCGGCGGATGCGCCGGGACCGGCACGGGCGTGGGCTACGCGGTCCGCTGTACCCCGCGACCCTGCCCGCAGCGGCGAGCCGTGCCGAGAAGTTCGACGCACTCGTACTCGACGCGCTGGAGCCGATCGAGGCGCGCTGGCGGACCGAGCTGACGAAGCTCGACGTGGCGGTCGACGATGTGCCCGAGGTACGCGAGGAGCTGCCGCCTGCCCAGGCCGAGGGCGTGCTGCACGACGGCGTGGTACCGCTGTCGCGGCTGGTGCCCGCCGGGGTCGATCGCGCAGGGCTGCCGACGCGGGCCCGCATCGTGCTGTACCGCCGCCCGCTCGAGGCGCGTGCCAAGAACCCGGACGAGCTCGCCGAGCTGGTGCACGACGTGCTGGTCGAGCAGATCGCGAGCTACCTCGGCGTCGAGCCGGACATCATCGAGGGCGAGTAGTACTCCGCCTGCCCGGGATCGCGGTGAGCGCCGTGAACAACAGGGCGGCGACCTGGCCCAGCAGCAGCAGGTTGTGCAGATCGGACGCGTATTCGACGACGACCTCGGACTGTCGGGGCGGCACGGCGACCGCGACCTGGTGCCCCCAGGCGGGGACGATCGGCACCTGACTGCCGTTGACCGTGGCGCGCCAGCCGGCCTCGTGTTCGGCGGCGAGGACGAGCAGCCTGCCAGCGGGGCCGTCGGAGACCCGGACGCGTACCTCCGGCAGCTGCGCGTCGACCGGCGCGGTGGCCGTCCCCGTCATGAGCTCGCCGTGTGGTGACGCACCGCTGACGGCGCGCCGGGCCTGCTCCGGCGATACCAGCGTGACCTGGCCGGAGGCGGGCGTGAGGCGCAGGACCTGACGACCGTCGCTGGTGGGCGGCGCCCCGGTGAGGAGGTCACGTGCCGCCTGCTGGAGCGGGGCACCGTCCGTACCGGGCGGGAGCACGACGAAGAGCACCCCCGCCGCCGCAGCGGAGGTCACCGCGTCAGCAGAGCCCGCGAGCAGGTCCCGCTGCAACCCGGCGAGCCGGTCGGCCGTGCCTGGCACCGGCACGAGTGCGTCATCGCCGTAGCTCGGCAGTCGCCCACCGACCTGCCGCGGCGGTTCACCCGGCTCCGCCAGTACGAGCACGCTGCGGCCGCTCGCCGCGAGCTCCTCGGTCAGCGAGGAGGCGAGCCGCCAGCTGCCTGCCTGCAGCGGGCCGGAACGCCCGGCGACCACTCCGCCCACGGCGAGTGCCAGCAGGAGCGCCGCGGCGCCGGCGGCGCTCGCGCGGACCAGGACGCGGGGCACCGCACGCTGTCCGGGCAGGCACGTACCGAACACGACGATGACCAGCCCGGCCCCGGCGATCAGTAACGGTGCGCCCGCGAACGCGGCAACGGGGGCGGCACCGGACGGCGGTGCGACACACACCAGTTGCGTCACCACCACCCCCACGACGCCGAGCACCAGCACCACCACGCCTGGCAGCACACGCGGAGTCGGCCGGAGCACCAGGGCAGCCAGCGCGACCACCACGACGACGAGCCCGAACGCGATGCCACCCGGACCGCCGGGGTGCAGGCCCGCGAGGCCGGCACCCGTCGCCGCGGCACTGGGTGCACTGCCCATGCCGTGCAGCAGTAGCCCGGGATGGGTGAACAGCGTCGGCAGCCACGGCAGCAGCAGCCCAAGCGGCAACAGCACCACGATGGCGACGGCGGGGATGCCACGGGCAGGGCGTTGTGCTGGTGGCGGCAGCAGGACGAAACCGATCACGAGACCGAGCAGCGCCAACCCGTGTGTGAGCGGTGAGAACGCACCCACCACCGCGAGGGTCAGCGCGGTCAGCACGCTGACGCTGAGCCAGCGGGCACCGGTGCTGGTGAGTACCGCGACGACGCCTGCGATGAGTGCGGGCAGCAGGATGTGGACGACGACCACGTCGACGCGGCCCTGCGCCACCGATGCGGTGGCCGCCGGCAGCAACGCGTAGACCACCGCGGCACCGGCCCGCACCCAGCGGTCCACCCGCAGCCGCCGGGTGGCGGCGTAGGCGACGAGCGCCGCGAGCGGGATGTCCCCGATCAGCAACACCGCGACCAGTGCGGCGGGCCCGCCGAGCGGAGCCAGCGGCGCGCCGAGCAACCCCAGCAGGCCCAGTGCCGGTGGCGCCGCGCTCGCCGTCCCGCCGCCGAACGCATGCCAGGTGCCGAGGTAGGTCGACCACACCTCGCCGAGGTCGCCAACCGGCAGCAGCGCACCGCCTGCGAGGTCGGCGCCGAGCCGGGAGCCGTTGAGCACCAGCGCCAGCGCGGTGAGGACGACGAACAGCACCACGGGCGGAGCGAACAGCGTCGCCGCGAGGATGCGTTGCCGGTTCACCTCGACGAAGACGAGCTCGCGCTCACTGGGGTTCCGGCGCACGCCGGGCGACGGCCGGGCGGGGCCCGGTGCACTGTCCCTTCCGGTGGTGCCCGGTTCAGCGGCCGGGTCCTGTTGTTCGGGAAGTGGCACCGCGACAACATCGGCGGGGCGACGCAAACCAGTCGTGCGGGAGCGCAGCGCCCGCAACGCGCCCGCGGGGAGCGCGTCCGGACCAACCGGCACCGGCCGTGAATCCCTGACCTCCGGCGGAATCCAGGCGGTCGCCTCATCGGCAGCGGTGTCGGGCAGCCTGCCCAGCGCGGCTTCGCTGGCGACCCGGTTGCGGACCAGGTGCACGACGCCGCCACGCAATGCGTTACGCAACCTCGCGAACCGGCTCGTCAGCAACCCGCGCACCGAACCGCGCCGCCGCGTTGCCCGCGCGGCTCGCAGGCCGGCCACGCCGCCGAGAAGGTAACTGGCGGCGCCGAACTCCGCGCGCGCTCGAACTCCGTTACGCAGCAAGGCGAAAGCGATCCCACGCAGCACACAGAGCACGACGAGCCGGGGCAGGCCGAGTACAAAGGAGACAGTCGAGCAGTTGACCAGGAACGTGCGCAACCCATGCACACGATCCGCGGCATCGACGCCAACGGGCACCGCGGCAGCCGCCCGCTGCCCCGTGGCGGCAGCGCGGACATGCCGCAACCGCGCCCGCGGGACGCACAGCACGACGCCACCCGCGGCGTTCACCCGCCAGCCGAAGTCGATGTCCTCACGCAGCAGCGGGATCTGCGGATCGAAGCCACCGAGTTCCGCCCACGTGTCGCTGCGGATCAGCGCGCCCGCGCTCGGCACGGCAAGGACTTCCGTGCTCTGCTCCGGCGAGCCCCCGGAGCCGAGCCGGCGTGGGACAGCGGCCTGCCGGTGCCCGGACGCATCCGTGGACAGCCCGGCCTCGACGATCAGCCGTAGATCGGTCCAGTCCACGGCCAGTGGTCCGAGCACTGCCGCAGAGGGCGCCGTTTCTGCTGCGCGCAGCAGAATGTCCAAGCAGTCCGGCTCCGGCGCGCTGTCGTCATGCAGCACCCACAACCACTGCCCCGGATCACCCCAGCGCTCACCCGCCTTCGCGAGCGCAGCGCCGACCGCCGCGGCGAAGCCGGTGTCCTCCGCCAACGTGAGGACACCGTCGAGCACCGGCGGGCCCGCAAGGCCATCCTGCCGGGCAGCTTCGGCCAGCAGCTCAGGTGTGCGGTCGGTGGATCCCGTGTCGACCGCGAGGATGTGCCGGGGCCGAATGGTGCTGCGCCGCAACGCCGACAGCGTCAGCGGCAACCAGTCTTCCCCGTTGTGGCACACCAGAATCGCCAGGACCGGTGCCGTGTGCACCGTGGGAGGCATGGGCGTCCGGGGCAAGGACCTCTCCGTGTTGTACAGACGTGTCAAGGACGGGCAAGTGCGCCCACCCTACGACGTGCCCCGGATCCGCTGTGTAACGCGACCGCTGTCAGCGCTCGGTCGCTTTACACAACACGCTTCTTGAGTTTGCGCCGCTCCCTTTCGGACAGGCCGCCCCAGATGCCGAAGCGCTCATCGTGCGCGAGCGCGTACTCCAGGCAGTCGTCCTTGACCTCGCAACCCTGGCAGATCCGCTTGGCCTCCCGTGTGGAGCCGCCCTTCTCCGGAAAGAAGGCCTCCGGATCCGTCTGCGCGCACAGGGCACGCTCCTGCCAGTCCTGCTCCTCAGGGGCATCGAACAGGTCGGTGAGAACGCCCAGTTCCTCCCCCGGGTGCCCTCCCCAATCCATGACGTGCCCCCATTCCTTTCCGTTAGTGTTCAACCGCACGTCCGCCTCCTCGCTCTCACGCACTCCCAGGCTGGCGGTGTTTACTGCCACCGCTGCCCCCCTTACAGACAGCGAATGACATCAATGTGATTACACCTGTGTAGTGCGGCCAGGTCAAGCGGAGTCGCAACTTTGGGGGATACTTCCGCCCCCTCGCGCAAGCGGACACGCCGGAAAGATCTCATGCGGATCTGACCTCGCATCGGCGACACCACGCGGATCTCGCGCGCGGATAGGACAGACTGGAAGCGTGCAACGTTCAGTGGTACGCCCCAGCCCGCTCTTCTACCTTCTCCTCCTGATCACCATCGCGGGAGGCGCGCTCGCGGCGTTCGTGCCTCCGATCACCACCGTCGGCGGCCGTGACGCACTGGGCACCCTCGGCGTGTTCGTGCTCGTACTCGGCGGCTGGGCGCTGTCGCTCACGCTGCACGAGTTCGGGCACGCGATCGTGGCCTACAAGGGTGGCGACTACGAGGTCGCCAATAAGGGCTACCTCTCCCTGGACATCCGGCGCTACACCGACCCTGTCCTGTCGATCGTGCTGCCGTTGATCATCCTGGCCATCGGCGGCATTCCCCTGCCCGGTGGGGCCGTGTGGATCAACCGCTGGGCACTGCGGTCGCGCTCGGTGTCGTCCTGGGTGTCGCTGGCCGGCCCGCTGAGCAACCTCGCGATCGGCATCGTGCTGACCGTCGTGGTCGGGCTGGTGCAGATGCCGTTCGGGTTGGCGATCGGGCTCTCCTACCTGGCGGCGTTGCAGATCCTCGCCTTCGTGATCAACATCCTGCCGGTGCCCGGCCTCGACGGCTTCGGCGCGATCGAGCCCTACCTCTCGCCGCAGGCTCGCGAGTTCGGCGCCAAGGCGCGGCCGTGGGCACCACTGGTCCTGTTCGCACTGATCTTCGCCGTGCCGGGCTTCGGACGGCTGCTGTGGGACCTGACGGACGCGCTCTACGGCGCCGTCGGCGGGAGCGAAACGCTGGCCAATGCCGGGCAGGTCGTGTTCATGTTCTGGCGGTACTGACGTCGCGGGCGAACCACTCGTCGGCGCGCTTGGCGACCCGCTTGAGCCCGGAACGCTCGCCGAGGTAGTCGCCGAGCATGCCGACGACCGGCAACATCCCGAGCGCAGCGTGATAGAAGCGGCCGCTCGGCCGCTTCTCCAGCTCGTCGGTCACCGCGAGCAGGGAACGACCGAGCCGCCAGAGCGTGCGCGCGACGGTCCTCACCGTGATCTTGCTCCGTTTCCCGGCGGAGTCGGTGAGCTCCTCGGTGAGCTTCTCGGTCTCGGCGTCCTCCGCCGCGCGGTCATACCCGGCGTACTTGCCCACGGCCAGCTCCGGATCGATCTCCCGCTCGAACAGCACCCAGCCCAGCAGTTGGACCCGCTCGCCGACATCGGTCACGCCGTGCTCACCGGCGATCGCGCAGAGCAGCAACCCCTGTGACGCCGTGCCGAGGGTGTCCTGGACGGGCAACGTGTCGGCCAGCGCTCCGCCGAGTCCCGGCACGGCGGTGAGCAAGGACGTGACCCGGCCTACCCGGTTGATCCACCAGCTCGTGCGCTCGCTGACGTCCATCGCCGCCCAGCCGTTGGTGCCGGGCACCTTCACCGACCGCAGGCCGTCGATCAGCTTCTTCCGCAACGTCGGCTCGACGGCGGTCTGCTCGGGAGCGGCGATCAGCCCGAAGGGATCCGCCTCGCGCAAGGCGTCGACCATGGGCCCCGCGGCCCGCACGAAGGGCCGCAGCACCGCGACGACCTGCTTGTCGGAGATTGCCTCGGCCACCCGCTACCTCCCTGCCTTCCCGGGACGGGCGAGCTTGCCGCCTGCCACCAGCGCGGCCGGCAGCAGACCACCGGCCAGCAGCGCGAGCGCCCGCCAGTCCGCCCGCAGGACCACATCGCCACCCGGCCCCTGCACGCCGACCACGAGCAGGGTCAGGACCCACGCGGCCAGCGGGATGATGCCGAGCCTGCGATCACCAAGGCTCGCGGCTTTCGCGACGAGTAATGGCGTGGTGATCATCGCCAGTAACACCGACAGCGGCAGGGGCACATCGCCTGCCCTCGGCAGCAGCACGCCGTCGAGCCGTAACGGGAGGAAGAACAGTTCGAGGATCGCCAACAGCACGGCGTCGATGGTGAGCACCGTGAGCACCACCCAGTTGATCTGTCGCTGCGGCCTGGTCACGAGTCGAGCCCGCCGAACAGATCGGTCGCGGCCCCCGCTGCGGGGCCACGGGCGAGAACGTAGTACTCGGCAACCGGCACCGGCTGGGCGATGCCGTTGGACAACGCGAAGCACGGCTCGGCAACGCTGACCTGTGTGACGTGCGCGCGCAGCGCGGCGAACTTGCGATCGAGGTGGTCGCCGACGTCGATCGTTGTAGTGATCTGTTCGTCGGCAGTGACAGGCAGCTCACCGTCGGCGGGGACCCGGAAGCGTACGCCGTCACCGGCCGCACGCAGTTCCGCGAGCCCCTTGGCGGTCGCGGCCGCGGAGGACACGGTATGGAACACGCGCACGACGGACTCGGCACGTTCGGTGGCCGCCATGGTGATCTCGTGGACCCTGATGTGATCGGGGTGACCGTAGCCGCCTGCCGCGTCGTAGGTCACCACAACCTCCGGCCGCAGCTCGTCCAGCACTGCCACCAGCTGATCTGTCTGCTCCTCGGCCGAACCCCTGACGAAGGCGCGGGGATGCTCCGCCGCGGGTGTGCCCGCCATCCCCGAGTCGCGCCAGCGACCGATGCCGCCGAGGTAGCGGTGCCCACTCCAGCCGAGCGCGGAGCCCGCCGCGGCGAGCTCACCAGCGCGGTACCCGCCGAGCTGATCAGCCGCCCAGGCACCGAGTTGGTCCAAACCTCGGGGGATGATCTCCCCCTCCTCACCCAACGTGCAGGTCACCACGATCACCTCGGCTCCCGCGGCTGCATAGCGGGCGATGGTGCCTCCGGTGGTGATGCTCTCGTCGTCGGGGTGCGCATGCACGAGCAGCAACCTCACGCCGCCCAGCCTAACGGCGCCACAACAGAGGCATCCGGCCACCGCGAAAGGCGGTTGTACCTGCGGTTGACGGACTCCCCACGTGCTGGGCCGCGCTCATCCTAACGGCGTAAGCGGGTTCACCGATCGGCTGCCAAAAGGTCACCAATTGGCATTCAGTTGCTTCGGGAAGTCCATATGGCGAGACAGGTCGGTTATTCTCCCCGGCGTTATGCATAGCGCCGCGTCGAGGTGATGGGTAGGCAGCACGTGCAGAACCCGGCAGTGACGATACTCCCCCTGGGGGTATGCTCCCATTCACTCGATCGGGCTAAAGCTCGGTAATCACTGTTGCATCACGATCGCTGTCCGAAGCGGCACGCTCGCCGTAACTGTGCTTAGCGTGCACGCTTACGGCGAGCACCGTCGATCACCTCGACGGCTCACTGCGAAGGGGAGAGAGCGCCTCGAACCCCGATGGCGTCCAGCAAGGAGAGTCAATGTTGAGAAGTAAGTCAGGCGTGGCAAGGTTCGCCGCGCTCGCCGCAGGGGCGGCTCTCGTCCTGTCCGCGTGCAGCGGCGGCGGCGATGGTGGAGGCGACGGCGACGGCGGTGCCCAGACCGGGCAGATGTTCGCCGAGTGCGACGCGAACCCGAACCAGTGCAACACGCTTGCCGCCGACCAGCTGCAGGACGGCGGCGAGATCACCATGGCGCTGGAGAAGAACATCGCCAACTGGAACCTCAACTCGACCGAGGGCAACGTCTTCGAGACCGGTATGGCGCTCAAGGGTGTCCTGCCCTCTACCTTCTACAGCCAGCCCGACCTCAAGTTCACGGAGAACACGGACGTCATCGAGTCCGCGGAGCAGACCAGCACCGACCCGCAGACGATCGTGTACACGATCAAGCCGGAAGCGGTGTGGTCCGACGGCACGCCGATCTCCGCCGACGACTTCATCTACATCTGGAAGACCCAGAACGGTAGGGACTGCTCCGACTGCGCAGTTGCCACCACTGCCGGCTACGACCAGGTCAGCACGGTGGAAGGTTCCGACAACGGCAAGACCGTGACGGTGACCTACGAGACGCCCTTCACCGACTGGGCGCAGCTGTGGGAGTCGGGCCAGCCGATCTACCCCGCGCACATCGCCGCCGAGCACGGTGACCTCGACACCCCCGAGGGCCTGAAGTCCGCTTTCGACTGGTTCGGCGCCAACATGCCCACCTTCTCGGGCGGCCCGTACAAGATCGAGCGCTTCGTGAACAACCAGTCGCTGACCCTGGTGCCGAACGAGCGCTGGTGGGGCGAGAAGCCGAAACTGGACCGGGTGATCTTCCGGATCATCACCGACGCCACTCAGGAGCCGACAGCCCTGCAGAACAACGAGGTGCAGGTCATCTACCCGCAGCCGCAGGTGGACCTCGTGAACCAGGTGCGCAACATTTCCGGCGTGTCCTCCTTCGTCGGCCTCGGCCTGACCTGGGAGCACTTCGACTTCAACCTGGACACCCCGGCGCTGAAGAACAAGGCCCTTCGCCAGGCGCTGTTCACCGCGGTCGACCGGCAGGCGCTGATCAACGGCACCGTCGGCCAGTTCACCGACAAGGTCGAACCGCTCAACAGCAACAACTTCATGCCGGGCCAGGAGGGCTACGAGGACGTCATCACGGCCACCGGCCAGGGCGCCGGTGACGTCGACAAGGCCAAGCAGATCCTGACAGACGCCGGCTACACGCTCGAGGGTGAGCAGCTGCGCGACCCGGACGGCCAGGCGGTGCCGGAGCTGAGCATCCGCTACACCACGGGCAACCAGATCCGCCAGGACTCCAGTGAGCTGTTCGCGCAGGCCGCCAAGGAGCTCGGCGTCACCATCAACGTGTCGCCGACCGACGACCTCGGTGGCACGCTCGACAGCGGCGAGTACGACATCATGCTGTTCGCCTGGGTCGCCTCGCCGTACCCGTTCGCGAACGCGGTGCAGAACTGGACCAGCGGTCAGGGCAACAACTTCGGTAACTACAGCAACCCCGAGGTCGACAGCCTGCTGAACGAGGCCGCCGCCGAGACCGACCGTACGGCCGCGTTCGCCAAGGTCAACGAGGCCAACAAGATCATGGCCGAGGACGCCTACGTCCTGCCGCTGTACCAGAAGCCGACGTTCATCGCCGCGTACGACAACATCGCCAACGTGCGGAACAACTCGACGCTGGACGGGCCGACGTACAACATCGCCCAGTGGGGCCTGCGGGCCGGCTGACGTCGGCCAACGGTTTGATTCACTGGTTCGAACCATCCAGTGGGGGAGGTCGCTTCGTCGCGACCTCCCCCGTTGGGCAGTTGTTCACAACGTACCCTCGTAGCTAGTTGGTTGCCGATGATCGAGGAGACGGGGGCGATGACCATCGCTGTCGCCCGGCCACCGGCAGAAACTGATCGGCGGTACCGCCACGAGCGGCTTCGCCGCTCGCTGATCCGTTCACAGCAGGAAGACCTCCATGCTCGCCTACGCTTTGCGCCGACTGCTGATTTCGGTGCCGATCCTGGTTGCCGCGTCGTTCGTCGTCTTCATGATGGCGTCGCTGGCGGGTAACCCACTCAACCAGCTCATCGCCCGTAACCCACCACCGCCGCCGCAAGCCATCGAGGCCGAGCGGGCCCGGCTCCACCTCGACCAGCCGCTGCTCGAGCGCTACTGGAACTGGCTCACCGGCATCGTCCGCGGTGACTTCGGGCCGTCCGTCCAGTCCACGATGGACATCAGCTCCGAGGTCGTCAGCCGTTACCTGATCACGCTGCGCCTGATCGCATTGGCCATGATCATCGCTGTGATCCTGGCGATCCTCGCCGGCGTCATCAGCGCCGTGAAGCAGTACTCCGGCATCGACTACACATTCACCTTCCTCGGCTTCCTCTTCCTCGCGATGCCCACCTTCTGGTTCGCCATCCTGCTGAAGGAAGCGGGCATCAGCTTCAACAACGCCGTCGGCGACCAGGTGCTCTACACCATCGGCGCCAACTCGGTGTACGTGGCAGGTGGTGCGTGGGACAGAGTGCTCGACACCCTCGGCCATATGATCCTGCCGACGATCTCGCTGGCGCTGCTGTCGTTCGCCGCCTGGAGCCGGTTCCAGCGCGCCGCGATGCTCGAGGTGCTCAACAGCGACTACGTTCGGCTGGCCCGCGCGAAGGGCCTGCGCCGTGGCCAGGTGATGCGCCGACACGCACTGCGCACCGCGCTGATCCCGCTGACCACCGTGACCGCACTCGACCTCGGCTCCATCATCTCCGGCGCCGTCGTGACCGAACGCGTGTTCCAGTGGCAGGGTGCCGGGACCTTCCTCTTGGACGCCATCCAGAAGGACGACGTCTACGCGATCATGGCGTGGCTGGTGATCTCGGCAACGGTCATCATCGTGCTCAACCTCATCGCCGACCTGCTCTACGGCGTGCTCGACCCGAGGATCCGCTATGCCTGAGAACATCAGCGACACCGCTTCCGCGACCGAGACCGGCGTCGCCGCCAGGCCGGCCCCCGTCGAGCGCGAGTTCACCGTCGCAGAGCGCAGCCAAGCACAGCTGGTCATCCGGCGGTTCCTGCAGCACAAGCTCGCGGTCGGCAGCCTCATCGTGCTCATCGCGATCATCCTGCTCGCCTTCGTCGGCGGGTGGCTGTGGAAGTACGACGTCTCCGATCTGACCGGCGACAACTCGCAGCCGCCGTCGTGGGACCACCCGTTCGGCACCGACGCCATCGGGCACGACAGCTTCGCGCAGGTGCTGCGCGGCACGCAGATCTCGATCGGCATCGCCGTACTGGTGGCCCTGTTCGCCACGACCGTCGGCACCATCTGGGGTGCGGTGGCCGGGTACTACCGAGGCTGGATCGACACCGTCCTCATGCGCATCGCCGACCTGGTGCTGACGCTGCCGCTGCTGGCGGTGGCGGCGGTGCTCGGTCACAACACCAGCGGCAGCTGGTGGCTGATCGCCGTCGTCATCGGTGGCCTGTACTGGGCCTACGTCTCCCGTGTCGCCCGCGGTGTGGTGTTGTCGCTGCGGGAGAAGGAGTTCATCGAGGCCGCCAGAGCTCTCGGTGCCAGCGATGCGCGGATCATCTTCCGCCACCTGGTGCCCAACGCACTCGGCTCGATCATCGTCAACGCCACCGTGCTGGTGGCCGTCGCGATCCTGATCGAGACGTCACTGTCGTTCCTCGGCTTCGGCGTCCAGCCACCGGACACCTCGCTGGGCCTGCTGGTCAGCAGCAACCAGACCGCGGTGTCGACACGGCCGTGGTTGTTCTACTTCCCCGGCCTGTTCATCATCCTGATCGCGCTGACGATCAACTTCATCGGGGACGGACTGCGTGACGCGTTCGACCCACAGCAGACGAAGGTACGCGCATGACCGCCACAGACCCCACCTCGACGACGGCCGACACCGTCCTCGAGGTGGAGGACCTGACCGTGCAGTTCCCGACCGACGAGGGCCTCGTGCAGGCCGTCCGCGGCGTCAGCTACCAGCTGCGCCGCGGTGAGGTGCTCGGGATCGTCGGCGAGTCGGGTTCCGGCAAGTCGGTGACCTCGCTGGCTGTGATGGGCCTGCTGCCCAGGTCGGCCCGGGTCAGCGGCTCGGTCCGGTTCCAGGGCACGGAGCTGCTCGGCGCGACCGACCGGGAGCTGTCCAGGGTCCGCGGCCAGGGCATCTCCATGGTGTTCCAGGACCCGATGACCTCGTTGAACCCGGTCTACACCGTGGGCGACCAGATCACAGAGACCATCCTCGCGCACAACGACATCACCAAGCAGGCGGCGCACAAGCGCGCCGTGGAGCTGCTGGAGACCGTGCACATCCCCAACCCGCAGCAGCGGGCGAAGGCCTACCCGCACGAGCTCTCCGGTGGTATGCGCCAGCGGGTCGTGATCGCCATCGCGATGGCCAACCAGCCCGACGTGATCATCGCCGACGAGCCGACGACCGCGCTGGACGTCACCGTGCAGGCGCAGATCCTCGAGGCGCTGAAGACGGCGCAGGACGAGACCGGCGCCGCGATGATCCTGATCACCCACGACCTCGGCGTCATCGCGGGCCAGGCCGACCGGGTACAGGTCATGTACGCGGGCAAGATCGTCGAGTCGGGCACGGCGGACGAGGTGTTCTACGAACCGCGTATGCCGTACACGCTCGGCCTGCTGGGCAGCCTGCCCCGGCTGGACGTCAAGACCGAACGGCTCACCCCGATCGGCGGGTCGCCGCCGTCGGTGGTCAACATGCCGCCCGGGTGCCCGTTCAGCCCTCGCTGCCCGCTCGCCGCGGACATCTGCGATGCCGAGGAGCCGCCGCTGGAACCGGGACCGGACTCCCAACACCTCGCGGCCTGCCATTTCAGCTACCGGGTCGAGGGCCACGAGCCCCGTGACCTGTTCCGCCCGGCGTCGGACGACCCGATCCCGGCGGCTGTGACCGAAGGAGAGGCACGCGAATGACGGAGACGTCGCTCGCTCCACAGCAGACGATCAGCCGCACACCTGTGCTGTCGGCTCGCGACATCGTCAAGCACTTCCCTGTGTACGGCGGCGGAATCCTGCGCCGGAAGGTCGGCGACGTGCATGCCGTGTGCGGTGTGTCGTTCGACCTCTATCCAAACGAGACACTCGGGCTGGTCGGTGAGTCCGGCTGCGGGAAGTCGACCACCGCGCGGGTGGTGCTGAACCTGCATTCGGCCACCGCGGGTGAGGTGCTGTTCAACGGCCAGGACCTGAACAAGCTGCCGGGCAAGGAGATGCGGCACCTGCGGCGCAGCCTGCAGATCGTGTTCCAGGACCCGTACGCGTCACTGGACCCGCGTGTTCCGGTGAACGAGATCGTCGCGGAGCCACTGCGGATCCACGGGCTCTACGACAACGGTGGCCGGGAGCGTGTGCGGGAGCTGCTGCGGACCGTCGGCCTGCGGCCCGAGCACGGAAACCGCTTCCCGCACGAGTTCTCCGGCGGGCAGCGGCAGCGCATCGGGATCGCCCGCGCACTCGCGCTGGAGCCGAAGGTGCTGGTACTCGACGAGCCGGTGTCCGCATTGGACGTCTCCATCCAGGCTGGTGTGCTGAACCTGCTGAAGGACCTGCAGGCGGAGCTCGGGTTGTCGTACCTGTTCGTGTCACACGACCTTTCGGTCGTGCGGCATGTCGCCGACCGGATCGCCGTGATGTACCTCGGCAAGATCGTGGAAACCGCTCCCGCGGAGGAGCTCTTCAACAACCCCACGCACCCGTACACGCAGGCGCTGATCTCGGCGATCCCGGTGCCCGATCCGCGCAAGGAACGCACCCGCGAGCGGATCGTCATCACCGGTGACGTGCCGAGCCCGGCCAACCCGCCGAGCGGCTGCCGGTTCCGCACGCGCTGCCCCAAGTTCGCGGCCGAACTCACCGACAGCCAGCGCAAGCTGTGCGTCGACCAGGTACCGGATCTCCTCGACCGCGGCCAGGGCCACCCCTCGGCGTGCCACTACGCCGAAACCGCCCAACTGCTCTGAGGTTTGGTCCCCCAAGGCCACCTTGGTTGCGTTGAACACACCCAAGGCCACCTTAGTTGCGTTGAATGCGACCAAGGTGGCCTTGGGTGTCTTTGGCGGCAGTACCCGGACAACCGAGCTACACCCACCGTGGCCACGTTCGTAGTGTGTAGGGCGTGGATTTCATGATGGTGCGGGGTGCTGCGGACGTGTTGCTCGACGCGGAGCGTCGCGCGGAGTGGCCAGCAGCGGAGGCGGTGTTACGTCAGGCTGGTGCGGCAGCGTATGCAGAGCTCGTCAGGATCGTCGCGTTCGGCGACAGCGATGCCGCGGTGCGGGCCGGCGCGCTGCTCGGGTTCGACGAGGTGACCGAGCAGGTGCGGCGGACAATAGTAGAACTGCGGTCACCGGATCCCGACGAGCGGCACCTCGCTGCTTTCGTACTCGGGTACGAGGGTGCCGAGCCGTTGCTGCCCTGGGCGCGGGTGCTGACCACGCTGCTGGCCGACCCGAACTCGAAGGTGTCGCTCACGGTGGTCAGCGCGTTGGCCGCGTTCGGCCGTGATGTCCTGTCGTTGCTGCGGGAGGTACGGCGGTCGTCGTTGCCGGAACGCCGGGGCGCGTTGACCGCACTCGCCGAGTTTGGGTGGGACGAGATCGACCCCGCCGATCGCCAGGCGCTGGCCCGGCTCATCGCTGTCAAGCAGACGTCCGAGGTACCGGAGCCGGTCGTGCCCGTCGGGGAGTGGTTCGCGGTGCCCACCAGCGATCGTCAGGCGGTACTGGACGCGTTCGGCCTCTCCGCCCCGGTGCCGATCACGATGCGCGCCGGCTTCACCCAGGCGCAGGGCAACACGTACCGCCGGTGGAGCCGTGCGGTGGGGAACCACGACCACGTGTGGTGCGCCCAGATGTTCGTGACGCCGGTGCTGGATGGGTGGACGCTGGTGGTCGGGGCCCCGGTCCACGACGACGAACTCACCGAACACCGAGCCGAACAGCCCGGCGACGAGGCAGACGCGGGCTTCGAGAACAAGCACGAAGCCCGGCAGCGACGCTGCGTGGAACTGAGCCGCCGGCTGCGTTCCGCCGTGTACTGGTACGCCGCGCACGACGGTGATGACTGGACCGCCTGGTGCCTCGCGGACAACGGCACGCTGGTCCGCTACTACCACCACGACTTCTCGGTTGGTGAGGTTGAGGTGGGTGAGCCGCTACCCGCCGAGTCCGGTCTGCACGAACCCACGCCAGGGGGAATGTACGACGTGATCGACAAGTACGCGCCACCCGACGTCGCGCGGACGTTCATCATCCATTCGCCGGACAGCGACCTCTACGACGACGATGACGAATTCCGCAAGGACGACGCCGAGTGGCATGACTGGGTCCTGGCGTGTTTCGCCGAAGCAGGCATCGAGGTGCCCGACCCACGCGACCAGCGCTACGCCACCCTCATCGCAGGGCGTACCTCGGTCGGCCTCACCACCCTCGGCCCCGACACGCGCGTCGCCGGACACGGCGTGCTGGCACTCACCGCCTGCGGCCGCCTCAACGGCCACCGCGGCGCGTTTGCCTTGTAACTGTGCCTGCGGCCTCTACCTCGACGATCGTGCCTGACTACCTGACCAGCCCCGAAGAACATCCGAAACCGCCCAACTGCTGAGCCAGTCCCCCCGAGGTGGCCTTGGGTGTCTTAAGCGGCGGTGGCCTAGCGGGGGGCGCGGGTCCAGTTGACGGCCGAGGAGAACGGGCCGGACATCGCCGGGCCAGGCGTCACACCGGACACGGTGGGGCCGATCGCGATCGTGTCGGCGAGCTGGAACAGCGGGATCGCCACCTGGCTCTGCCACAGCGCGCTCTCCACCGACGGCAGGTGCTCCGCCAGTGGCTCCTCACCGGTCAGCACCGTCTCGACCGTTGCCTGGAGGACCCGGTCGCACCAGGCGGTCGTGGTGACCGGGACCTGTGGCGTGGTCTGAGCCCCCGGCTCGGCGTCCCAGCCTGCCGGGCAGCCGAAGTTCGAGGCCAGTGTGGACGCCGGGTCGTTGCTGATCGACTGCGGCACCACCGCGATGTCCACGTTCGTCGTACCGTTCTGCGCCTCAGGCTGCTCGCTCTGCGGCGGCTGCGGGTTCACGGGCGTGGCCAGCTGGGTGTTGAACAGCTCGCGCGCGGGCGGATTGAGCGTGGTGACCTTGATACCGGCCTCGCTGAGCTGCCGCGCCAGTTCCTCGGCCACGCTCGCGTAGGGCTCCCGCTGCCCGGGCGCTGCCACCACGATCGACAGGGGCTCGCCCTCCCTCGTCCAGGTTTCCCCTTCGCGCTCGTACCCCGCCGCGGTCAGCAGCTGCTCGGCCTTGCGTGGCTGCGGTGTCCGCGGCGAGCCGGCATCGGGAATCGTCGGCTGGTAGTCCCTGGCGGAGGGCGGTAGCACCTGGGCATTTGCGCGCAGGCTCGCCGAGGCACCGCCGCGGGTACCGGCCTCGATGAGCTTCTCCCGGTCGAGCAGCGCGGCGACGCCGGCGCGCACCTGATCGTCGGCCAGCACGCCGACAGGCCGCAGCAGCGCTTCGGCGAGGTAGGTACGTGCCACGGTGTGCAGCTGAACGTCGCGGCCGAGGTCGGAGAACAGCTGGAGGCCGTCCGCGTCGGTGCTCGTGAGCGCGAACTGGTCGTTGCCGCTTCGCAGCGCCGCCACCATGCCCGGCTGGTCGGAGCTGCGCAGCACGATCCGGTCCACAGCGGCCGGCTTCTCCCAGTACCGCTCGTTGCGCTCGAGGATGATCTCGCCGCGCTCCTTGTCCAGCGTCTTGATCGAGAACGGGCCACCGTAGGCGGGGAAGCTGTCGGTCAGCGCCCCCTGCCAGCCGCCCGGCGCGTCCTTGAGCAGGTGCGCGGGCAAGAGGTTGTCGAACAGCGTCTGCCAGCCCGAGTACGGCTTGCTGAAGGTAACGTCGAGCCGCTTGCCACCGGCTCCTGGCTGAATACCGGAGATGAGCCGGTAGCCGGCGGCGTCCGCCACCCCCGGCTCCGCCTTCATCGCGTCGGCGAGGTAGGCGAAGTCCTCCACCGCGATGGGCGCACCGTCCGACCACGACGCGTCGGGCCGGATCTCGTAGGACACCGTGAACGGCTCCTGCGAGGTGACCTCCGCCGAGACCATGAGGTTCTCGTCGAGCTTCAGGCTGCCGTCGTCGGCGGGGCGGAACACCGACGGCAGCAGCATCTGTGCCAGCGCCGAGGTGACGGTCGAGAGGTCGGCGAGGTTGTGCGGGTTGTACCCGCCGGAGATGTCGTCGAGGCTGACGACGATCTGCGACGGAGTCGCGATCGTCGTCGTCGTGGTCTGCGCCGCGGGTGTGCTCACCGTCGGCACCGGCGGGGTGTTGGTGCACGCGGCGAGCACGACGGCCACCATCGCGAACACGAACGCCAGCGGACGCATCCTTGCTCCCCTACCCGTCGCGCGCACCCCGCAGCCCCCTCCTACCTGCCGAACCTGCTCTCTCGCTGACTGATCACGAGATTGCCAGACCACACGTCAAACCCGGATACCGGATCAGGTACCGCCACTTGGGTGACGCACTGTTGCGCCGGTTGGTTCCCAAGTAGTTCTACCTGACCTGCGTGAACGAGCTGCGCAGCGGCCACTCGGCTCCTTATGGTTATCAGTCGAGCACGGAGGGGGATCGTGACGGGATTTGAAGCACAGCGCGGTCTCGCCGCGGTTGCCGCAGCGCTCGTCCTGCTCACAGCGTGCACCGGGAACGACGCCGACCGGTACTTCGGCAGGGAGGGGGGAGCGGAAACCATGACCGTGCAGCAACAATTCGACACGCTCATGCAAAGACCGACCATCGACGACGCCGTCCACCGCTACGAAACGTTCAACCAAGAACTCAAACAACGCCTCAGCAACGAGTTCGACCTACCACCCTGGCGCGAAGACGGCACCGTGACGTTGGAGGGTGCCGGGCCTTCGGCGAAGTCGATGCCTGGGACGCGACACACACCGTGCTCCCCACCTGGCTGGTCGACGCACCACTCCCCGCAGACAGCTGGGACAAAGCCAAAACAATCGTCACCCCGGTCGGCAAAGAATTCGGCTTCACCAACATCACCCTGCAAATCGACGACAACCAGGACTACTGGCTCACCGACCACTACGGCGCACAACTACAGTTCGGCTCCAGCAAACGAACCGGATTCGGCATCACCACCGGCTGCCACCTCTACCCCGAAGCCAAACAACGAGGCACACCACGACAGGACTGACGCGTCACGCGTTCTTGTCGCGGCTCTTCGCGCGTGAACGCTCCTTGGCTCGCTGCGAGACGTCGAGCGTGACCTTGCGGACCCGCACCACGTTCGGTGCCACCTCGACGCATTCGTCGACCGCACAGAACTCCAGCGCCTCCTCCAGGCCCAGCTTGCGCGGGCGTGCGAGGCGCTCGAGCTCGTCACCGGTCGAGGAGCGCATGTTGGTGAGCTTCTTCTCCTTGGTGATGTTGACGTCCAGGTCCTCCGCCCGCGGGTTCTCACCGACGACCATGCCCTCGTAGGCCTCGGCGCCCGGCTCGACGAAGAACGTGCCGCGGTCGGCCAGCTGCAGCATCGCGTAGCTGGTGATCGGGCCCGACCGGTCGGCGACCAGCGAGCCGGAGTGCCGGGTGCGGATCTCGCCGGCCCACGGGAAATAGCCCTCGAAGTTGTGGTTGGCGATGCCGGTGCCGCGGGTCTCGGTGAGGAAGTCGGTACGGAACCCGATCAGCCCACGTGCGGGGAGCACGTACTCCAGCTTGATCCGTCCCGTACCGTGCCCGTCCATCTGCTCCATGCGGCCCTTGCGGGACGCGAGCAGCTGCGTGATGGCACCGAGGTGCTCCTCCGGCGCGTCGACGTAGAGGCGTTCGAACGGCTCGTGCAGCTTGCCGTCGATCATCCGCGTGACCACCTGCGGCTTGCCGACGGTCAGCTCGAAGCCCTCCCGGCGCATCTGCTCGACCAGGATGGCCAGCGCCAGCTCCCCACGGCCCTGAACCTCCCAGCTGTCGGGCCGCTCGGTGGGCAGGACGCGAATGCTCACGTTGCCGATCAGCTCGGCGTCGAGGCGGGCCTTGACAACCCGCGCGGTGAGCTTGTCGCCACCGCCGCGCCCCGCCAGCGGTGAGGTGTTGACACCGATCGTCATCGAGATGGCCGGCTCGTCGACCGTGATGCGCGGCAGCGCCTCGGGGTCCTCGGGGTCGGCGAGCGTGTCACCGATGGTGATGTCCGGGATGCCCGCGATCGCGACCAGGTCACCCGCGCTGGCCTCCTGCGCCGGCACGCGGGTCAGGGCCTCGGTGATTAGCAGCTCGGAGATCCGCACCGACTGCACCGAACCGTCCTCGCGCAGCCACGCGACGCTCTGGCCCTTGCGCAGCCGCCCGGCGTGGATGCGGATCAGTGCGATACGGCCGAGGAAGCTCGACGCGTCGAGGTTGGTGACCAGCCCGCGCAGCGGGGCGTCCGGATCGGCGGTGGGCGGCGGAATGTGGCCGAGCAGCACGTCGAACAGGGGGTCCAGGTTCTCGTTGTCGGGCACCGTGCCGTCAGCGGGGCGCTCCAGGCTCGCCCTGCCGTCGCGCGCCGCGGCGTAGACCACCGGCAGGTCGAGCACCGCGTCGAGGTCGACGTCGTCGATGTCCCCAGCCAGGTCGAGCAGCAGGTCGTGCGTCTCCTCGACGACCTCGGCGATGCGAGCGTCGGCGCGGTCGACCTTGTTCACGACGAGCACGACGGGCAGCCCCGCCTGCAGGGTCTTACGCAGCACGAACCGGGTCTGCGGCAGCGGGCCCTCGCTGGCGTCGACCAGCAGCACCACCCCGTCGACCATGGAAAGGCCGCGCTCGACCTCGCCGCCGAAGTCCGCGTGCCCGGGGGTGTCGATCACGTTGATCGTCACCGGGCCGTCGGGCGTCTGCCGACGGATCGCGGTGTTCTTGGCGAGGATCGTGATGCCCTTCTCCCGCTCCAGCTCACCGGAGTCCATGACCCGGTCCACTGGTTCCGACCGTTCGGCGAAGGCGCCGGACTGCCGGAGCATCGCGTCGACCAGGGTCGTCTTGCCGTGGTCCACGTGTGCCACGATGGCAATGTTGCGGAGGTCGGTCCTGACCTTCTCGGCGGTGATTGCAGGCACGCGTCGGCTCCTGTGGGAAGAGAACGGGGGCGACCAGCGGCTCTGCGGCCGACCGTGGTCTCCTCCAGAGTACCTGCGCCTGGATTGTGTCTAGCGCCACACCTCGATCAAGGGTAGGCTCACCTAACCTTGGCTCAGCAGTCGAGTCAGCGTGGAGCGTGACCTGTGGGCAAGAAACACCGTGCCGCCGCGGATCCTCGGGCCACCGTCCGCAAGCTGATCAAATCGGGCAAACTCAAGAAGAAGTGCTGCAAATCCAGCCCGCGCTGCCGGAAGTGCCCAGTGCTCGCGCTGAAGAAGGCCAAAGCCGACCTCCCCCGCGCCACGTGAGTGACGCAGGTCAGTGCGGCATCGCCTCGTTGAGCAGGCGTAGCTCATGGCTGGTCCGGGTCGCCGTGAACTCCACCACCTCGTAATGGGCCAGGTGGTTCAGCACCAGCGGATCCGCGGCTAGGAAGGCGTCCAGCTTGAGCCGGGGCATCGGCCTGGCGATCATCACCTCGCCGAGGTGCATGTCCCGGCGTCCCGACGCCAGCAGGTGATTGTGCTCGAACTGCCGCGCGAGCCAGTCCGTGTGGTCCGGCAGCACGTAGTCGATCTCCTGCAGGGGCGCGGTGTAGGTCAACAGCACGACGTACATGTATTCACGGTAAGCCTGTCACCCCGCCGCTGTACCCGCGTAGCAACTCCGCCAGCGCCGGCACGAGAACCACGTCGGCAGGCAACCACTCCACGGCGGCGAGCTCCGGGGCCGCGACCCAGCGCAGTGCCCGGTGCTCCACCGCATGCGGCTCGGGTGAGCCGTCCGCGAACGTGGCGGCGTACACCCGCAGCACCTTGCCGCCCGGCAACGGCACGTCGGCACCGACACGCTCGCCGACCGCCACCCGCACGCCGAGCTCCTCAGCGCATTCGCGGCGCACCGCGTCCGCGTCCGACTCGCCGGGCTCGACCCTGCCGCCGGGCAACTCCCACAGCCCGGCGTCCTGCGCCGGGTACGCGCGCTGCTGCGCGAGCAGCAGGCCGCCCCTGACGATGGCCGTACCGACGATGACAACAGGCGCAACGGCTTCCACGAGAGGGCAACGTTACCCAGGGTGCCTGTGCCAGCTCACCTGGAACCGCGCACCACCGTCCAGCGACTCCCCCACGGTGATCCGGCCGTCACGCCTGCGCACCGCCTCGGCCACCATCGCCAGCCCGAGGCCGGTGCCGCCGGAGATCCGCGCTCGATCGTCGGAAACCCTGTAGAAGCGGTCGAACACACGCTCCCGGTGTTGCACAGGCACCCCGGGCCCGTCGTCGTCGACGACCACTCGCACCCGGGAACGGGACGCGAGCACCGACACCACGATCTGCGCCTCGGCATAGCGGCAGGCGTTGCGCAGGAGGTTGTTCAGCACCAGCTCGACCTCGGCATGCGTGGCCAGCGCCCACGCCTGCGGCACCACCGCGCTGACCCGCACCGGTGGCGACCCGGACGGCAGGCGCGATACCGCGTCACGCACCTCGGTGACCAGCTCGACCGGCTCCGCTGGGGGCACCTCGCCCGCATCCGAGCGGGCCAGCGCGAGGAGCCCGTCGAGCAGTGCCGACAGCCGCTCCGCCTCGGCGAGGATGTCGGCGAGGGTCTCGTTGGCGAGGTCGGCGTCGGGATTGGCCACCGCGACCTCGGCCTGCACCCGGATCGACGCGACCGGTGAACGCAGCTCGTGTGCGGCGTCACCGGTGAACCGCCTCAGCCGCTTGCCGACCTCCTCGTACCGCGCGAGCAGCGTGTTGAAGTCAACGGCCAGTGCCCGCAGCTCGTCATGGGACTCCGGCAGCGGCAGCCGCCCGCCCGGCGGGAGCGCGCGGACCGAACGGCGCATCCGGCCGACCGGCCGCAGGGCCGAGCGCACGCCGAGCCAAGTGGCGAGTGTCGCGACGAGCGCACCCACGATCGCGACGAGCAGCAGCCAGCGGGAGCCGTTCGCGATCGCGGCCCTCGACCCCACCATCGGGGCGCCGACGGCGACCAGCCGCTGGCTACCGTCCGGCGCCGTCACCACCGAGCCCAGCCAGCGGGCCTTCGTGGTGACGTCGCCGCGGGACTCGGTACTCACCGGCAGGCCCGCCTTGAGCGCGCGGACGTCCTGCGCGTCGAACGCCGGTCGCGGGTCACCGTCCACCGGCCCGCCGGCGGTGTCGAGCACACGTACCTCGACGCCGTCCGGCGCCACCGGCACCGTGCCTGCCTCGACACGAGCGCCCTGCGCCGCGAGCACGGTCTGCAGCTCGGCGTCCGTCGAGTTCACCAGCAGCGGCCCGAGCGCCCTCCCGGCGAGCAACGCGAGCCCGAACAGCAGCCCGAGCGTGATCGTGGTGGCGATGAGTGTGATCCGGAACCGCAGGCTCCGCCGCAGCCACCAGCGGCGAGGCGCAAGAATCACCCGGCGGTCACCTGGTCGAGCTCCGGGTCGGAGGCCACATAGCCATGCCCGCGTACGGTGCGGACGAAGGCACCGGCGCCGACCGCGTCCAGCTTGCGCCGCACGTAGCCGACGTACACCTCGACGACGTTGCGGGTCGCCGCCTGCTCGTCACCCCACACCGCGCGCAGCAGCTCATCCTTGGTCACCACCGTGCCCGCGCGACCGACGAGCACCTCCAGCAGGGCGAACTCACGCGGACTCAGCGCCACCGGATCGTCGTGCCAGCGGACCTCCCGCGCAGCCCGGTCGACGGTCAGGCCACCGATCCGTACCGGCCCACGCACGCCCTGCGTGGCCGCGCGCCGCAACACCGCGCGTACCTGGGCCACGAGCACGACGAACGAGAAGGGCTTCACGAGGTAGCCGTCGGCGCCGAGATCCAGTCCGTCGGCCTGGTCGATCTCGCCGTCCTTGGCCGAGATGAGCAGCACCGGCGTGTGCACGCCCTGGCCCCGCAGTTGCTGCAGGACCCGGTAACCGGAGAGCCCCGGGAGCATGATGTCGAGCAGCAGCACGTCGAAGGCGCCGGTCTGCGCCAGCCGCAACGCGCTCGGGCCGTCGGCCGCGGTGACGACGTCCATTCCTTCCGCGGTGAGCCCGCGCTGGAGCGCCTTGCGCACGCCGGGCTCGTCGTCGACGACCAGTACTCGTGGTTTCACGATTCTCAGGATGCCTTTTCCCGGCGTGCCGCGCGCGGGCTCTCAGCCGCTTCTCAGCATCTCAGGCTGATCTCAGTGCCCAGGGCGCAGGCTCAAGGGCGCAAACTCGAGTTGACCAAGGAGGGGCAGTGAATCCGAAGAAGCGAGCAGTGGCTGTGGCCGTCGCCGGCACCGCAATAGGCGCGGCCGGCCTGGCGGTCCTCGCCGTACCGGCCGGCGCGGGCGAAGCACCGCAGTTGCCGCCGGTCAGTGCGGAGGCGCTCGTCAAGTCCGTGCTCGAAGCCGATGTGCCGGCGCTGTCCGGTGACGTCGCGATCGACAACTCGCTCGGCCTGCCGAGCGTGCCTGGTATGCCGGTGCTGGGTTCCGAGTCCGCACGCGTGTACTACGACGGCAACAACGCCAGCAGGTTCGCTGTGCAGGAAAGCAACAGCGAGCTGACGGTCGTGCACAACGGCACGACCGTGTGGACGTACAACTCGACCGACAACAGCGCGACGAAGATGACCCTGCCCGCCGCCGAACGGCACCAGCTGCCGGAGAACGGGCAACTGGCCGACCCGGCCTCGGCCGCCACCCAGCTGCTCGACTACATCCAGCAGAGCAGCACCGTGACCGTCGACGGCACGGCCAGGGTCGCCGACCGCCCGGCGTACGAGCTGGTGCTGACGCCCAAGCCGACCGAACGCACTCTGCTGCGGGAGGTGCGGATCGCGGTCGACTCCGAGACGCGGGTGCCGCTGCGGATGTCCGTGCACACCAACGGCACCACGGAGCCGGCACTGCAGATCGGCTTCACCCGGATCGACTTCGCCGCGCAGCCCGCGGACCTGTTCCAGTTCACCCCGCCACAGGGCGCGAGGGTCACCGAAAACCAGACGAAGCCGGGCACCCACGAGCAGCCGCCTACTGACGCCGAGAGCTCGATCGTCGGCGATGGCTGGGATACCGTGTTCGTCGGGCGTATGCCCGCCGGAGCGCCTTCGGGCGGCGAGGGGGACAACGTCAACGTCGAGGCCCTGCTCCAGCAGATGGGCAGGCCGGTGAGCGGCGCGTTCGGCTCCGGCTACGTGATCGACACCAAGGTGGGCACCGCACTCGTCACCTCTGACGGCCGCGTGGCCTTCGGCGCCGTGCCCGAGCAGGTACTGACACAGGCATTGGAAGGCAAGTGAGCACCACGGCAGCGACAGGTGTGGACGCCCCCTCGGGGGCGTCCACACCCGCACCGGCGCTGGCCGCGCACACGCGTGGCCTGCGCAAGACCTACGGCAACACAGTCGCGGTCGACCACGTCGACCTCGACGTCCCCGAGGGGGCCGTGCTGGGGATGCTCGGCCCGAACGGCTCCGGCAAGACCACGACGATCCGGATGCTCCTCGGGCTGGTCCGGCCCACGGCCGGTGCGGTGGAGCTGCTCGGGCACGCGATGCCGGGCGAGGCCGGGCATGCGCTGCCGGACGTCGGCGCTCTCGTGGAGTCGCCAGGGTTCCACCCGTTCCTCTCCGGCCGGGACAACCTACAGCGCATGGCAGCCGCCGAACCGCGACTGGCCACATCGGACATTCGCCGTTCCGTCGGCGAGGCGCTCGAACGGGTCGGTCTCACCAGCGCGGCGAACCGCCGATACCGCGGCTACTCGCTCGGCATGAAGCAGCGACTCGGCCTGGCCGGGGCTCTGCTGGTACCGCGGCGCATGGTCGTGCTCGACGAGCCGACCAACGGTCTCGACCCCGCAGGCACCAGGGAGGTGCGCTCGATCATCGCCGACCTGCACGGCGCGGGCGTCACCGTACTGGTGTCCTCGCACCTGCTCGCGGAGGTCGAGGCGACCTGTACCCACGTCGCGGTGCTCAATGAGGGGACTGTAGTGGCCCAGGGAGAGCTCGCCGAGCTGCTCGAATCCGGCTCGCCAGCACTTCTTGTGTCCACACAGGACGGAACCACCGCCATGGATACCTTGCGGGAGAAGCGGATCCCCGCGCGGTTGACACCGGATGGTGTGCGTGTCGACCTCACGGGCACTACCGCACAGGACGTGATCGCCATGCTGGTGCACGGCGGGACCGGTGTGCAGGAGGCCCGCCGCGCCCGGACCGGGCTGGAGGATCTCTTCGCCAGGCTCACCCAGGAGGCCGGCTCATGACCGAGGTGACGACGACGGCCCTTGGCGACCTCACGCAGGCGCGGCGGTCGCACGCATCGCTGGCCCGGCTGTTCCGCGCCGAGCTGCGCTGGATCTTCCGCAGGCCGCGCACCCTGGCTGTGCTCGGCGTGCTGGCTGTGATCCCGGTGATCGTCGGTATCGCGCTGACGCTGGTCGACTCGCCAGGACCACCCGGCAACAACGGCGGGGACGGGCCACTGCTCGCCAGCGGGGTGGCAGGCAACGCGCTCGTGCTGCCGATCGCGACGCTGTTCATGGCGCTGAGCCTGCTGCTGCCGCTGAGCGCGGCGATGTCCGGTGCCGATGCGCTCGCCGGCGAGGCAGCACACGGCACGCTGCGCGGCTGGCTGCTCGCACCGGTCAGCCGCGGGCGGATGCTGTTCGTCAAGGCCGCCGGCGTCGCGACGTTCACGGTCACGGCCGCGGTGGTGATGGCGCTGACCGGTGTACTCACCGGGTTGGTGATCAACGGGTCCAGTGCGCTGGTCACTCTGTCCGGGACGACCCTGTCGCTACCGGGCGCACTGGTGAAGGTGGCCATCGCGGTGGGCTGGGTGGCCCTGCAGCTCTGGGCTGTCGGCGCGGTCGCGCTGGCCATCTCCGCGTGGACAGAGCATCCGATGGTCGTGCTGGCATCCGTGCTGGGCGGCGTGATCGTGTTCTCCGTCCTGCAGGCACTCGACGCGCTGTCCTGGCTGCATCCCTACCTGCTGAACAGCTCATGGACGTCGTTGGTGGACGTACTGCGCGATCCGATGCCGACCGGGGCACTGGGCGAGGGTGCGGTGCGGGCTGTCTGCTACATCGCGATCGCACTTTCCCTTGCCTACGCACGGCTCAGCACGAAGGACGGCTGAGCTCACGGCCGAAGATTGCCGATCTTGGCTACGTCGGGGTGGTACTGGTGGTGGTTGTCGTCGTGCAGCCCCGCCAGCCACCCCGGGCGCCTCGACACTCCCAGCGTCTACAGTGGACACAGTCGCGATACCGGCCGTGCTCGCTACGGTGGCCTCCAACGCGCTGCGGCGAGACAACTACTTGCCGGTCATGACGGTCCCCTCAGCTGGCCGGTGACGGCGAACGGACCACGGAGTTCCTCTGTGACCTCCCACAGCCGTCGCGCGGTTCCCACGTCGTAGGAGGCGGGCGAGCTCCGTGTGTTGGTGAAGCGGCTGTAGTAGGCGCCGTTGGCGATGTCCGGCGACGTGGCGAGCTCGACCACGGGCGCGGCACCCTGCCGCGCCGACAGTGCCGTGATGTGGAACAACGCCACGAGCGCGCGCGGGAACTGGCGGCCGAGATCGGTCCGCACGACACCGGGATGGACAGCTGCCACCGTCAGCTCCGGATGGCGGCGGTGCAGCTCGTAGGTGAACAACAGGTTGGCGAGCTTGGTACGGCTGTAGGTGAGGAACGGATCGAAGGACCGCTCGCTCTGCAGGTCGTCGAAGTTGATGAGCACGGGCCCACTGCCCCGCATCGGCGCACGGTGTCCTTCGGAGTTGACGTTCACGACGCGGCCTTCGCCCCGCCGCAGCAACGGCAGCAACCGGCTGGTCAGTGAGAAGGGTGCGAGGTGGTGGACCGCGAGGTTCAGCTCGAACCCTTCGGCCGTCACCTCACGGCGACGCGTCATCACGCCCGCGTTGTTGATCAGCACGTCCACCTGCGAGACGGTGGCGGCGACGTGCTCGACACCCTCCAGTGTGGACAGATCAGCCCGGATGAACCGGCCACCGGTCTCACGCGCGAGCCGTTCGCCACGTTCACGGTTGCGGCCGATGAACGTCAGCTCGTGTCCGTCCTTCGCGAGCTGCAGCGCGGCCTGCCTGCCCAGCCCGGAGGTCGCGCCGGCGAGGACGACGGCGCTCATCGCGGCGCTCCGACGGCGGGCTCCACCTTGGCCAGGCCGAGCGAGCCGGCCAGTAGCCGATCACGCATCCGCAGTGGCAGTCGCGAAAGCACACGGAGCAGTCGGGCGTCCCGGCTCGCGACGTAGCAGGCCTTTGGCGCGCGAGCCTCCGCAGCCCGCAGAATCGCCTTGACCACCCTGTCGACCGGACCCGGCTTCTGTTTGGCCATTGCGCCCTCGACCGCGGCGAGCTGGTTGCGGTAGAGCGCGACCCGACTCGGATCGGCCAGCGCGAGCGCCTTGCGCGCCTCCGCTTCGGCTTTGGCGAAGATCGGGGTTTCGGCCGCACCGGGTTCGACGATCACGACCGGAATGCCCCACGGTGCGAGCTCGACGCGTGCGGCGTGCGACAGGGACTCCAGTGCCGCCTTGCTCGCCGAGATCGGCCCCAGGTAGGGCATCGCCAGCTGCGCGGTGGCAGCGCTGATGTTGATCACCCGGCCGTGTCCGTTGCGCAGCAACGGAAGAGCGGCCTTGAGTACGCGCTGCGGGCCGTAGACGTTGATGTCGAACTGGCGGTGCAGCTCCTCGTCGGGTACGAGTTCGAGCGGTCCCTGCACGATCACGCCCGCGTTGTTGACCAGCACCTGCAGCCCGGCGGAACCTCGCTCGGCAGCGATCGATTCGAGTGCGCGGCGAATGGTCGCCGGATCGGTCACGTCGAGCTCCACTTGCGTGACGCCCGTGCGGTCGAGCTGCGGGATGCCCGCGGTGCTGCGCACGCCAGCGTAGACGCGGTACCCCCGCTCGGCGAACGCCGCGACGGTGCGCACTCCGATTCCTCCGCCCGCCCCAGTGATCAGAACAGCCTTGGTGAAACCCCGGTCAGACATGACAACTCCAACATGATCGACTCAACATGTTTGTTCTTACATGTCTATTAGTACTTACACTGGGTGTCAAGCGGGACCCGGGCACAGGTACGCTCCAGCCGGCGGGAGCTCAGGAGAGGGTGAGTGGATGTCGTTGCGTCATGGGTTGCTCGGGCTGCTCGCCGGCGAACCCGGAAGCGGCTACGACCTCACGCGCCGATTCGAGGAAACGCTCGGCTCGATCTGGCCCGCGAAGCATCCGCAGATCTACAGCGAGCTGACCCGGCTGGCCGCCGAGGGCCTCATCGAGGCCGAGGCCGAGGGGCCGCGGCGCCGCAAGGAGTACCGCATCACCGACGCGGGGATGACCGAGCTACGCCGCTGGCTCGTCGACGTCGAGGTCGACCACACCATGCGGCTCGACCCGCTACTGCGTTCATTGTTCTTCTGGCTGATGGAACCGCAGGAACTCAAGGCGCACCTGGACAAGGAGGCGCGGTTCTACCGGGAGAAGGCGGAGCTGTACCGCGGCTCCGCCGCCGCGAAGGATCGCGGCGATTTCGGCGACAGCCCGCAGACGCGGGCAATGCGCGTCACCATCGAAGCGGCGGTCCGGCTCTACGACGCGCTCGCCGACTGGGCTGAGTGGGCACAAACGGTCCCCCCAGCAAAGCCGAAGCCCTAACCACTCGCGAGTCCCCCGCTCCCGCACGCGAGTCCCCCGCTCAGACACGCGAGTTGCCCGCTCAGACACGCGAGTTGCCCGCTCAGTCGCTGCCGATGAGCGCGATCCCATCCGGGTCGAGGGCGAGGTGTACCCGGTCGCCCGGTTGCAGGGCGGCGGCCATGGGCGCGACGGCGTCAACGCGGGCAGGTCCGCGCTCCGGCCGGACCGCCAGCCGCACGTGCTCGCGCCGGTGCACCCGGCCAAGCACCTCCGCCGCCACCCCGGCATCGGCGACCCGCACCGCGTTCGGCCGCAGTCCGAGCGACACAGCGCCGTCAGTCGCCCACGGCACCGGGACCGTACCGAGCACCGAGGTCACCAGCCCGCCGGATGCCTCACCGGCCAGCACCGTAGTCACCCCGAGGAACCGGGCCACCCGCTCGTCGACCGGCCGCCGCCAGACATCGAGCACGGTGCCGGCCTGCTGGATCTCTCCGGCATCCAGCACCGCAATCCGGTCCGCGAGTGTGACCGCTTCCTCCTGATCATGCGTGACGAGCAACGTGCTGATCTTGGCCTGCCGCAGCACATCGGCGAGTTCGAGGGCCAGCTGCTCGCGCAGCTCGGCGTCGAGCCCGGACAGCGGCTCGTCCAGCAGCAGCAACCGGGGCCGCGGGGCAAGCGCGCGGGCGAGCGCGACCCGCTGCGCCTCACCACCGGACAGCTCGGTGACCTTGCGGCGGTCGTACCCGGACAAACCGACGAGCTCCAGCAACTCACCCACCCGCTGGGCCTGCTCGGCCTTCGGCACACGACGCATCCGCAGACCGAACGCGATGTTGGCGGCGACGTCACGATGCGGAAACAGCTGACCGTCCTGGAACACCAGCCCGAAGCCACGCCGGTGCACCGGCACCGGCGCGAGATCCACACCATCCCAGCGCACCGGCCCCGTCGCCGCCGGCTCGAGCCCGGCGATGGAACGCAACAGCGTCGACTTACCGGAACCGGACGGGCCGAGCAGGGCGACCACCTCGCCGTCGGCGATCTCCAGCCGCACGTCACGCACCGCCGTGAACGATCCGTACCGCGTGGTCAGCCCGTCCACTATCAGCATCAGAACTCCCCTACCTGCGCCTGCGGGGCCCGCAGGCGGTCGATCACCGCGGCCACGAGCGCCGTCACCAGCATCAGCAGCGCGCAGGCCGCGTAGGCCATCTGGCTGTTGAGCTCTCCCGGCCTGCTCACCAGCGCGTTGATCGCCACGGGCAGCGTCGGCGCATCAGGGCGAGCCAGGAAGCTCGTCGCACCGAACTCACCCAGCGCCACCACGTAACCGAATGCGGCCGCGGCCGCCAGCGAGCGCAGGGCCAGCGGCAGGTCGATCTCCCGCCACACGCGCGCCGGGCTCGCGCCCAGCGTCGCCGCGGCCTGCCGCAGCCGCTGGTCCACCGAACGCAACACCGGCAGCACTATGCGAATGACCAGCGGGACGATGACCAGCGCCTGCGCGAACGGCACCAACAGCGGTGAGGTCCGCAGATCCCACGGCAGCTCGCCGAGTGTGAGCAGGTACCCGAAGCCCACGGTCACCGCCGACACCCCGAGCGGGAGCATCAGCGCGGTGTCCATTGCCTCGCCGGCCGCCCGCGCACCGCGCTCCGGTGAGCGGCGCAGGGCCACCAGCGCGACGGCGGCGAGCACGCCGACGATCATGGCGAGCAGCGTCGCGTCCGATGCCGTGCGCAGCGAGTTCATCGCCGCGTCCCAACCGGTCACGTTGAGGGCGCCGTACTCGCCGACACCGGAAAGCGCCCGGTACCCTTCGAGACTCCAACCGTCGCGTGTGGACACCGAGCGCAGCAGCAACGCGATGATCGGCGTGACCAGTAGCCCGAGCACCGCGAACCCGGCGGCGACGACCCACCACTCGCGCCCCTCGGGGCGGCGCGCCGTGTCCGCCGCTGCCCGCAGCCGCGCCGCCGTCTCCTTTCGACGGCGAGCCGCCGCGCCGATCAGCAGGGCCGCGAGCACAGCGCCGAGCTGTACCAGCGAAAGGGCCGCCGCGCCGGACAGGTCGAGCAGGTTCACCGTGCGCAGGTAGATCTCGGTCTCCAGCGTGCGGTAGCGCGAGCCGCCGAGCATGAGCACGACGCCGAAGCTCGTCGCGCAGAACAGGAACGCCACAGCCGCCGACGACGCGACGGCCGGTGCGATGGCGGGCAACGTGACCGTGCGGAACGCCTGCCACGGCGAGGCGCCGAGTGACCGTGCGGCGTCCTCCGCGCGCCGGTCCAGATGCGCCCACAGCCCGCCTACGGTGCGTGCCACGACGGCGACGTTGAAGAAGGCATTGGCCAACACGATCGTGAACACGCCGCCCTCCGGCCACAGCGCGCGGAACGCCAGGCCGACCACGACGGTCGGCAGCACGAACGGTACGAGGATGAACGTGCGCACGGCCCCGACACCGCGCAGCCGCACCCGGGCCAGCAGATAGGCCACCGGCAGGCCGGCGACGACCGCGACCACGGTCGAGGCGGCCGCCTGCGCGACCGTGAACCGGGCGAGCTGCCAGGTCTGCGCCTCGAACAGCGTGGTGGCCACCTCGCCGTCCGCGAGGCCGAGCCGCAGGATCGCCACCACGGGCCAGGCGAAGAAGACGGCGAGAAACCCGATCGGGAGGACGGCGAGTGCCGTCGCTCCCGCGAGCCCCGCTACCCCTCCAGCAGCCCGCGCCACTGTTCGATCCACTGCTCCCGCCCCGCCTGCACCTGTTCACTAGGCAGCGAAGCCGGGTTCTGTGGCAGCGGCGCGGCCTGCGCCCAGCCGGACGGCAACGCCACGCCCTCGCGCGCCGGGTAGACGTACATGTTCTCGGCGACGGTCGACTGGAACTGCTGGGAGAGCAGGAAGTCGACGACCTTGCCGGCGTTGTCGGCCTGGCGGGTGCCTGCCAGCACACCGGCGTACTCGACCTGCCGGTAACACGTGTCGAGAAGTGCCTTGGTACGCGGCTGCCCGTCCTCGCCGATCTCCGCGGCTGGCGAGGATGCGTAGGACAACACCATCGGTTTCGGTCCGTTACCGGACGAGCCGGAGAACTCCTGTGTGTAGGCCTCCGTCCAGCCGCTGACGACCTGAACGTCGTTGCCCTCGAGCCGGGACCAATAGTCACGCCAGCCCTGCTCGCCGTAGCGGGCGACCGTCGCGAGCAGGAAGGCCAGCCCCGGCGAGGACGTCGCGGGGTTGGGCACCACCAGCAGACCGCGGTAGCGCGGGTCGGCGAGATCGTCGAAGGTCTTCGGCTCCGGCACATCGTTGTCGGTGAACCAGCCGGTGTCGATGTTCACGCACACGTCGCCGACGTCGACGGCGGAGAGCCTGTGCTGCGGGTCGATGGAGTAACGCTGGGGGCCGCGGTTGGCCTCGGGGCTGGTATACGGCTCGAACACCTCCTCCGCCAGTGCGCGGGAGGCGAACGTGGAGTCGACACCGTAGGCGACATCGGCGATGGGGTTGGCCTTGGTGAGGACCAGCTTGTTGGTCAGCTCCCCCGCATCGCCCTCCTTGAGCACGCGGATGCGGATGCCGGACTGGCGTTCGAACGCGTCCAGGACCTCCTGCGGCGCCGCCCACGAGTCGTGCGTCACCAGGGTGACGGTGGTCGGGCCCTCAGGTTCGCCGCCGTCCCCGCTGAGCACCGTGCAGCTCGCGGTCAGTACACCAGCGACGGACACCACTGCCGCAGTGCGAAGGAATCTCATCCACCCTCCTAGTCGTGACCGGCGTCCTCGCCAGCAAGGAGAGCAGCTGCCTCCCTGCGCCGGCATGATCCGGATCAGGTGCGAACGGTCGTGGGCTCACGCCCACCTCTCAGCCCGGCGTGTGCCGGACTCCCGTGGCAAACGTGCAGCGTACCCGCCGCGGTACGACCATGGACGCATGGCAGAGCTACTGAGCGACGAGCGCATCGACGAGGCACTCGGTCACCTGTCCCAATGGCGGCGCGCGGGCGACGCGATTGAGCGCGATGCGGAGCTGGCGAGCTTCCCGCAGGCGATCCAGGTGGTCAACCGGGTCGCCGAGATCGCGGAGAGCGCCAACCACCATCCCGACATCGACATCCGTTGGCGCACGCTGACTTTCCGGCTTACTACGCATTCGGAGGGTGGGATCACCGAGCGGGATGTCTCGCTGGCGAGCGAGATCGACGGGGTGATCGAGGCTCTGTGATGTGCGCCGGCCGCGAAACCTCGGTGGTGTCATCGCGCGTTCCCCGGGTAGCCAGCATGGGGAAGGGAGTGCGCGATGAGCCGTTTCAGCTTTGCCCGCAACGGATCGCGAGCCGATTCGCATTCCCGTCGCCGGCTGCGCCTACTGTCGGCGCTCGGCTTGCTGGTCCTGATGGCGCTGGGTGGTGGGGTACTGCCGGTCGCCGCGGCAACGCACGACACCCAGCAGGCGGCCGCGGTACCGGGGAGCGCCATCACCCAGGCATTCGTCGTCGGTGGGATTGCGTTCGCGATGATCATCGCCGTGGCGGGCGGGGTGCTGTTTTACACCGCGAGAACCAGGCAGCGCCGCTCCGACTTGTGATCTATGACACATGCGGCCGCGGCGGCTAACGGCGAGCGCGGTCAGGGCGCTGTCAAGGGTGACTCACCGACCACGAGCCTTCTGGGGAGCACACCCATGAACCGCGCCCCCGTTCTGACCCCCGGCCAGCAGGCCACGGTGACCGCATTCGCGACGGCGGTCACTCTGCTGTTCGTCATCCTGCTCGCCGCGGCTGGCTAAGCTTCGCGGCCGAGCAGCGCCAGCAGCTTCTCGAACGGCGAGGCGTCGGCCGCGCCTACAACCGGTGGTCCGAACATGCCGGACCGTTGCCGGTCCTCGGCGCTGCCCGCAGCGTGCCAGCGCGCGACCGCGTCCACAACGCGGTCGTCGGGCCGGTAGGGCACGCCAGCACCACGCGCCAGGTCCCAGCCGTGCGCAAGCGTCTCGGACAGGCTGATCTGCGCGATCAGCAGGCCCGGCGCGGGGCCGAACGCGAACGGGAACTCACGCTCCAGGGCACCCGGGGCCGCGAAGGCCGCCAATGCCCGTCGCGCGGCGGCCGTGAAGTCGGCACTCAGATCGGCGTGGCTGCGCTCACCGAGTGCGGTGAAGTCGACCACCTCGCCCTCCACCCGGAACACGGGCTCGCGGCAGAGTAGCGCTCCGGCGGGATGCACCGATCGTCGCCGCCGTGACGTCGTAGGCGCGCTCGAGCAAGCGTGGAATGTCGTCAGTTCTTTCATACAGGTACTGACCATGACCGCAGACAGGCTGCCACGGACGGAAACGCCAGTCCGCGCCGATCTGCCACAACAGCACCAGGCGGGTGGGCGGCTCCCACAGCGTCACCCGGCTTCAGTTGCATTCGGTGCCATCGACGCCGCGTTCGAACCAGCGTCCGCCGACCCGTGGTTCGACAACGACATCCGCGTTGTCGGGGCGTAGATCGAATGCTCGGCAGGCCAGAACTCGGTCATTCGCTCGGTGAGCAGGCCGAACGCCGGCTGCGGCGAGAACGGGACGCTGAGCAGCCGTGGTGCCTGCACCTACGTTGCGGGCTCGGCGACGGCGAGACTCGCGAAGTTGTCCAGAGTGGCGCCTCGACAGCGCCACCTCGACCTGACTCTCGACACTGTCCTGGCACTGTCGCAGGCTGACACAGCCCTGGGGCGACTTTCTGGGGTAGGTCGACTGTTGAGCAACCCCGGGATTCTGGTCCAACCCTATCAACGGCGCGAGGCGGTAGCGAGCTCGAGGATTGAAGGAACGGAAGCCTCTTTGTCGGACGTGCTTCAGGCTGAAGCGGCAGTAGAGCCCACCGCGAGCGACGACATTGCTGAGATTTTCAACTACCAGAAAGCGCTAAATGAAGGCATTAAGCTCCTAGAATCTTTGCCGATATCCACCCGCTTGATACGGCAGGTTCATGCCGTACTGCTCTCCGGCGTCCGCGGCCGAGAAAAACGACCGGGCGAACTGCGGACCAGCCCAGTATGGATTGGATCACCCACCGATTCACCTGACACCGCAATCTTCGTGCCGCCGTTGCCAGAGTTGCTCGGAGATCGACTAAGAGACTGGGAGAACTTCGTCCACGAAGAGAACAAGCTTCCCGTACTGATCAGGTGCGCGCTGATGCACTACCAGTTCGAGACGATTCACCCATTCCTAGACGGAAACGGTCGAATCGGCCGACTTCTCATAACACTTCTTCTAATGGAGAAGAAGGTACTTGAATTACCGCTTTTGTACGTCAGCGCGTACATGGAGGACAACCGACAAGAGTACTACAGTCGACTGCAGGCCGTCCGAGAGCGGGGGGAAATCCAGGAATGGCTCCAGTTCTTCCTGACCGCCGTATATCGCCAAGCGACCGACGCCGAAGAACGTGGAGGTAGGCTAGTTGAGCTTCGAGAGTCATATCGCTTGACATTTGCAGGCACTAAGAGTCGAGCAGCAGAAGTTGTCGATCTTCTATTTTCGAACCCCTTCGTTACAGTCAAGCGGGTCGAAACCGCATTAGGCGTCACAAATCAGGGCGCAAGGAATCTGATCACTTCAATAGAAGAAAAAGGGCTTCTTAGGAAAATTGGTAGCATTGGGCGGGGTGGTCGGGCCTTCTGGCTTGCCGAAGAGATTTACCAGATCGTCGGCTAGCCCGTGTGCGCAACATCCAACGGTTCACCTCACCAACTTGGAAGTTGCTAGCCGACCCGCAACCTACGTTGGAGCGTCGTGCGCAACATCCAACGATGCACCCCACCAACTTGGAAGTTGCTAGCCGACCCGCAACCTACGTTGGAGCGTCGTGCGCAACATCCAACGATGCACCCCACCAACCTGAAGCTTGCTCAGCTCAGTGGTCATCCGATCGCCTGCCGGCGACTGGCACGCGGGGCCAACAACGCCAGCCGCACACACGGTTTAGCAGTTCGCATCTGCCCAGGTTTTGCTTGCGAACGTTGTGGACCGCTGCGACACCCCACTGGTGAATCCGGAGGGGTATTGATCGCCTGACCGACAGGGCCTGCATCAGACGTTGAAGCGGAATTCCACCACGTGGTGTCGAAACCGTGGACGCTGGGCATCCGCAGCGTCAGTCCAGCTTCACGAACGACGGTCTCGGGGCGACGACAGGCGTCCGTTTTTCGTTGATGCTGAGCCACGCAGGTGCTTCCACGGACATGAGCTTCTTATCAACAGCGATTAGGTTTTGCTGCGCAGCATCGTTTAGGGCGTCCAGGATGTCGATGACCTTGACCTTCTCGAACTTCTCCAGCTGCTTCTGGATTTTTTGCGCCTTAGCGCTCGGCTTGTAGTAATACGGTGCGCGGTCGTGCCTGCCCACCGTCAAAATTGCCTCGGCGACTGCCTCATATGCATCGTTAAACAAGCCCATGAAGCCATCCGGATCTGGCAGCGCGACAAGATGGAGAGACTTCCACCTCTGATACCCCGGCTGGAGATCTACCGCCTGGGGAACGATCGCCACTCGGAGCCCCTTGCCGTCTTCGAGGTGATGCCAGTTGCTCTTGATAGTTGCGGCGGCAAACCTTGTCTTACTGGAACTACTTAGGAACAAGTCAGTCTTCCACACCTTCTTGATCCGCTCTCGAAGGTACGGCTCGCCAGCGACACCGCGAGCCGCAATCGGTATCCAGGAGTCAAATGCGAAAGGTCGACCTGACCCATCAGGCAGCAAAACCGCGTCACCACTCGCATTACTAACGACCGCATCAGTGAATCCAAGGTGCCGTGCACGCTCGTGACCGAACATCAGGGAAGTCGGCAAGTCCAGATCTGCAAAAGACTTAGGACTTACCTTCCTGAGCGCATCGCTGACGAGATCGACAACTCGAGGCTCACCACCGACAATCGCTTCGTGCACAGCCCACTCAAAACCATCTCCGCGTGCTCCCTTGTCACGGTGCAGGCGAGCAACCTTGCAAAGCTGTCGGAAGGTAACGTCCACCCGGTCACAGTTAAGGTCTTCGAGGTCCGCATGCGACAACTCGTCGAAATGAGCCCTCAGCACTGATCGCGACACTGCGTAAAGTGCACGCCCGTACTCGTCGACGGGCTCAGCCTGACTCAGAAAGGTGACGTCAGCCATCCGGCGACCTCCTACTTCTTGCCGCCAGAGGTTAATCCGCTTCGGAACTCGACCACGTCGCCGTCGGCCATCACGTAGTCCTTGCCCTCCATGCGGACCTTGCCAGCCGCCTTGGCCGCCGCCATGGAACCCGCTTCGACGAGGTCATCGAAGGAGACGACCTCCGCCTTGATGAAGCCGCGCTCGAAGTCGGTGTGGATGACGCCTGCCGCCTGGGGCGCCGTGGCCCCCTGCGGGACCGTCCACGCGCGCGCCTCCTTGGGACCCGCTGTGAGGTAGGTCTGCAGGCCAAGCGTGTGGAAACCGGCGCGAGCGAGCGCATACAGGCCCGGCTCGTCCTGGCCGACCGACTCCAGCAGTTCGCGCACTGCCTCCTCGTCGTCCAGTTCGAGCAGCTCGGCCTCCACCTTGGCGTCGAGGAACACCGCGTCACCAGGGGCGACGAGCTTGGCCAGCTCCTTCCGCCTGGTCTGGTCGGCCAGCACGGTCTCATCAGCGTTGAACACGTACAGGAAGGGCTTCCCGGTGAGCAGGCTCAGCTCGCGCAGCCCCGGCAGGTCGACCTCGTTCTGCGCGGTGAACAGGGTGCGCCCGGAGTCCAGGATCTCCTTGGCCCGTTGCGCGTTCTCGAACGCGGGCCGCGCCTCCTTCTTGGTACGCGCTTCCTTCTCCAGCCGCGGCAGCGCCTTCTCCAGCGTCTGCAGGTCGGCGAGGATCAGCTCGGTATTGATCGTCTCGATGTCGGAGAGGGGATCGACCGTGCCGTCGACGTGGACGACGTCCGGGTCGTCGAACACCCGGATCACCTGACAGATCGCGTTGGCCTCACGGATGTTGGCGAGGAACTTGTTGCCGAGCCCTGCGCCCTCGGATGCACCCTTCACGATGCCGGCGATGTCCACAAAGGACACCGTGGCGGGCACAGTCTTCGCGGAGCCGAACACCTCGGCCAGCTTGTCAAGGCGCCGGTCAGGCAGTGGGACGACGCCGACGTTGGGCTCGATCGTCGCGAACGGGTAGTTCGCGGCGAGCACGTCGTTGCGCGTCAGCGCGTTGAACAGGGTGGACTTGCCGACGTTGGGCAGCCCGACGATGCCGAGGGTAAGGCTCACGGGCTCCCAGTTTACGGGTCGCCGCCGCAGACCTCCGCGGCCCTGCCGCCACCGCGGCCGCAATGTCTGATTTCCGCCAGTCGAGCCCCTGACCAGGTGGCAGTATCGATGCCATGACACAGCTCGCCACACCCGCAACGACGCCGAACCAGCGCGTCTGGCAGGACACCGAGCGCTGCTACCGCGCGGTGATGTCGCGAGACGCGCGCTTCGACGGCCAGTTCATCGTGGCTGTCAGGACGACCGGAATCTACTGCCGGCCGTCCTGCCCCGCGATGACCCCGAAGGCACGCAACGTGGAGTTCTTCCCCACATCGGCAGCCGCGCAGTCACACGGCTACCGCGCATGCCGGCGTTGCCTGCCCGATGCCGTTCCCGGCTCGCCCGAGTGGAACGTGCGCGCGGACCTCGCCGCACGAGCCATGCGGCTGATCGCCGACGGCACGGTGGAGCGGGAGGGCGTGCCAGGGCTGGCCCGGCGGCTCGGTTACTCGGAGCGCCAGCTCGGCCGCGTGCTCACCGCCGAACTCGGCGCGGGACCGCTCGCGCTGGCACGCGCCCATCGAGCACATTCGGCCCGGCTGCTCATCGAGCTGTCCGAACTCCCCCTCACCGATGTCGCGTTCGCCGCCGGATTCGCCAGCGTGCGCCAGTTCAACACCACCATCCAGGAGGTGTTCGCCGCGACGCCGTCCCAGCTGCGGGCCGCCGCCAACAGCAGGCGTAAGCCCGTCAGCTCGCAGGACGAGCCGCCGACTGCCGGGGCACGACTGACACTGCGGCTGCCGTTCCGCGAACCGTTCGACGCCGCGGGGCTGCTCACGTTCCTCGCAGACCGAGCGGTGCCCGGCGTGGAGGACACAGCCGGTGGTTACCGGCGCACCCTGCGCCTGCCCCACGGCAGCGCGCTCGTGCGGCTCACACCAGCCGGCGCCCACGTCGAGTGCGAGCTGCGCCTGACCGATGTCCGCGACCTCGGCAACGCCGTCGCTCGCATCCGCAGGCTGCTCGACCTCGACGCGGATCCACACGCCGTGAGGCAGGTCCTCGGTCGGGATCGGGCGTTGGCGCCACTGGTGGCTGCCACGCCGGGCATCCGGGTTCCCGGCGCCGTCGATGGAGCCGAACTCGTGCTGCGCGCCATGCTGGGGCAGCAGGTGTCCGTGCCTGCTGCCCGCACGGCCGCGGGCCGGCTCGCGGCTGAGCTGGGCGAACCGGTGCCAGCCGCCGACGGCGAGCCGCGACTGCTGTTCCCCACGGCGGCCGCGGTCGCAGAGCACGGCGGCGAGGTGCTCCGCGGACCCCAGCGGCGCATCGACGCGATGCGCGAGGTCGCCGCCGCACTGGCAGTGGGCGACCTCGACGTTCACGTCGGACGCGACGGCCCCGAGCTGCGCGCCGAACTGCTCGGCGCGCCCGGCATCGGTCCCTGGACCGCCGATTACGTGCTCATGCGCGTACTCGGCCAGCCGGATGTGCTGCTCGACGGCGACCTGGCCCTGCGCAAGGGTGCTGCAGCCCTCGGCCTGGACGACACGTCGAACGGCCTGACGGAACGCGCACAGGCATGGCGCCCGTGGCGTTCCTATGCCGGCATGTATCTCTGGCGAGCGAACGCCGCCACCACAACGGGAGGAAACTCATGAGCAACGCCCAATGGTCCACAGTAGACACTCCGGCAGGACCGTTCACCGCGATCGTCGCGGACGACGGTGCCGTGCTCGCCTCGGGCTGGACCGCCGACCCGGCGGAGCTGACCGCGGTCGTCTCCACGGCTCTGCGGCCCACCGGTTTGCGGAAGGTACGCGACCTCGGCGAGGTGACCATCGCGGTACACCGTTACCACGCGGGGGAGTTCGACGCGATCGACCTCATCCCGGTGCGCCAGCGCTCCGGCGCGTTCCTGCAGCACGCCTGGGACGTCCTGCGCACGGTGCCCGCGGGCAAGCAGGTGACCTACCGCGACTTCGCGGCACTCGCCGGCCGTCCCCCTGCGATCCGTGCTGCCGCATCCGCCTGCGCGCGCAACGCCGCCGCTCTGTTCGTACCGTGCCATCGCGTGCTGCGCGTCGGTGGCGCGCTCGGCGGGTTCCGCTGGGGCCTGCCGGTCAAGCAGTGGCTGCTCGATCACGAGGCGGGTCTGCACTGAAATCCGTCAGGCGGCGGGCATCACCCCCTCCAGCTGCAATCTCGACCCGGTCCGTGCCTTGCGCACCCGCAACCGGGTCGGGATGCGGTGGCGCAGCTCCTCGACGTGGGACACGAGGCCGACGACCCTGCCGCCCGCGCGCAGCTCGTCGAGCACGTTCATGACCACGTCGAGCGTCTCGGCGTCGAGGGTGCCGAAACCCTCGTCGACGAAGAGCGTGTCGAGTAGCGCGCCACCGGTCTCCGCGGCAACCACGTCGGCGAGGCCGAGCGCAAGCGACAGCGAGGCCAGGAACGACTCCCCACCGGACAACGTCTTCGCCGGTCGCACGGTCCCCGAGTAGTCGTCGAGCACGTCGAGACCGAGGCCTCCGCGCGTGCCGCGCGAGCCCGCGGCATCAGAGTGCACGAAGGAGTAGCGGCCCTGGCTCATCGTCCGCAGCCGCGCTGTCGCGGCGACGGCGACCTCCTCGAGCCTGGCCGCGAGGACATAGGAGCGCAGCGACATCCGCCGTGCGTTCTGCCCACGCCCGTTGACCACGTCGGTGAGCGCGTCCAGCTCGGCGAACTCCTCCTGGGCAGGAGCCAGCTCGGCCAGCGCCGAGCCGAAGCGCGCGGCGAGCGTGTCGAGTTCCCGCACGCGTTGCGTAGCCGCGCGTTGGGCGGCGACAGCGGCCTCCGCCCTGACACGAGACTCCTGCGCGGCGCGCTGGGCCGGCTCGACGTCGACCGGCTCATCGGGCTCGACACCGGCGAGTTCCGGTTCCGTCAGCACCGCGCTCGCCGCCGCCCCGGCGGCCTCGGCTTCGGCGAGCGCGCGCTCGAGTTCGACCATCCGGGCATCCGGCCTGGCGGCGGCCCGTGCGGTGGCGACCGAGTCGAAGCCGGCACGCTCAGCGGCCGCCTGCACGGCGGCGCGCTGCTCGCCCAGGCGTTCGAATGCGGCCGCGACGGCCGTTCTCGCATCGGCCAGGCCGTTCAGCGCATCCACCGTGGTCACCAGATGCGCACGGCGGCTGGTGACATCGGCGAACTCACCGCGTGCGGCATCGAGGCGCTGCTGCCGCTGCTCGATCTGCTCGGCCAGCGCGTGCTGTTGCGCTTCCGCCGTGCCGACCGCGCGCTCTGCCGCGGCGCGTTCGGCCGACAGCGCCTCCTGCTCACCTTCGGCCGCCCGCACCGACGCGTCGAGCCGTGTCCTGCCCGCCGCGAGGTCGCGTAACCGGGTCAGTTCGGTGCGTACCTGCGTCAGCTGACCCGACAGCTCTTCGGCGGTCTGCCCGCGAACCCGCTCCCGCACGGCAGCGAGCGCCTGCTCGGCCTCGTGCCGGGCGGCTACGGCTGTGTGCCGTCGCTGCTCGGCAACGCGTTCCCGCTCTGCCGCACCCCGCTCGTCGGCCTCGCCGATCGCCGCGGCGTCGGTGGCGGGTGCCGGGTGCTCGCCGGCCCCGCACACGGGGCACGGCTGGCCGGGGTGCAGCCCCGCTGCGAGCTCGGCAGCCATGCCGGCGAGGCGCCGGTCCCGCATGTCGAGCAGCGTTGCCCGGGCGGCTTGGTGAGCATCGGTCGCGGCGCGCTCGACGTCGAGCGCGCGCGCAGCCGCGCTCTCGAGTTCGGGAATCCACGCGGCATCGGTGTGCGCCGCGGCCAGCTCGGCTTCCCTGGTGCGCAGACCGTCGAGCTTCACCTCGGCTTCGGCGGCGCGGTCCCGCCGCACCCGTAGCTCCTTGATCCGCTCAGGCAGCCCCTCCAGCTTCTCGCTGAGGGCTGTCGCCTGCGCGGCGGCATACGTCGCCGTCTCGGCGAGGTCACGGACGCGGTCCAGATCGCGGCGCTGCTGTTCGGCTTCGGCGACGAGGCCCGCCAGCGTCCCGGCTTCCTCGCGCAGTGCACCCGCCCGTTCCCGCAGCACCGTACCGTTGGCGTCCGGTTCGGCGAACCCCGTGACCAGCAGCGCTTCCCTGGCAGTGACCTCGGCAGCCTCAGCATGTTCGAACCGCGTGTGCTGGCGGTCCGCCTCGATGGCGAGACCGGTGACGGTACCGGCGCGCCGTGCCCTGTCGAGCTCATCGGCCCACTCGGCTCGTTCGGCCGACTGCCGTTCCAGCGCCGCGAGGCTGGCGAGCGCGGCGCGCACCCGGCGCACGCGCTCGGCGGCGACCCTGCGCTCGTGTAGCAACACGTCGGCACGGTCCCGCACTGCACCGGCCTCGCCGGCCTCCCGCTCGGTGGCCTCGGCCACGGCGGCCGCGCGGCGCCGCAGGCCGCTCGCCCAGTCCTGGCCCGCGTCCTCGGGTGGCTCCTCCCCCGCGGCCTGCGCCAGCCGGGCAACCCATTCCCGCACGGCATGGCGCCGCTGGTCGAGTTCCCGGCCCCGCTGTGTACGCAACTCGCGGAACCACCGCTCGACCTCCGCGAAGCGCTGAGTGCCGAAGAGACGCTCGAGCAGCTGCTCCCGTTCGGTGGTGTCGGCACGCAGGAAACGCGCGAACTCCCCCTGCGGCAGCAGCACCACCTGGAAGAACTGTTCCGCACTCATACCGAGCAGCCGTTGCACCGTGCGGGCGACCTCGTCGATGCGGGTCACCCCCTCGACGGGCAAGCCGTGCGGCACCTCACCGACCCAGGTCAGCGACGCCTTGGCCTGCTGGGTGGTGTAGCCGTCGCCACGGCGTTTCGGCCGCTGGTACTCGGGGCTGCGCACGAGCCGCAGACGATGCCCCTGCACGCTGAGCTCCAGCACCACCTCGGTGACCGTGTCCTCGGCGGCGAGGTCACAGCGCAAGCGCTTCACCTGCCCGCGAGCGCCGGGCACGGTGCCGAAGAGCGCGAAGGCGACCGCGTCGAGCAGGGTCGTCTTCCCCGCCCCTGTGTCGCCGTGCAGCAGGAACAGCCCGTCCGCGCCGAGGGCGTCGAAGTCCACGACCTCGCGACCCGCGTACGGCCCGAACGCGGCGACCTCCAGCCGGTGCAGTCTCACCGCGCATCACCGTCCTGCTCCGGATCGTGCTTGCCTGCCGTCTCCAGCGCCCCGACCAGCAGGGCGTTCTCGCGTTCGTTCGGTGGCGCACCCCGGCAGTCGTCGAGGAAGGTACGCGCGATCTCGGTGTCCGTACGGCCGCGCACGGCTTCGGCGTAGCGCAGCACCGTCGCACCACCCCCCGCGGGCTCCCAGTCCACGTGCACGGCATGGGGGAACCGCTCACGTAGCTTGCGCATGGCCTCCAGCGGCCGGACACGGTCGGTCAGGGTCGCGGAGACGAAACAGTCGGTGAGCGCGGTGTACTCCGGGGCTTCCAGCAGGTCGGCCAGCACACCCGTCATGGTCGCCAGTCGACGCGGAACGGGCAGTTCCCGCCGTTCGACCCCCGCCAGGCCGTGCGCGTCCAGATCGACGAGCCAGACCGATTTACGTTGGGAGGCCTCGGAGAACGAGTACGCGAGCGGGCTGCCGGAGTAGCGCAGGTGCTCGGCAAGGGTCTGCGCACCGTGCAGATGGCCGAGCGCGACGTAGTCCACACCGTCGAACACCGAGCCCGGTACCTGCTCGACGCCGCCGACGGAGATCGTGCGCTCGGAATCGCAGCCGACCCCACCGGTGACGAAGGCATGTGCGAGGACCACCGACCGCGTCCCGCGCGACCTGCCGGCGAGGTCGTCACGGATACGGCGCATCGCCTCGGTGAGCACCCCGGTGTGGCCGCGCGCTCCCGGCACCCCGAGCGCGACCCTCGCGGGTTCCGGTTCCAGATAAGGGATGCCGTACAGCGCGACGGGTCCGTGCTCGTCGTCGATCAGCACGGGTTCGTGCAAGCTCGCGATCGTCGTCCGCAAGTGCAGGCCGCCCGCCGACGCGAAGTCCGCGAACGCACCGAGCCGTGCCGCCGAGTCGTGGTTGCCGGGCGTGATGACCAGCTGCGCGCCCGCCTCACGAAGGCGCCCCATAGCCGCGGTCGCGACCCGTACCGCCTCCGCGGATGGCACCGCGCGGTCATAGACGTCACCGGCCACGAGCACGACGTCGACCGCTTCTTTCACCACCAGGTCGGCGAGATGGTCGAGCACCGCCTCCTGTTCAGCAAGCAGGTCGGCGTCGTGGAACGTCCGTCCCACGTGCCAGTCCGAGGTATGCAGCAATCGCACGTGATCAAAGCTAGGGCGGTCCACCGACAGAACAGTGGACCATGGACCGGCGTGTCACCCGAACGTGTGTTCGAATGCTCCAGGTTCGCCGCATACCTGCAAGCATGTCCGTCGAAACCTCCTCGCCTTCGAGGAGCGGCGTCCTCGACCGTTCGGCCTGGCCTACCGACTGCTCGGTACTGGAGAGCGTGGGCGAGCGGATCCGCGTGCTGCGGATCGTGGTGAATCCGGCCAAGCTCCGGTTTCCGGGGCGGCAGGTCGGCGGTCTGTCACATTCTGGAGGTCTCGCCGGGTCCTGAGGAGAGACGAACCGGAAGGAGCGAATAGTGAGTAGTCGAATCGCGGTGACCGGAGGTACCGGTCTACTCGGGGCCCTCGTGGTCGAGCGGCTGGCCACCCAGGGGGCCGAGGCGCGGGTGATCAGCCGCCGTCCCCGGCCGGCGGGCAGCCGGGACTGGGCCGTGGCGGACCTGCGGACCGGGCAGGGCGTGCGGGATGCGCTCGCGGGAGCCGACGTGGTCGTCCATTGCGCGACCGGGTTCGGCAGGCAGGCCGAAACCCAGCTCGCCCGCACCGTGGTGGACGCGGCCCGGCGCACCGGTCGGCCGCACCTGGTGTACATCTCCATTGTCGGCGTCGACCGCGTGCCCTTGGGTTACTACCAGGGGAAACTGGCGGCGGAGCAGCTGATCGAGCGATCCGGCCTGCCCTACACCATCCTGCGGGCCACCCAGTTTCACGACATGCTGCGTGCCATCTTCGCCAGGCTGGTGCGGCTACCGGTGATGCCGGTACCCGACATCCGGCTCCAGCCGATCGACTCCGGCGAGGTGGCCGATCGGCTCGCCGACATAACCACCGGTGAACCGGCCGGCCGCGTGCCGGACATCGGGGGACCGCGTGTCCAGCACGCCGGCGAACTCGCCCGGATATTCCTCCGCGCGACAGCACGCCAACGTCCAGTGCTGCCGATTCGCTTACCAGGCAACACTTTCCGCGCCTACCGAGCCGATGGGCATCTCGCCGCCGAAGACGCGGTGGGCACGATCACGTTCGAGGATCACCTTGCCGCCCACCATGCTCCATTGGGCACCGCATACCGGGACCGGCCCTGACTTCACTCGAACGTGTGTTCGATAGCCGCGATGGGTCTTTTTGTCGGTGGAGTACGCCATGATGCATGCGACCGGTGACACAGCGAGAGGGGAAGGTACCCGTGGGTTCGACAGTGCTCGCCACAGCAGCCGTGGTGGTTGCGTTGCTGCTGGCGGGAGCGGTCGCGCTGCTCTGGCGGCTGTACCAGGACGGCATGCGCAGAGCCGACGCCGCCGCGCGACAGGTCGACGCCGAGCGGGCACGGGTGGACGAGCAACAGGCAGCGCTGCGCAGGTACGAAGTGGCCTTCGCGTCGATCAGCGGTCGCGGTGAGCTGGGCGAGCAGGTGCTCGCCGAAACGGCTCGGGCACTGGGGCTGCGCGAGGGCCTCCACTTCACCCTGCAGACGGACCTGGCAGGAGGTGGCGGCGCGAAACCGGACATGGTGCTGCGGGTCGGCGGCGACCGCACCGTGCCAGTCGATGCGAAGGCGAGCATGGCCTGCTGGGCCGAGGCCGTGGAAACCGACGACCCCGGGGAACGGCTCGACGCGCTGCGGGTCCATGTCCGCAACCTGCGGTCGCGTGCTGCCGAACTCGCGGCGAAGGGATATCAGCGCTGGGCCGACGCGATCTACGGAACAGTGATGTTCGTACCGTCCGACGCCGCCGTCGTGGCGGCACTGGACACCGATCCGGAGCTCCTGCGTTGGCTGCTGGACCGGCGGGTGTTCCTGTGCGGACCAACAGGGTTCGCCGTCGTGGCCTCGGCGGCCATGTTCGCGGCGACGGAACGCACGCTGGTCGAGGACGTGGAACGGGTGCGTGCCCACGCCGCCTCGGCACACCGGTCGGCCGGCAACGCGGTGGACGCCCTCAACCTCTCCAGCACTCACCTGCAACGGTTCCTGTCGGCCCGGCGGCGGGAGCTGGAAGCGCTGGAGAGCTTCCGCGCGAGCGTGGCCCCGCTCACCGAGGCCGCTGCCAGCCCGGCCCCGGTGCCCGCGGTCAGAAAGGGGGACGAACTGGCAGCAAGTTGACATTCCACTGGTACAAACCAGTACGTGCCGCAGGGGTCCGCTGTGCCGGATCTCACGCTGACGGGTATTGCGTATCCGGACGTTGAGGAGTGGTAGCGAGATTCTGGGGTAAACGGGATACGGTGTTGCCTCGTGACCGCCACACGCGATCGCCGGAGCGATCCTGACGCCGAAGCTGATGAGGCGCTGATCCCTTGGGATGAGCGCGCCGTCCTCGGTGCCCGGCGCGGTGTGCCATGGTGGGGAGCGGTACTGCTCGCCTTCGGACTGGCAGCGCTGGGCGCCATCGTGGACTACCAGGTGTCGGACGCGCTGGGGGTGCTTTTCCAGGGCATTTACCTGGTCGGCTCGGTCGCGGCTGTCGGCGCGGTCCGCAGGCGCAACCTGTTCGGCCCGATGGTGCAGCCGCCACTGATCCTGGCTGTCACGGTCCCGGCCGTGGTGTTGATCGGCTCCGGGCTGCCGGCCAGCAGCGACATGCTCAGCAGGGCTCTCGCCATCGGAACGCCGCTCATCAACGCATTCCCGTTCATGGCGATCACCACCGGCCTGACCGTTGCCTTCGGGATCTTCCGGATGTACCGCGAACGGGACCCGGACGCGCAGGGGAAGGTCCGGGCCAAGGGCACTCGCACGGAGGACCAGCCCCGCGCCGGGGAGCGTTCCACCGGCAAGGGCAAAGGCGCGCCAGCGGCCAACGAGACACGGCAAGAACGACCGGCGAAGGCCCGCCCGCCCGAGGGCCGAGGCGACCCGGCACGCCGGAGCTCCAGCGCCGCCGGACCAGGTACGCCTGTTTCAGGTGCGGGACGCGAGGGGTCGGGGCGGCGACAGCGTCCGGACGAGCCACCACGCCGCGGACGGGAACGACCGGCCGACCGCGACGCGGGACAGTCCGGCGGCAACCCTCCTCGCGAGCAGGCAGGCCGCCAACCCCGGTCGCCGGGCGGACCGGGACCCGACGACGACCGGCGCCGCCGCGTCCGGGACTGGCCGGACTCGATCCCGGGGCCGAAACGCCCCCGCCGAACGCCACCCCCGGGCGAGGAACCGCCCCCCGGCAGGCCGGGCATGCCGCGTCCCGACCAGGGACCACGTCCGCCGCGGCGCGGCAGGCCGTGGGACGACAGCCCCAGCTGAGACCCCGCCCGGCTACACCATCAACACGCGCGGCCTCGTACCCGCGATCCCGTGCGCACAACACCGCCTCGCCGATCGCCCCGGCCACGGCGACGTTGTTGGCGTAAGCGCGACCCTGCCTGCATGAAAGGGACCACGTTCGACCCCGCAATCGCGGTCCGGCCACGCCGCCGTCGATACGTGCGGCCCCGCGCCTCCGGGAGCAACCCCGCATTACCCCGACGTCGTCGGCGCAGTGCGGCCGCCATGCCTGCATGAGAGACCGCATTGGGCCCAGGCCGGGCGGGCCCCTTGACTTGCTGAACCCGGGGTGGCCCTGGTTGCGGTTGCTGGGCCCTGGCGACCCAGTCGAGCAACTCCCTAGCGCACGCTGCTGCGTGCCGCGCCCGCCCCGGAGCGCAGTTCCCTCGGCAGCGCGAAGGAGATCTTCTCGTTGGCGGTCGTGACCTCCTGGACCTCGCCCCAGCCACGATCGGCAAGCCATTCCAGCAGTTCCATCACCAGAATGTCCGGCACGGAGGCGCCGCTGGTCACGCCGACGGTCTCCACACCGTCCAGCCAGGTTTCGTCGACCTCGCGGGCGAAGTCGACCAGGTGGGCATCACGGGCACCCGCCTGCAGCGCGACCTCGACGAGCCGCTGCGAGTTCGAGGAGTTCCCCGAGCCGACGACCAGCACGAGGTCACACTCGGCGGCCATGGCCTTCACCGCCACCTGCCGGTTCGAGGTGGCGTAGCAGATGTCGTCACTGGGCGGGTCGGAGATCTCCGGGAAACGTTCCCGAAGCTGCTCGACGCGCTCCATCGTCTCGTCCACGCTCAGCGTGGTCTGCGACAGCCACACGACCTTGGCAGGGTCGCGGACCTGGACCGTCTCGACGTCCTCCGGGGTGTCCACCAGCTGCACGTGCTCGGGTGCCTCGCCGGAGGTGCCCTCGACCTCCTCGTGCCCGGCGTGCCCGATCAGCATGATGTCGTAGTCGTCGCGCGCGAACCGGTTGACCTCCTTGTGCACCTTCGTCACCAGCGGGCAGGTGGCGTCGATGGTGCGCAGGTTGCGTTCCTCGGCCTCGGCACGCACGGCCGGCGAAACACCGTGGGCGGAGAACACCACGAGGGCACCTTCGGGCACCTCGGAGGTCTCGTCGACGAAGATGACCCCTCGCTCGCGCAGCGTGTCGACAACATGACGGTTGTGCACGATCTCCTTGCGCACGTAGACCGGCGGGCCGTGGAGCTCCAGTGCCTTCTCGACCGTGATCACGGCACGGTCGACCCCGGCGCAGTACCCACGCGGCTTCGCCAGCAGCACGCGCTTGCCACCGCTCTCGTGGGCGCCACCGCGCCCCTCGATCGCTACGCTGGTGGCAGGCTCTGTTCCGGGACTCGCTGCACTCATGCCAACAGGGTACGGGCTGGCGGGTATCGCAGGACGCGAGAGGACTTCATGGACTGCCCGACACGCATCAACTCGTTTGGCTGGGCAGGATCGATTCTGTGCGGCAGGCTTAGGGGCATGAAGCACCTCCCGTTCCCGCTACGGCTAGCCGCAGGGATCGCCGTGACGACCGCCGAGCGGGTTCGCGAACTCCCCAAGCATCTGACCGAGCTGCCGGTGACGGTCGCCAGCCAGGTCCTGCAGGCCTCGATGCGGGTCCAGCAGCACGTCACGGAGCTGGCCATCAAGGGAGACGACGCGCTGTCCACCCTGCGCCCTGTCGAGGAGCGGCCGAGCTGGGCGACCTTCGACGAGGAGGTCGAGCCGGCTCCCGGTGACCCGGCCCCGAACGGCAGGCGCGAGAGCGCCGCCTTCGACGACCCGTGGGTGGCCGAGGAGCGGGCACTCGCCGAGGACCACACCGACGGCGAGTTCGACAGCCCCGGCGCGCCGACCAGCGCGCCTGGCGGCCTCACCGACTACGACGACCTCACCCTCCCCCAGCTGCGCGCACGCCTGCGCCGTCTGTCCCTGTCCCAGCTCGAGGAGCTGCTCGCCTACGAGCGTGAGCACGCCAACCGGCCGTCCTTCACCGGCATGCTGACCCGCCGTATCGGCAACGTGCGAGCCACCCTCGACGAAAACGACGCCGAGGACTTGACCGAACGGTGAGCAGCGGGACCGAACCGGCCACCCGACCGTCGAGCCAGGCATCCAGCGCCGAGCATCCCTGGCCGGTCCGCACGGTCGCACGCAAGATCGCCGACTGGATCCACCGCCTCGGCGCGGTGTGGGTCGAGGGCCAGGTCACCCAGATCTCCGCGCGGCCGGGAACCCAGACGGCGTTTCTCACCCTGCGCGATCCGGCTGCTGACGTCTCGATGTCGGTGACCTCTCCGATGCGGCTTCTGCGCGACATCGATCCGCCGCTGCGCGATGGCGCTAGCGTCGTCATCCATGCCAAGCCGACCTTCTTCCTCGGCCGTGGCACGCTCAGCCTGCGCGCCAACGAGATCCGCGCGGTCGGCATCGGGGAGCTGCTCGCACGGGTCGAGCGGCTGCGCCGGTTGCTCGCCGCGGAAGGGCTGTTCGCCCTGGAACGCAAGCGCAGGCTGCCGTTCCTGCCCAAGGGGGTGGGCCTGATCACCGGCCGTGCCTCAGCTGCCGAGCACGACGTGCTGGTGAACGCACAGGCACGCTGGCCAGCGGTGAAGTTCCACGTCGTCAACACCGCGGTGCAGGGCGTGAACGCCGTCCCGCAGATCATGCGCGCACTGTCTACATTGGATGCCAATCCGGACGTCGACGTCATCGTCATCGCGCGCGGCGGCGGCAGTGTGGAAGACCTCCTGCCGTTCTCCGACGAGACGCTGTGCCGCGCCGTCGCCGCGGCGGGCACGCCCGTGGTGAGCGCCATCGGGCACGAGCCGGACTCCCCGCTGCTCGACCACGTCGCCGACCTGCGCTGCTCGACGCCGACGGACGCCGGCAAGCGGGTGGTTCCGGACGTGCGCGAGGAAACGGCACGCGTGCACCAGCTGCGTGACCGCGCCCGCCGGGCGCTGCACGGCTGGGTCGACACCCAGTGCCGACTGCTGGACCAGCTGCGTAGCCGGCCGTCGCTGGCCGACCCGCTGGGGCCGATCGAGCAGCGTGCCGCGGACATTCAGCTGCACACCGAACGAGCAAGACGCGCGATCCTCACCACGCTGTCGCACGAGCAGAGCGCACTCGCCTCGGCACGTGCGCGGCTGAGCGCGCTCGGTCCGTCGGCAACGCTCGAGCGCGGGTACGCGGTCGTGCAGTTCTGGGACGAGGCAGGCAACCTCCGGGTGCTCCGCTCGGTCTCTGAAGTTGCCGAGGGCAGCCCGCTGCGTGTTCGGGTGGCCGACGGCGCGATCAGAGCGACCACCCGCGCACCAGAGGAATAACGGCATGAACCACTGCGCGTTCCTTCCCTTGACCACCGACGCTGCTGTCCGCGCCTGTGCCGGCACAACCGGTGAGGCCCGCACGAGGGCAACGGTCGTGCGACATCGCGCCGCCGAGGCCGAGACGGCGGCCGCGCAGTGCTGGACGGCGTTGCTCGCCGGGTGCGATTCGGCTGGCCGCTGGGAGCTGAGCCCGCGCCTGCGCCGGCTCGCCGAGGCGACCTCGCTCTACGCGGGGAGCCACTGGTGGTTCGCGGAGGGCTCGGTGCATCGCCGCCGCGTGGCCAGCGCACAGACCAGTTTGGAGGACGCGATCGCAGACGGTGACGGCGGTGAGTTCGCCCGTGCGTTCGTCGGCTACGACCACGCCATGGCCAGCGCGGTAATGTGCGCGCAGAGCAGCACCCGCAGTGCCCCGCGAAACTCGGAGAGCGTGAGACGAACACCGTGAGTGAACCAGACGGCGAGCTGGCCGGACTCGGCTACGAACAAGCGCGTGACCAGCTCATCGAGGTCGTCCGCGGCCTCGAGGCGGGGGGTTTGTCCCTCGAGGAATCACTTGCGCTGTGGGAGAAAGGCGAACAGCTCGCGCGGTTGTGCGAAAAACATCTCGAGGGCGCACGCGAGCGAATCGAGGCTGCGCTGGCTACGGTAGAGAACGCGCGGGATGACGAGAACGCCGGGAATGCTGCGGGCCGTAACACCAACAGCGACTCGGAGTGACGTCCGCGACAATTGTGGGGGCGGTTGCTTCCACGGACCGTAATACAGGTTGACGCCGCGTCGACACCGCACCTGGGAGGCACTCATGAACGCCGCCAGCAAGTTCTCCAGCTCTCCGAGACGGGCTGAGGCACCGGATCGCAACCTCGCGATGGAGCTCGTCCGGGTCACCGAGGCCGCCGCCATGGCTGCGGGCCGGTGGGTCGGCCGGGGTGACAAGAACGGCGGCGACGGCGCAGCCGTCGACGCCATGCGCCAGCTCATCGGGACGGTCTCGATGCGTGGTGTCGTCGTGATCGGCGAGGGCGAGAAGGACGAAGCGCCCATGCTGTACAACGGCGAGAAGGTCGGCAACGGCGACGGGCCGGACTGCGACGTCGCGGTCGACCCGATCGACGGCACGACGCTGATGTCCAAGGGCATGCCGAACGCGCTGGCCGTGCTCGCCGTGACCGAGCGTGGCGCGATGTTCGACCCGTCCGCGGTGTTCTACATGGAGAAGCTCGCCGTGGGCCCCGAGGCCGCCGGTGCCGTGGACCTGGCCGCGCCCGTCTCGGAGAACATCCGCCGGGTCGCCAAGGCGAAGAACAGTGGTGTTTCCGACGTCACCGTGTGCATCCTCGACCGGCCCCGGCACGAGAACCTCGTCAAGGAGGTCCGGGAGGCGGGAGCCCGTATCCGGTTCATCAGTGACGGCGACGTCGCGGGAGCGATCGCGGCGGCTCGCCCCACCACCGGCGTGGACATGCTGCTGGGCATCGGCGGCACCCCCGAGGGGATCATCGCCGCCTGCGCGATGAAGTGCCTCGGCGGGGAGCTGCAGGGCAGGCTGTGGCCGAAGGACGACGTCGAGCGCGAGAAGGCGCAGGCCGCCGGGCACGACCTCGACCAGGTGCTGATGACGGACGACCTGGTGCGTGGCGACAACGTGTTCTTCTGCGCCACCGGGGTCACCGATGGCGATCTGCTGCGGGGCGCGCACTACCGGGCAGGGGGCGCGACCACCCAGTCGATCGTGATGCGCTCGAAGTCCGGCACTGTCCGGATGATCGACGGCTACCACCGGCTGACCAAGCTGCGCGCGTACTCCTCCGTCGACTTCGACGGTGCCGCAGACGACGACGTCATTCCACCGATCCCATGAGACGCGCGATGTGGAGCCGCATCGCGGCGGTCCCCATTGCGCTCCTGCTGCTCGCTCTGGGGATACAGCCCGCATTCGCGGCACAACGGTTCATCATTGGAGGCACCGGCGCCGACGAGGACTATCCGTTCATGGCGTCGTTGCAGCTGACCCCCTCGGGTCAGCACCTGTGCGGTGGCTCGCTGATCGCGCCGACCTGGATCGTCACCGCAGCGCACTGCGTGCAGGGGCGCGCAACGAACACACTCACCGCGCGGATCGGCAGCAGCGACCGCACGCAGGGTGGGGAGGTCGTACGGCCGGCCCAGTTCATCGTGCACCCCGACTACAACCCGGCTGCCGCGGGCGCTGACATCGCGCTCGTGCGGCTTTCCACGCCTGTGGACGCGACACCGATCGAGCTGGGCACGGAGACGTCCGTCGGCACTCAAACCCGGCTACTCGGCTGGGGGCAGACCTGCCCGACGCCGGGCTGTGGCACCGCACCTGTCATGCTCCGACAGCTGCAGACCACGATCCTGGCCGCGGCCAGGTGCACAGCGGCGTTCAACCCCTCGGTGGAGCTGTGCACGAACAATCCGGGTGGGAACCAGGGCGCCTGCTACGGCGATTCGGGCGGACCGCAGATCACACCGGTCGACGGCCGCTGGCGCCTGCTGGGCATCACCAGCCGGCCGGGGAACCAGGACACGACCTGCGCGACGGGACCAACGATCTACACCTCCGCGGTCGCGTACACGGACTGGATCAACGAACACGTAGAGGCGTCGCCGGCTTAGCGGGTCACTCGGCGTTGCTGGAGTGGCCTGGGAAGAGGTGCGCCTTCGGATCGAGCGCGACAGCGATGTTGTTGATCGCTGTCGCGGCCTCACCGAACCCGGTGGCGATCAGCTTCACCTTGCCTGGATACGCGGCGACATCGCCCGCGGCGTAGACCCGATCCCGCGCGGTCGCCATGGTGGAGTCAACCGCGATGGCCCGGTGGTCGATCTCGAGGCCCCAGTTCTCGATGGGCCCGAGGTCGGCCGTGAACCCGAGGGCCGCCACAACGGCCTGCGCGGGCAGCACCACCTGCTCGCCTCCCTTGAGCTGCAGCTCGACCTCGGCCAGCCGGTCGTCGTCGCCGCTGCGTAACGCGGTGACCTCGGCATCGGTGATGATGCGCGCGCCACCTTCACTGGCCTGGCGCACGATCGACTCGGCCGCGCGGAACTTCGCCCTGCGGTGCACGAGTGCCACGCTCGACGCGATCGGCTGCAGAGCCAGCACCCAGTCGAACGCGGAGTCGCCGCCGCCGACCACGACCACGTCCTGGCCGGCATGTACGTCGAGCGCGGGCACGAAATGCACGAGGCCACGGCCGAGCCAGCCATCGCCGGCCGGCAGCGGACGCGGGGTGAACTCGCCGATCCCCGCGGTGACGAGTACCGCGCCGGCATGCACCACCTCGCCGCCGTCGAGTGTCATCGTCAAGCCGGAGTCCGTGCTGGTCAGCGTCTCCGCCTTGCGCCCGAGCAGGTAGCTGGGGTTCCACTGGCCGGCCTGCTCGACCAGTCCCTTGATCAGGTCCCGGCCGCGCACGGCGGGAAAACCACCGACGTCATAGATCATCTTCTCCGGGTACATGGCGGTGACCTGGCCGCCTGCCTCCGGCAACGAATCCACGATCGCCATCGACAGGCCGCGGAAACCCGCGTAGTACGCGGCGAACAGCCCGGTAGGTCCGGCGCCGACGATGAGGACGTCGACGGACAACTCCGTTGGCGAGCCCATTGGCCCACCGCCCTTCCGCCAGTGGTGGGTGGCAGTCTCCGAGTGCGATCTTAGTGCCCAACGACACCGGGCGGGCGGGATCTTGCTGCGCCAAACTGGCGTCATGGCTGAACAGGAATACCGGATCGAGCACGACACGATGGGCGAGGTGAAAGTCCCCGCCAACGCCCTTTACCGCGCGCAGACGCAGCGTGCCGTCGAGAACTTCCCGATCTCCGGCCGCGGTCTCGAGCGCACGCAGATCCGCGCGCTCGGCCTGCTCAAAGCCGCCGCCGCCAGGGTGAACGCCCGGCTCGGCGTGCTGGACGCCGACGTCGCGGCGGCGATCGCCGCTGCTGCCGACGACGTCGCCGATGGCAAATACGACGAGCACTTCCCGATCGATGTGTTCCAGACCGGCTCGGGTACCTCGTCCAACATGAACGCCAACGAGGTGATCGCCACGCTCGCCACGCGGGCACTCGGCCGGGACATTCACCCGAACGACCACGTCAACGCCTCGCAGTCGTCCAACGACACGTTCCCGACCACGATCCGCGTCGCCGCGACCGAGGCGGTGCTCACCGACGTCATCCCGGCTCTGGAGCACCTGGCGACCGTGATCGAAACGCGGGCAGCCGACTGGCGGGACGTCGTCAAGTCCGGCCGGACACACCTGATGGACGCGGTGCCCATCACGCTCGGCCAGGAGGCGGGCGCCTGGGCTGCGCAGGTGCGTTTCGGCATCGAGCGGCTGCGCAGCGGCCTGCCCCGGCTCGGAGAGCTGGCCATCGGCGGCACTGCCGTCGGCTCCGGCCTGAACGCGCCCGTGGGGTTCGGCTCCGCAGTGGCCGCCGAGCTGGCGGCGGCGACGGGCCTGCCGCTGTCGGAGGCGCGGGACCACTTCGAGGCGCAGGCCGCGCAGGACAGCGTGGTGGAGACGTCCGGCAACCTGCGCACGGTCGCGGTGTCGCTGAACAAGATCGCCAACGACCTGCGCTGGCTGGGCTCCGGCCCGCGGACCGGGCTGGCCGAGCTCGCGCTGCCGGACCTGCAGCCGGGTTCGTCGATCATGCCGGGCAAGGTCAACCCGGTCATCCCGGAAGCGACGCTGCAGGTGGTGGCCCAGGTAATCGGCAACGATGCGGCGGTGGCGTTCGCGGGCGCGCAGGGCAACTTCCAGCTCAACGTCAACCTCCCGGTGATCGCACGCAACGTGCTGGAGTCCGCGCGGCTGCTGGCGGCGGTGTCCCGGCTGCTGGCGGACACGGTCTTCGCCGGGCTGACCGTGAACACCGAGCGCACCCGCGCCTATGCCGAGGGCTCGCCCTCGATCGTGACACCGCTGAACGCCTACCTCGGCTACGAGGAGGCCGCGGCGGTGGCGAAGCAGGCACTCAAGGAACTGAAGACGATCCGCGAGGTCGTCATCGAACGTGGCCATGTCGCCAGCGGCAAGCTCACCGAGGAGCAGCTCGACGAGGCCCTCGACGTCCTGCGGATGGCCCGCGGGGGCCGCTGAACCGCCGGTTCGCGCCGCCCTTCGAGCCGCAGGCGGCAGGTACTGCTCACGCGAAGGCGCGCTCTGCTCGGCACGCTCCGCCTCCGGCTCATCGCGCGCGAACCAGCGGGCCCGTGCGCTCGGCACGGCGGCCCGGCGTCGGGGCACCGTGGTCGATCCTGCCGAGCAGGACGGTGAGCAGCGCACCCGCCAGCAACGGCAGATGAGTGCCGAGCCTGGCCCAGCTGACGTGGGCCCACACCACGTCGAGTACCGACAGGAGCACCAGGAAGACCGACACGGTGACCAGCACCGGCAACTGGCTGCGCGCCCGGCCGGGGCGCGCTGCGGCCCACAGCAACGCCACGCCGACAGCCAGGTTGAACGCCGCCGTCTCGTGCAGCAGGTGACCGGTCGCATGCGCCGGCTTGACGGCGAGGAACTGGCCGAGTACCACACCGAGCTGGCACAGCCCGGCCACCGCGACCGCCACGCGGAGCCACATCCGTCGCCGCGCACGCCGGGATGGCCGGAACCCGGCGAGGGCACGCTCAGTCAGGTCGGGAAGATCCCATGCCGAGGCCGCCGAGGTGTGCGGGTGCGCGGTCGGCACCCATCCGCTCGCGCGTCTTCCGCGCCCGCGACGACCTCACGAGAGCGCTCAGCGATACCGGGGAGCAGCCTGCTAGCTCGTCTCGATGAGCTGCTTGGCGACGTCCTTGGCGTTGCCGATGGCGCCAGGAACGATGCCGAGTGACGCGGTCACGGTGGCACCCTCCAACAGCACGAGGAGTGAGGTCGCGAGCTTGCGCGGGTTGCGAACACCCGCCTCTCTGGCGAGGGTGCGCAGGTACTCGAGCAGCCACTGCTTCTGCTCACGGATCACCTCGCGACCGGGATGCGAGGCATCGGGCAGCTCGGCCTGAGCGTTGAGGAAGGCGCAACCGCGCGGGTTCTCCGTCGCGATCCACTCCTCCAGCGCGTCGAACACCAGCAGCACCCGCCGCGCCGGCGTGATCCGGCCTCGCTGCTCGACCACGCTTAGCAGATGCTCCCGCCAGCGCTCGTCCCGGCGGCGGAGGTACTGACCAATCAGCACGTCCTTCGAACCGAACCGGTCGTACAACGTCTTCTTCGTTACCCCGGCCTCACTCGCGATCGACTCGACACCGACAGCGTGAATTCCGTTGTCGTAGAACAGTCGTCCGGCCACCTCGAGCACCCGCTCAGCAGCCGGGGTCAGCGTCAGTCCTTCCGTCACACCTTGACGGTATACCGATCGGTTTAGTACGTCTAGTAACCACACCGGTCGGTATACTCAGGAGGGTTGCATGCGTCCTATCCCGACAGACGCCTGGCTGGCAGCAGGTTTCGTTCTGATGTGGAGCTCTGGCTTCATCGGCGCCGTCCTCGGTACCGCTGTCGCTCCTGCGGCGACCCTCTTGACGTGGCGGTTCGTGGTCGTGGCTGTGCTGTTCGGAGTCTGGTGGGCGATGCGGCGCAGGCGCCGGATCTCCGTCCGCGATATCGCCCTGCACGCGTTCATCGGCCTGCTCTCCCAGGGCGTGTACCTGTCCGGCGTGGTGTGGTCCGCCGAATACGGGGTCCCCGCCGGGACCGCGGCCCTCGTCACCGCACTGCAGCCGATCGTCGTAGCCGTACTGGCCGGCCCGCTGCTCGGCGAACGCACCCGCGGCCGGCAGTGGTTCGGCCTGCTGCTCGGGCTGGGCGGCGTGGCACTCGTCGTCGGCGCGGACCTCACGACGCCGGAGGCCGCGCCGGCTGTTGCGTACGCACTGCCGTTTCTCGCGATGGGCGGCCTGGTTGCCGCGACGTTCACCGACCGCCGCATGCCCACCGCACTGCCGCTGGCCGACTCGCTGCTGATCCAGTGCTCGGTGAGCGCGGTGTTGTTCACCGGGGTCGCCGCGGCGACAGGCACCCTCACCGTGCCGACGGACGGTCAGTTCTGGCTCGCCGTCGCCTGGGTCGTGGTGCTCTCCACGATCGGCGGCTACGGCTCCTACTGGGGTCTCGTACGGCGCGGCTCACTGACCCGGACCTCGACGTTGCTGTACCTGACGCCGCCCACCACGATGTTGCTCGCCCACCTGATGTTCGGCGAGGAGCTCAGCGCCTACGGCCTGCTGGGGCTCGCCGTCTGCGGCGGCGGGGTGTGGCTCGTGCTGCGCTCACCGGGCGAAATGTCGGTGCCTGGCGAGATGATGTCGACATGTTGCTCGACGACGTCGTCCGGGCGTCCGCGGCGCTCGCGGCCACCCGGTCCCGCAAGGCCAAGATCGCGACACTGGCCGAGCTGCTGACCGCGGCTCCGCGCGAGGAACTGGCACCCGCGGTCGGGTTCCTGACCGGTCAGCCCCGGCAGGGACGGATCGGCACCGGCTGGCGAACGCTCGCCGACCTCCGCACCACACCCGCACCGGTCCCGACAGTCACGGTCGCCGCCGTCGACGCCGTGCTGAGCGAAGTCGCGGCGGTCAGTGGCAGCGGGTCCGCGAAGCGCCGCGCAGCGGTGCTCGGCGCGCTGTTCGCGAAAGCGACCGAGGCCGAACAGGATTTCCTGTTCCGCCTGCTCACCGGCGAGCTGCGGCACGGGGCGCTGGAAGGCGTGATGGTGGACGCGATCGCGACCGCCGCCGATGTGCCCGGCGAGGTGGTCCGTCGCGCGTTCATGCTGTCCGGCAGGTTGCCCGAGACAGCAGGAGCGGCAATGGTGGGCGGCAGCTCGGCGCTCGCGGAGTTCCGGCTCGAACTGGGCAGGCCCGTCCGGCCCATGCTGGCCTCGCCCGCCGAGACGCTCGACGACGCACTGGCCGAGCTCGGTTCGGTGGTCGTCGAGTACAAGTTGGACGGTGCACGGATTCAGGTGCATCGCGACGGCGACGATATCCGTGTCTACACAAGGACATTGCGTGAGATCACCGCGCACGTCGGTGAGCTGGCGCAGCTGGTGCGCTCGCTGCCGTGTGAGTCGGTCGTGCTCGACGGGGAAACGCTCGCGCTCACTGACGACGGCAGGCCGCGGCCCTTCCAGGAGACCATGTCGCGCTTCGGCAGCACCCGCGAGGAGCAGGTGCGGGCGCTGCTGCTGCGGCCGTACTTCTTCGACTGCCTGCATCTGAACGGCACCGACCTGCTCGATGCCCCGCTGCGGGAGCGCAACGCCGCGCTACGCGAGGTCGCGGGCGAGCACATGATCCCCGGCGAGAGCGAGCCGGCCGACCCCGCCGCACTGCTGGCCGGCTCACTCGCCGCCGGGCACGAAGGCGTAATGATCAAGGACCTCGACTCGCCCTACGCGGCGGGACGGCGGGGCCGGTCATGGCTGAAGGTGAAACCCGCGCACACGCTCGACCTGGTGGTGCTCGCGGCCGAATGGGGGCACGGCAGGCGCACCGGCTTCCTGTCGAACCTGCACCTCGGCGCACGCGATCCGGACGGCGGGCCGCCGATCATGGTCGGCAAGACGTTCAAGGGTCTGACCGACACACTGCTGGCCTGGCAGACCGAGCACCTGCCGCAGCTCGCGACCCGCCGTGACGACTGGACGGTATATGTGCGGCCGGAGCTCGTCGTCGAGATCGAGCTCGACGGCGTGCAGACCAGCCCGCGCTACCCCGGTGGTGTGGCATTGCGGTTCGCACGTGTGCTGCGCTACCGCCCGGACAAGGAGCCGGCTGATGCCGACAGCATCGACGCGGTGCGCGCCATGTTGCGCCCCGTGAACGGCTAGGGTTTCCAGTTATGGCAGCGACTGTGCAGAACGTGGTGACCTCCGGGGTGTTCCAGCTGGACGGCGGTAGCTGGGACGTCGACAACAACGTCTGGATCGTCGGCGACGACTCCGAGGTGATCGTCATCGACGCGGCGCACGACGCGACCCGGATCGCCGAGGCGGTCGGCGGGCGCACGGTCAAGGCGATTGTGTGCACACATGCGCACAACGACCACGTCAACGCGGCCCCCGAGCTGGCCCGGCTGACCGGCGCGCCGATCCTGCTGCACCCCGACGACCGCGTGCTGTGGGGCCTGACCCACCCCGACCGGACCCCTGACCGGGAGCTGGCCGACGGCCAGAGGCTCACGGTCGCCGGCACGGACCTGCAGGTCATGCACACCCCTGGCCACGCGCCGGGCGCGGTCTGCCTCTACGCCCCCGACCTGGGCGTGGTGTTCACCGGCGACACGCTGTTCCACGGCGGTCCCGGCGCCACCGGCCGCTCGTACTCGGACTACCCGACGATCGTGGGCTCCATCACCGAGCGGCTCTTCGCGCTGCCCGCCGAGACCGTCGTGCACACCGGCCATGGGGAGCACACGACGATCGGCGCCGAGAAGGCGGGCTCGCAGGGCTGGGAAAAGCCCTGAGGTCTCCGGCCTGCTCGGCGTTGCAGGCACTGAGCACGTAGGCTGAGGTCTCGTGCAGTTTCTGGATGGCCACCGGCCCGCTCACGACCTGACCTACGACGACGTCTTCCTGCTCCCGAACCGTTCAGCGGTCGAGTCGCGCTTCGACGTCGACCTGTCGACCGTGGACGGCACCGGTACCACCATTCCGGTCGTCGTCGCCAACATGACCGCCGTCGCGGGCAGGCGGATGGCGGAGACCGTGGCCCGCCGCGGCGGGCTCGTCGTGTTGCCCCAGGACGTCGACCCGGCCGCCGTCGCAGACATCACCACCTGGGTCAAGCAACGGCACACGGTGTGGGACACCCCGCTCGTGCTCACCCCCGGTGACGCCGTCGCCGACGCGCTCAACCTGGTCGGCAAGCGCGCGCACGGCGCCGTGGTGGTGGTCGACGTCGATGGCCGCCCGGTCGGAATCGTCGACGAGGTCGCCTGCAGCGGCGTGGACCGGTTCGCCCGGCTCGGCGAGGTGGTCGACAACGCCGTGCTCACCTGCCCGCTGGACACGCCGCCACGCCAGGTGTTCGAGCAGCTGCACGACCACGGCGGGCGGCTGGCGCTGGGGATCGACGGCAATGGCCGGCTCGCGGGCGTGCTGACGCAGGTCGGCGCGCTGAGGGCGGGCATCTACCGCCCGGCCACCGACGCGCAGGGCAGGCTGCGGGTGGCCGCGGCCATCGGGGTGAACGGTGACGTCGCGGCCAAGGCGGAGGCCGTGCTGGCCGCGGGCGTCGACGTGCTGGTCGTCGACACCGCACACGGGCACCAGGAGAAGATGCTGACCGCGCTCAAGGCCGTGCGGTCGGTGTCGCCGGGGGTGCCGGTCGTGGCGGGCAACGTGGTGACGGCGGCGGGTACCCGCGACCTCATCGAGGCCGGTGCCGATGTGGTGAAGGTCGGTGTCGGCCCTGGCGCCATGTGCACGACGCGGATGATGACCGGCGTCGGCCGTCCGCAGTTCTCGGCGGTACTCGACTGCGCCGAGGCCGCGCGTGCACTCGGCAAGCATGTCTGGGCCGACGGCGGTGTCCGGCACCCGCGGGACGTCGCGCTCGCGCTGGCGGCCGGCGCGTCGGCGGCGATGGTCGGCTCGTGGTTCGCCGGCACCCACGAATCACCCGGCGACCTGCGTTACGACGAGCACGGCAGGCCGTACAAGGAGTCCTTCGGCATGGCGTCCAAGCGGGCCGTCGGCGCCAGGACACGTACCGACAACGGGTACGAGCGCGCTCGTAAGGCACTGTTCGAGGAGGGCATCTCCTCCTCGCGCATGGCGCTCGACCCGGCCCGTCCCGGTGTGGAGGACCTGCTCGACTCGATCACCGCGGGCGTGCGCTCGGCGTGCACCTACGCGGGTGCGAGCAGCCTTGCGGAGTTCCATGAGCGGGCGGTGCTCGGTGTGCAGTCGGCCGCCGGCTTCGCCGAGGGCCGCCCCCTGCCTGCCGGCTGGTGACGGCCCCCGGCGACTCGCTCAGCCGTGGTGCTCCAGCATCTCGGTGACCAGTGCCGCGATCGGCGAGCGCTCGGAACGCGTGAGCGTCACGTGCGCGAACAGCGGGTGCCCCTTGAGCTTCTCGATCACCGCCGAGACGCCGTCATGCCTGCCGACCCGCAGGTTGTCCCGCTGCGCCACGTCATGGGTCAGCACGACCCGCGACGCGGTGCCGAGCCGGGACAACACCGTCAGCAGCACGTTGCGCTCGAGCGACTGCGCCTCGTCCACGATGACGAAGGCGTCGTGCAGCGAGCGGCCACGGATGTGCGTCAGGGGCATGACCTCGAGCATGCCGCGGTCGAAGACCTCGTCGAGCACCTCCTGGCTGACCAGCGCACCGAGGGTGTCGAACACGGCCTGCGCCCATGGCTGCATCTTCTCGCTCTCGGAGCCGGGCAGGTAGCCGAGGTCCTGGCCACCGACCGCGTACACCGGGCGGAAGACAACGACCTTGCGGTGCAGGCGCCGTTCCATCACCGATTCGAGGCCTGCGCACAGGGCGAGCGCGGACTTGCCAGTGCCGGCCCTGCCGCCCAGTGACACGATCCCGATGTCGGGATCGAGCAGCAGGTCGAGTGCGACCCGCTGCTCGGCGGAACGCCCGTGCAGGCCGAAGGCCTCCCGGTCACCCCGCACGAGCCGCACCTGCTTGTCGGGTGTGACCCTGGCGAGTGCGCTTGTGGTGCCGGCGAGCAGGCGCAACCCGGTGTGGCACGGCAGCTCGGCGGCCTCGGGAACACCGTAGTCACCCAGGTCGACCACGTTCTCGGAGAACAGCGCATCGATGGCTTCCTGGGGCACGTCCAGGTCCGCCGTGCCGGTCCAGCCGGACGGTGTCACGTCCTGCGCCCGGTACTCGTCGGCGTCCAGACCCACCGCGCCGGCCTTCACCCGGAGCGGGATGTCCTTGGTCACCAGCGTCACCGCCGTGAGCTCGGTGGCCAGGTTGAGGGCACAGGCGAGGATCCGGTGATCATTGGAGTCGGTGCGGAACCCTGGCGGCAGCACTGTCGGGTCCGAATGGTTGAGCTCGACGTGCACGGTTCCGCCCTCGTCACCGATCGGCACGGGGGCGTCGAGGCGGCCATGCGCACGCCGCAGATCGTCGAGCAGGCGAAGAGCCTCTCTCGCGAACCAGCCGAGTTCCGGGTGGTGCCGTTTTGCTTCCAGCTCACTGATGACGACGAGCGGCAGGACCACCGAATGCTCGGCGAACCTGGTGATCGCCCAGGGATCGGACAGCAGCACGGACGTGTCGAGCACGTAGGTGCGGCGCTGTGAACCGGGTGAACCGGAGAATCCCTCAGTGCCGAAAGCACTGGTCGTTGAGTGGCCGGAGGCCTTCCGGGGCAAACGCTGCGCAGTCACGACGGCATCTCCCTCGTGGGCGTTGACACCACGCCCGCACTCGCTGGGCCGGGCACTGCCCTGGCTGGTCGCTCTCCCTGACGCCGAGGCGTCAGCTCATGCGGCCATGAGGGCCCGGTGCCGGCCCCCTCGTGCGTTCCCGAACGGCTTCGCCGTCCACTTCAGCACTGCCACGACCAGGGCCTCCCGCGACGATCCACATCGGTTCGCGGACCGTCACTTCGGAAGCTACCTGCGTGAGCGACGTGATGCAGGCAGCCAGCCAGGTGATTCGCCGATTCGTCATCTCACCGTCGGTGGCCCGTCACACAATGCCGCGAAAGACTACTCTCGGTAGCGCCTTCATGCCCGGTAAACAGCTCGTAAGACTGGTGTTTCACCATAACGTGCACCGTTTTCCTCACGCATGACGAACACGCTCCGCTCTATAGCAAGGCGAATTCCCCCGCAAGTCAGACTTCAGATTTCCCATGCCAACGAGTGGTTCACCCACAGGTGGAACTCACACAATGGTGTAAATGGAGTAACGGAACTAGGCCGGGTGACGTAAATTCTTCCCCGGACGCACCCGGTGTATGCGGTGAGTCCAGCTTCGAAATTCGAACTAGGAGTGTGTGCGAAGTGCTGAAGAAGGCTGGTTTTGTGACCGCCACCACTGCGGCGTTGCTGATGGTCGGCGGCACCGCGTTCGCTGCCCCTGCTGCCTCCGAGGCCCCCGTGTCGGCCGTCGACGGCATCACGTTCTCCGACGCGTACTACACGTTCATCGAGGGTGGTGCGGCTCTCGGCTACGGCGCCGCCTCGCTGGTCGCGGGCGCCTACGCGGGTATTGCTCGCACCCCGGCGCTGATCCTCAGCCCGACTGGCGACTGATCGCACGACAGCGTATGACTGTGGCCCGCGAGCACTGCTCGCGGGCCACAGTCGTGTTCGGGGTCAGGCGCCGTAGCGGCGGTGCCGGACGGCGTAGTCGCGGAGCGCGCGCAGGAAGTCGACCCGGCGAAATGCCGGCCAGTAGGCTTCGGTGAACCAGAATTCGGAATGCGCCGATTGCCACAGCAGAAAACCGGACAAGCGCTGCTCACCGGAAGTGCGAATAATCAGGTCCGGATCGGGCTGGCCCGACGTGTACAAATGCTCCGAAATATGATCCACGTCCAGGATCTTGGCCAGCTCATGGATTGTGGTCCCCTCGTCGGCCTGCTGTTTCAGCAGCTTGCGGACCGCGTCGGCGATCTCCTGCCTGCCGCCGTAGCCAACGGCCACATTGACGACCATGCCATGACGGCCGGCAGTACGCTGCGTAGCGGCGGTGAGGCGGGCGGCGACGTCGGTCGGCAGCATGTCGAGCGCACCGACAATGGACAGCCGCCATGGGTTACCCGGCCGGGCGAGCTCGTCGACGACATCCGGAATGATCTCCAGCAGTGCCGCGACCTCGTCGTTGGACCGGCTGCGAAGGTTCTCCGTTGACAGTAGCCAGAGGGTGACCACCTCGACCTCGGCTTCGCGGCACCAACCGAGGAAGTCGGCGATCTTCTTGGCCCCCACTCGGTGCCCGCCGTTGACGTCGGTGAACCCCGCTTCGCGGGCCCAGCGCCGGTTACCGTCGAGGATCACCCCGATGTGACGTGGATGCCGCCCGCCTGCCTGCTGGATCAGGCGCCAGGCGTAGACGCTGTAGACGACGTCGGAGAGGAACGAGCGAAGACTCACGTCAGAGCAGCGTACGCCGTGGGGCGACGTGATGTTCGCAGCGCTCCCCGGCTGACGGATGCGAGCAAACCTACGGTTCCGTAACCTGGCTTCCGTGAGCCTTGGGACCGAGAACCGCCACGACCCGTCAGCCGCGCTCAACCGTCCCCGGCTGCGGGGGCACATCCATTTCTGGAGCTTCTTCGGCGCGATCGCGGCCGGCGCCACCCTGATCGCGCTGGCCGCCTCGACGGTCTCCGGCGTCGCGGCGTCCGCGACGTCGGTGTACGGCGCTACCGTGCTCGGCGTCTTCGGCGTCAGCGCCCTCTACCACCGCCGTATCTGGAGCCCGCGTGCCTACGCGTGGATGAAACGTGCGGACCACTCGATGATCTTCCTGTTCATCGCGGGCACCTACACGCCGTTCACCCTGCTCGCGATGACGCAGCCCACGGGCTACATCGTGCTCGCGGTCGTGTGGACCGGCGCGCTAGCCGGCGTCGCGCTGAAGATGCTCTGGCCGCAGGCACCACGCTGGCTGGGCGTGCCGATCTACATCGCTCTCGGCTGGGTGGCCGTCTTCGTCCTGCCCGAGCTGGCGAACACGGGCGGGGTCGCGGCGCTGGTGCTGCTGCTCGTCGGCGGCTTCTTCTACACGGTGGGCTCGATCTTCTACGCCACCCGCTGGCCGGACTTCTGGCCCCGCACCTTCGGGTACCACGAGTTCTTCCACGCGTGCACGGTGCTGGCCGCGATCTCGCACTACATCGCAATCTGGCTGGTCATGTACGCCTAGCAGGCGTTTACCTTTTCTGAATCTTGCCCAGGCCGTCATACTGCTTGGTCACAGCCTGGCCCTTCCTGCACGTCGCGAGCCCGCTCGAAGAACGCGTCGACCGCGCTCCATGTCCACTCGTGGCTACTCGGCAGCAGGTGTTTATGACCCGCAGCGAGAAGCCGGGGTCGGAGTGCCCGAGGTAGCAGGACAGCGCCTTGATCGACTCTTCACTGTCGACGAACACCGGTGCAACGCCCGGCTTCCTCGGAGCCTCCGAGGATGCCTTTGGAGTGGACCTGCCGCCCAAAGGCCACCACGTGCGCGGGTCGGTCGACCGCCTCCACTGCCTCACCCCACTCGGTCAGCAGTTTCCGGGTGTCGAGGTCCACAAAGGATCGCTGTCCCAGACCGGGAGGTGGTCGCCGCCGTAGATGAGCTGGTCATGGTTGGGCCACCAACCTTGGCGCAAAGTCGCGTCCGTGACCTGCCGGATGACTCCGTGTGGGATCGATCCCCCCAGCGCCGCGCGCAGGTGTCCAGCAGTGCGTTTTGCTAGGGACCGGGCGACAATCGGGCCCGTTTCTCCTGGTCCCAGCGGTCCAGCAGTTTAGGGAACTCGCGTGCCATGAATCCGTACATCTCGGACATAACTCGAAGTCGTTCTCGGGGCGCGACGTCGTTGCCGACCACGCGCAGCGCCTGATTCACCAAGTCGTTGAAAGCGTCGAGTTCGGCCATTTTGGCGCGGAAGGCGCGGCCGAAGACGTCGTCAGTCAGCCTGTAGCGCTCCCGGCGTTGGCGAGGCAGCCGGTAGCGCTCGATCAGTCCGGCGGCGTCCAGTTGCCGTAATGCCACGCTCATGCTGCTCTTGGCGGTGGCGAGTTCGGTGCAGAGGTCGGGCGCGTCGGCTGAGCCATCCGGGCTGATGAGCAGCCAGCCGAGCACTCGACCCGAGGTCCGACTCAGGCCGAGCCGCTCGAAGAACATCCCGGCGTCTTCGATGAACTGTTGCCGGGCGGCCATGGTGTTCATCGTCGTTCACCAGGGCCAATCCGGATTGCCGGTGGCTTGTTGTGAGAGGCCCCACAGGCGCGCGCGGGCTTGCGCGTCGTAGGCGAACGCCGGCGCGGTAACGGGGTGTTCATTCTCGTCAACGTAGATGCCTCGGAGTTCGACGCGCGGGTCGCCTGCCGCGGTCACGTGTTCGGTCCAGGTGGTCTCCCTTGTGGCGATGGAGACATAGGTGTCGGCCAGCCGCTCGGGTGGTGCCGCCAGCCGGTTCTTCGGGGCGTACACCAGGCGCAGCAATCGGGGCAGCGCGTCGACGCGGTCGGCATCCAACCGGACGGCAGGTACCCGGATGCAGGCGACGTCGAGTTTTCCGATGGCACGTAACGCAAGGTGGTAGCTCATCATGATCTGGGCGAGTTTGGCGTGGTAGTAGGCCTTGGTCGCGCTGTACCAGCTCGCACTGTCAAGTGCGTCGAAACGGATCTTGATCCGCGGCATGGAGACCAAGCCTTTGCTGGCCACAGAGATGAGCCTGGGCCGTGGCGCGCTCGCAAGCAGGTGACTTAGCCCGGCCGTGACCTGGAACGGCCCCAGGTGGTTGGTGGCCCAGAACAGCTCGTGCCCGGCGGAGGTGAACTGGGGGGTACGCACCGTCTGGTCGAACACGGCGGCGTTGTTAATCAGGACGTCAAGGTGGTCCGTTTCGCCGCGGATGCAGGTCACGGCCGACTCGATCGAAGCGGCCTCGCTCAGGTCGGCGAGCACGAGCCGTGCCGGTGTCCGAGCGCGGCTGTTGATGCGGGCTAGAGCGGCTTGGCCCCTGTCAGGCGACCGACAGATCGCATAGACCTGGTGTCCCTCGACGGCAAGCCGTTCGGCGGCGCGTAGTCCGATACCCGAGTTGGCCCCAGTGATCGCGACGACCAGCGGTTTGGTGACCATGGCTACCCTCTCGAATGAAGCTCTGCGTGTTCGGTTTGTTCCGAACAAAGCATACATCCTGTGGCGGATCACCGTGGCACGCGAGGGCAGTCTGCCTGGTCGATACTGGTCAGTAAGAAACCGTCATTACGAGGAGATCACTCCCGGTTCGAGACAAGATCATCTCAACGCTTTTCCCCGCAAAACGATGGCAAAACAGCAGGCCGTAACACGTCAGACAGCAGCGAGAGCCCCGAGAACTGTCGAGCATCAAACTCACAGCTCAGAGGACCTCTTGATACGAAAGCGCCAGTCATCAAGATCCCGCGATCTCGCACTACATCGCGATCTGGCTGGTCATGTACGCCTGAGCGCTCTTCGGCGAGGCGATCAACTCCGTCACCTGTCCACGCGGCTCAACGTCAGGCCAGGTTGGGGCCTTGCGCCCGCAGGTCGTCCACTGTAGACATCGCCGTGCGCAGTTCGGCTAGCCACGAGTCCGCGTGCTCGCCTACCAGTTTCACCGCCCAGGCAAGGGCTTCCGAGCGCGAGCGGGCCACGCCTGCGTCCACCAGCGTGTCGAGTACGCGCCGTTCCGGCTGCCGCAGCCTGGTCATCACGGGTACCGAGATCGTGGTGAACAGCTCGCGCGTATCACCGATCCGCGCTCCCCACGCGACCTTGCGGCGGTACCGGTGCTCGGCCTGCCGCGCGATCTCGATGCGGTTGTCCCTGGTGTCCTCGCGGAAGCGGCTGATCCGGCCCGACTCCGCGGCCGCCTTGGCGGCGTCGTCAGAGTATTCGGCGGTCAACGGTGGCAACTCGCCGACGACGATGATCTCCTCGCGGTCGACCGTGATCTCGGGCTCCCCGGCGAACCAGTCCTCGGGCAGCCGCCCACTGAACCAGGCCGCCGCGTCGCTTGTATCGGGAACCTCGGCCTGCTGCCAACCGCCCCGACCGCGCCATCCTTGTCGCATCGGTGCCTCCTCGGCTTGATTACACGATTACATCACTACAGAAGGTACGCCGAAAGACCAATGCGATATGGGGTGTTCACCAAGGGCGGAAAGTCAGTCCGCGGCCAGCACCAGTGCGAGGTCGTCCACCGTCGTGACCGGGCGCTCACACACGTAACCACGGCAGACATAGGCGGCCGGAGCATCATCGACCAGCGGGCGGTCCGCCAGCAACGGAACCCCTTTGGCCTCGGGCGGCCCGCCTAGTACGACGCCGCCGCCGTGCACCTGCCGCGCCGCCTCCACCAGCAGCTCCGCACGAGCCGCCGCGTCCTGCCCGACCACGGCGACCTGTACCGGACCTGCCAGCAGCGCCTCGGCTACGGTCAACCAGTTGCCGGCGAACCGAGGCGCCTGCGCTGCGAGCGCGCCGGCGCGGCGCACAGCTTGTTCGCACGCTGAGCGGTACCTGCTCGCCTGTTCGTGGCCGGCCAGCGCCGACGCCGTCAGCAGTGCGCTCGCCAGCGCGGAGGCACCCGCCGGGGTCGCGTTGTCGGTGGGGTCCGATGGCCTGTGCACCAACGCCTCGGCATCATCGGCGGTGTCGTGGAAAGCTCCGGGGGCTTCAGCGGCGAACCGTTCGAGAGCGACGTCGAGGAGCGCGCCGGCTTCCGCCAGCCATGCCGGCTCGCCGGTCGCCTGGTGCAGCGCGAGCAGCCCGTCGGCAAGGCAGGCGTAATCCTCGAGTACGCCTGCCGCCTCGCCCACCACGCCGCCGCGCGAGCTACGGCGCAACCTGCCCTCGATGAAGTGCTTGTCCAGCAACAGGTTCGCCGCCGCCACGGCTGCCTCGACCCACTCCGGGCACTCCAGCGCGACGCCGGCCTCGGCGAGCGCGGTGATGGCGAGCCCGTTCCACGCCGCGATCACCTTGTCATCGCGTGTGGGCTGCGGGCGTTCCGCCCGCGCCGCCAACAGCGCCGAGCGCACCCGAGCCCACCGGGCCTCATCGTCAGGGTCACGCGGTAGCTGCAAGGTCGACATGCCGTGCTCGAACGTGCCCTCCGCCGTCACCTGGAACAGCTCGGCGGCCCACTGCCCTTCCTCGGCACCGAACACCTCGGTCAGTTGCTGCGGCGTCCACACATAGGTCAGCCCCTCGACACCGTCGGTGTCGGCGTCGAGCGAGGCCGCGAAGCCGCCCTCCGGCGTGCGCAGGTCCCGCAGCAGGAAGTCCGCGGTCTCCCCGGCGACACGGGCGGCCAGCGCCGATCCCGTGCGTCGCGCCAGGTGCGCGTAGCACCGCAAGAGCAACGCGTTGTCGTAGAGCATCTTTTCGAAGTGTGGCACCACCCAGGCCGCATCCACCGAATACCGTGCGAAGCCACCCGCGAGCTGATCGTAGATGCCACCTCGCGCCATTCCCTCCGCCGTAAGCTCCACAATGGACAGAGCTTCCGGCGAGCCGGTGCGCTCGTAATGGCGCAACAGGAACTCCAGCACCATTGACGGCGGGAACTTGGGCGCGCCGCCGAAACCACCGTGCCCCGGGTCCATGTCGTGCCGCAGCGTGGACACCGCCACCCTGATCGTCTGCTCGTCCACCGCATGTTCCCGCAGTGGCGCGGTCTGCTGCGCGATATGACTGACGATCTTGCTCGCGCCGTCCTTCAGCTCGTCCGGGCGCTCCGCCCAGGCCTGCGTCACAGCGGTGAGCAGCTGCGTGAACGAGGGCATCCCGTGACCGGGCACAGGCGGGTAGTAGGTGCCGCAGTGGAAAGGCTCGCCGTCCGGGGTGAGGAAGCACGTCATCGGCCATCCGCCGTGGCCGGTCATCGCCTGCGTCGCCGTCATGTAGACGGCGTCGATGTCAGGCCGCTCCTCGCGGTCCACCTTGATGTTGACGAAGTTGGCGTTCATCAGCGAGGCGGTCTCGTCGTGCTCGAACGACTCGTGCGCCATCACGTGACACCAGTGGCATGCCGCGTAGCCGATCGAGAGCAGAACGGGCACGTCGCGCCGTTTCGCCTCGGCGAGCGCCTCGGCACACCACGGCCACCAGTCCACCGGGTTGTCGGCGTGCTGCAGCAGGTAGGGGCTTGTCGCTGTCGCCAGACGGTTGGACATGCCTCCAGGGTCGCACGCCGGGCTCAGGTGCGCTCGGTCCTCGTCGACTCACTCGCGGTCGCGTCGACCTTGCCCGCGGACTCGTCGTCCGCCGAGGTCTCCTGCTGCTCTGGCTGCTCGGTTTCGTCGAAGGTCGCCGGTACCCGCTTGAGGTGCTTGGTCATCGAGCGAATCAGGAAGACGACAGCGATGAAGAAGAGCAGCAGGAGCAGGAAGCCGACCGGGGAGGACTTGCCGAAGTCCTCGCCCTGGCCGCCGTTGTCACCGGTGCCCGGCTGTTGCGCCAGGAAGGCGGCACCGGTCATCATCGGCACGGCCGCGAAGGCCGGAAGCGTCATGTGGTCACCTTCTCTCGCACCCCTGCGAACAGATCGTCCTCCGGAAGCGTGCTGTCCACAATCGAGCGTACGAGCTCGTACTCCTCGGTCGGCCACACCTCCCGCTGAAGGTCCAGCGGGAGAGCGAACCACCGGCTTTCCGGGTCGATCTGGGTGGCGTGCGCCTTGAGCGCCTCGTCACGGACCTCGAAGTAGTCGTCGCAACGGACCCGCGTCGTGACCCGCTCGATGACATCCGCCTTGTCCGGGTCCCATCGATCGAGCCACTCGTCGTACGGGGAGTCGAGGCCACGCGCGACGAGCGCCTCGTGGAACGCGGTGATCTTGGCCCGCGAGAAGCCGTGCGAGTAGTACAGCTTCAGCGGCTGCCATGGCTCGCCGGCATCCGGCCAGCGCTGCGGGTCCGGCGCGGCATCGTAGGCAGCGACCGAGATCTCGTGGCAGCGGATGTGGTCGGGGTGCGGGTACCCACCGTTCTCGTCATAGGTGATGACGACGTGCGGTTTGAACTCGCGGATGACCCGCACGAGCGCCTCGGTGGGCTGCTCGATCGGTACCGTCGCGAAGCATCCCTCCGGCAACGGCGGCATCGGCTCGCCCTCGGGCAGGCCCGAGTCGATGAAACCGAGCCAGCGATGCTGCACGCCGAGAATCTTGGCGGCGCGAGCCATCTCCTCCCGGCGCAGCTCGGTCATGTTGGCGTGCACCTCCGGCCGGTCCATCGCCGGGTTGAGCACGCTGCCCGCCTCGCCGCCGGTGCAGGTGACGACCATGACGTCGTAGCCCTCGGCCACGTAACGCGCCATCGTCGCGGCACCCTTGCTCGACTCGTCGTCGGGGTGGGCGTGCACCGCCATCAGCCGGAGTGCCCCGCCTTGCCCGGTCACCGTTGCTCCGTCAGATCCCACCATGACCGACTAGGCCCCTCTCGCCACCTACGCTGTCTCGCGGACCCCGTTGTCCTGATGAGTCGGACTCCGCGGATACTCATAACGCGGAGCACGTGGTCCATCTTCCTCACCGCACCGACAAGACCGATCGGGAGGCCCGGTTTGAGCACCGGACAGTACGCGCCGCAGGCGGGCACCGGCCGCAAGCCGCTGCCGGCCGGCCGCTACGGCTCGGCCCGCCCGAGTCCACGCAGGCCGGGTAAGGCGCGGATGTGGATCGTCGGTGCGTTGGCGCTGGTCGCGGGTGGGGTCGTGGCCTATGTCGGGTACAGCAACTTCGGCAGTGCGCCCATCGAGGCGCAACGGGTCGGGTTCGCCGAGCAGCCGGGCAACGCCATGGAGGTCACGATCGACGTTCTGCGCGATGACGCGCAGCGACCAGGGGTGTGCATCGTACGCGTGCGTGACATCTCGGGCGCTGAAAGCGGCCGCAAAGAGATATACATCGCACCTGGCGCGCAGCGACTCTCGACCGTGGTTCGCAGTATCACCGAGCCCGTTACCGCAGATGTGTACGGCTGCTCGTATAATGTCCCTGAATACTTGTCAAGGGCCTAGCGGCCAACGGGGTGAATAGCGCGCCGAATGTCCGCTTCGCGCGGACGTGAGCAGCACTCACCGGCCCTAACGTGTTACCCTCGTCTACCGGCACGGCCCCAGGCGGGCCGTGTTTTTCCTTTATTCCAGCCACACACACGTGGCGGCCGGCTTGTATACCCAAGTTCGGCAGGCCCCAGGAGGAGATGGTGACCGTGAGCGGCAGCAAGGTGACCTGGCTGACCCAGGATGCCTATGACAGGCTCAAGAACGAGCTCGACGAGCTGATCGAGAATCGTCCGGTCATCGCAGCGAAGATCAACGACAGCCGGGAAGAGGGCGACCTCAAGGAGAACGGTGGCTACCACGCCGCCCGCGAGGAACAGGGCCAGCAGGAGGCCCGCATCCGGCATCTGCAGGAGTTGCTGCGCACCGCGAAGGTCGGCGAGGCACCCGCAGACGACGGGATCGCCGAACCCGGCATGGTGCTGACCGTCCGGTACGACGGTGACGACGACGAAGAGAACTTCCTGCTCGCCACGCGCGAGGAGGGCGGCGAGGGACCGCTCGAGACCTACTCCCCTGACTCGCCGCTGGGCAGGGCCCTGCTCGGCGCGAAGGAAGGCGAGACCCGCGAGTACAGCCTGCCCAACGGCAACTCGCAGAAGGTGACGCTTGTCAAGGCGGTGCCGTACAGCGGCTGAGGCCGTACGGGTATGCGTGCCCGGCTGGGGCCCTGTTCGTGGAACACCACTGGGCACGCATACACACCTATGGTGGCGAAATGACCGCCGATCTTCCCGTTTGCGCCACGTGCGCCATGCAGTACTCGGCAGCCAGGCCGGACTGCCCCATCTGTGAGGACGAGCGCCAGTACGTACCGCCCTCAGGGCAGCGCTGGACGAGTCTCGCCGAGCTGCGCGCCGGCGACTACTCCATCCGCATCGAGGAGCAGGGACCCGGTGTGCTGGGCATCGGTTCGGAGCCCGCGATCGGCATCGGCCAGCGGGCGCTCCTCGTTCCCGCCGAGTCGGGAAACATCCTGTGGGACTGCGTTCCCTACCTCGACGCCGATCTGGTCCGCCGGGTCACCGAGCTCGGTGGGCTGACCGCCATCGCGATCAGCCACCCGCACTACTACACGACGATGGTCGAGTGGGCTGAAGCCTTCGACGTACCGATCTACCTGCACGAGAAGGACCAGCAGTGGATCGGCAGGCCACACGAGCGGATCCGGTTGTGGAGCGGGCAGACCCATGAGCTCGCCGACGGCGTCACGCTGGTCAACCTCGGCGTGCACTTCGACGGCGGCACCGTGCTGCACTGGCGCGACGGCGCCGACGGCAAGGGCGCGCTGTTCAGCGGCGACATCGTCCAGGTGGTGCCCAACCGCGCGCTCGTAGCCTTCATGTACAGCTACCCGAACTACATTCCCGAACGTCCGGCCGTCGTCCGGCACGCCGGTGAGGTGCTGGAACGGTTGGCCTTCGACGACATCTACGGCGCCTGGTGGGGTGCCGTCATTCGGGGCGGCGGTGGGGCGATCGTGCGGCGCTCGGTCGCGCGGTACCTCGGCCAAGTCGCCTGAACGAGCAACTCGCGGGCTGGAGCGGGCAACTCGCGGGCCCGAGCGGGAGACTCGCGCACCTGAGCGGGGGACTCGCGGGCTAGCTGCGGGCCAGGCGTTCCAGTAGTGGGCGGACTCGTTGTGGGACCGGGGTAGACAGGGCGATCGAGGTGGAGGTGCGGCGGACCCCCGGCACGCCGACCACCTCGTCGATCACGTGCTGCAGGTCGTCGTTCGACCGGGCGACCATGCGCACGAAAAGGTCACCCTGACCGGTCGTCGCATGTACCTCACACACCTCATCGATCGCCGCCAGCGCGGCAGCCACCTCCGCGCGCCTGCCCTGCGCGATCTCCAGCACCGCGAACGCGGTCAGCCCGTACCCCATCGCGGCGAGGTCGAGCTCTGGCGGGAATCCGGTGAGCACTCCATTGGCGGCCAGCCTGTCGAGCCGCGCCTGCACGGTGCCGCGCGCGACCCCGAGCCGGCGGGCGCATTCCAGCACGCCCAGCCGCGGCGTGTCGGTGAGCAGCAGCAACAGCCGCGCGTCGAGTGCGTCCAGCATGTCTCCCGCCATAACTCAACCCTTCCTGCGCATATTGCCCAGTTTGATCAGCTAACACTGCATTTAACTAGACAGATTGTCCAGCAGAAATGGAGTCTCTTGCCCAGTATGTCTGGTCAGCGCATTCTTCGGGCATGACGAATCCCGCGCTCGACGACGTAAGTTATGACCAGCTGCGCCAGTTGGTCGGTCTTGTCGACCACGACGCCTCGGCCGATCCCTTCCCGGTCAAGGCGATGGACGCGGTCGTGTTCGTGGCGGGAAATGCTACGCAGACGGCGTGGTTCTATCAGCACGCCTTCGGCATGCAGCTCGTCGCCTACTCGGGCCCGGAGACCGGCAACGCCGATCACAAATCGTTCGTGCTGAAGTCCGGCTCCGCCCGGTTCGTGATCAACGGCGGGGTGCGGCCGGGTTCGCCGCTGCTCGACCACCACCGCCGGCACGGCGACGGCGTGACCGACCTGGCACTCGAAGTGTCCGATGTGGACAAATGCGTTGCGCATGCCCGCGCGCAGGGCGCGACGATCCTCGATGAGCCGCACGACGTGTCCGACGAGCACGGCAGCGTGCGGCGCGCCGCCATCGCCACCTACGGCGAGACGCGGCACACCCTGGTCGACCGCTCCGCATACACCGGCCCGTACCTGCCTGGTTACGTGGTGCGCGAGAGCACCGTCCACCGCCAGAACGGCGCGCCCAAGCGGTTGTTCCAGGCGATCGACCACTGCGTTGGCAACGTCGAGCTCGGCAGGATGGACTACTGGGTCGACTGGTACCACCGCGTAATGGGCTTCGTGAACATGGCGGAGTTCGTCGGCGACGACATCGCCACCGACTACTCGGCGCTGATGAGCAAGGTCGTCTCGAACGGCAACCACCGGGTGAAGTTCCCGCTCAACGAACCTGCGATCGCGAAGAAGAAGTCGCAGATCGACGAATACCTGGAGTTCTACGCCGGCGCCGGCTGCCAGCACATCGCACTCGCCACGAACGACATCATCGCCACGGTGTCGGCCATGCGCGCCGCGGGCGTCGAGTTCCTCGACACGCCGCACTCGTACTACGACGATCCCGAGCTGCGGGCGCGGATCGGCCAGGTGCGCGTGCCGATCGAAACGCTCAAGGAGCACCGGATTCTCGTCGACCGCGACGAGGACGGCTACCTACTGCAGATCTTCACCAAGCCGATCGGCGACCGGCCCACGGTGTTCTACGAGCTCATCGAGCGGCACGGTTCACTGGGCTTCGGGAAGGGCAACTTCAAGGCCCTCTTCGAAGCCATCGAGCGGGAACAGGCGCGCCGCGGCAACCTGTGAGAGACCTCCCCCAAGGCCACCTTGGTTGCAGCTGTCAAACACTGCGACGCGAAGCGTCTCCGTTTGGGCGGTGGTGGGAGACGGGTGGGCGCAACTATGGTGGCCTTGGGGGCGTTACGACATGACTGTGTAGCCGGCGCGTTCCAGTTCGGCGGCCACCTCGGCGCAGTGTGCTGGGCCGCGGGTTTCCAACTTCAGTGCGATCTCCACCTCGCCGATCGCCAGCCTGCCCGCGATCCGCGAATGCTCGATGTCGATGACGTTCGCGCCGAGTTCACTCACCCGTGTGAGCACCCCGGCCAGCGAGCCCGGCTGGTCGGGCACGCACAACCGCAGGTACAGGTAACGCCCGGCCGCAGTCATACCGTGCTGGATGATCTGCATCAGGAGCAGCGGATCGACGTTGCCACCGGACAACACCGCCACGATCGGCGTGGGGAACCTCCCCTGCTGCTCCAGCAACGCCGCCACCGTCGCCGCTCCGGCGGGCTCCACCACGAGCTTGCGCCGCTCCAGGCAGAGCAGTACGGCACGGGACAGCCCTTCCTCGCTCACGGTCACCACCTCATCCACGAGTGACGACACATGGGCGAGCGTGAGCGGACCCGGCTGACCCACCGCGATACCGTCGGCCATCGTCTGTGTGCTGGCCAGCCGCACCGGCTTCCCCGCGGCGAGCGAGGCCGGGAAGGCGGCCGCCGCCTCGGCCTGCACGCCGACCAGCTGCACCCCGGGCTTGACCGCCTTGATGGCGCTCGCGACCCCGCCGACGAGACCACCACCGCCCGTCGACACCAGCACGGTCGCCACGTCGGGCACCTGTTCCAGGATCTCGAGGCCCACCGTGCCCTGGCCGGCGATGATGTCCTCGTGATCGAAGGGGTGGATGAACACCGCCCCCGTCCGCTCGGCGAACGCGATCGCCTCGGCCAGCGCCTCCTCGAGCGTCGCACCGTGCAGGTGCACCTCGGCGCCGTACCCACGGGTGGCGGCGAGTTTCGGCAGCGGCGCCCGCTCCGGCATGAACACAGTGGACTTGATCCCCAGCAGTGCGGCGGCCAGAGCAACACCCTGCGCATGGTTGCCTGCACTCGCCGCGACCACGCCTCGCGCGCGCTCGGCCTCGCTGAGCCCGTGAATCCGCGTGTAGGCACCGCGAATCTTGAACGAACCCGTCCGCTGCAGGTTCTCGCATTTGAGGTGAACGGGACCGCCGTGTAGCCGCTCCAGATCGCGGGCATGCTCCATCGGCGTCCTGCGCACCACACCCTCGAGCAGGGTGCGCGCCTGCTGGATCCGTTCCAGGCTCACCAGTTGCATAGCCGCAGATCGTTCCCTTCGAATGACATCACCGTACGGTTACGTGCATGCCGTTCGTCACCATTGGGTAGTCTGGTGCCCGTATCGGCACCACAGAGTGGAGACAGCATGGCACGGGGGACGGCATCGCGGAGCGCACGCTCCACCGGTGTCCTGCCACTGCTCGCGGGCATCACGTCGGCGCTTGCGCTCACCGGCGCCGCGGTCTACACCGTCGGCCAGGCCGGCTGTGTCGAGCCGGGCCAGTACGTCAGGCACGACAACCACATCGAACTCGTCGGCGGCTGCGTCGACGGGAACCACCTGCCGCAGAAGGGCACTGGTCAGAACCCCTCCGCGGCAAGCGGCACCGGACCGAGCAGCAACTACCAGCAGTAGCGCGCACCTGCACTCAGCGCAGCGCGCGGGTCAGGTCCGCCACCAGGTCGCTCGCGTCCTCGATGCCCACCGACAGCCGCACCAGCTCGGCGGGAACCTGCAGCAGCGAACCGGCAACGCTGGCGTGCGTCATGCGGCCGGGGTGCTCGATCAGCGACTCGACGCCACCGAGCGACTCGGCGAGGATGAACAGCTCCGTGCGCGCCGCCATGTCGAGTGCCGCCTGCTCGCCTTCGGCGTGGGTGAACGAGACCATGCCGCCGAAGCGGCGCATCTGCTTCGCCGCGACGTCGTGGCCGGGGTGCTCGCCGAGGCCGGGGTAGTACACGCGGCTGACCTTCGGGTGCCCCAGTAGCGCCTGCGCGATCCGCTCGGCGTTGTCGCAGTGGCGCTCCATCCGGACCGCCAGCGTCTTCAGCCCTCGCAGGGTGAGCCAGGCGTCGAAGGCACCCGGCACAGCGCCGGCCGAGTTACGCAGGAAGAACAGCTCCTCGCGCAGCTCACCGGAGTTGGTCACCACGGCACCGCCGACGACGTCGGAGTGCCCACCGAGGTACTTCGTCGTCGAATGCACCACGACATCCGCACCGAGTTCGAGCGGTGTCTGCAGGTACGGCGTCGCAAAGGTGTTGTCCACCACCAGGCGGGCACCGCCCACGTGGGCGACCTCGGCGAGCACGGCGATGTCGGCGATACCGAGCAGCGGGTTGGTCGGCGACTCGCACCAGACGAGCTTGGTCTCCGGCCGCAGCGCCGCCCTGACTTCATCCACATTGGACAGATGCGCGACGCTGTAGCTGACGCCCCAGTGGGCGAGCACCTTGTCGATCAGGCGGAACGTGCCGCCGTAGACGTCGTTGCCGAGCACCAGGTGGTCGCCGGGGCGCAGCATCGTACGCAGCACGGCATCGGTGGCCGCCATCCCCGAGCCGAACGCGAGTGCATGCCGGCCGCCCTCCAGCGCGGCGAGCGCCTGCTCGAGCGCGGTGCGCGTCGGGTTGGCGGTGCGCGAGTACTCGTAGTCGCCGTCGCGGGTACCGCCGACGCCGTCCTGCGCATAGGTCGACGTCTGATAGATCGGCACGATGACCGAGCCGGTTCGCGGGTCCGGCTCCTGGCCGGCATGGATGGCGCGCGTCTCGAAACCGAGACTGGCGGGATCGTGAACCATGGCCCCAGCCTACGGCCGGGCCCGCGATCAGCGAGCCAGGGCATGCCTGGCCCGAAAACAGTCATGCCCCCGGTCCGCGGACCGGGGGCATGACGTCAGCTCAGCTGGTCACCACTGCTGCGGCGGCTGGCCGGGTTGCCCGTAACCACCGGGCTGACCGAACCCACCAGGCTGGCCCGGCGGCGGACCGCCGAAGCCGCCCGGCTGCTGCGGCGGTTGACCCGGCTGACCAAAGCCACCGGGCTGGCCCGGCTGCGGGAACCCGCCGCTGGACGGGTTGGGGCCACCGGGCTGACCGAAGGCACCAGGTTGCCCCGGCTGGGCGAACCCACCCGGCTGGCTCGGCGGGCCGAAGCCACCGGGCGGCGGGCCGAACCCACCGGGCTGACCGAAGCCACCCGGGGCGCTGGGCCCACCACCGAGACCGACGTACTGCTTCGTCGCCGGAATCAGGCCGAGTACACCGATCGCCACGACGAGGATGCCGAAGATCAGGTAGAGGGTGGGCGTACCAAGGGACTGGCCGCCCATCTGCGACGCCATCTCATCGGACACCGTCGTGCCGCTGATCAGCAGGATCGCGAACACGAGCAGCACCGCACCACCGGCCGCGAGCACGATGGGCGCGAGCTTCTTGACGGTCGCGCCGAGCCTGCCCGCCAGCGCGAGCAGCACGCCGCCCGCGAGTCCAACGGCGGCACCGATCAGGATGAAGATGATGTAGAACATCAGCGTGCCGGGCGAGGCGATACCCGCCTCCGCCAGAATGGCGTCGACATCGACGCTGTCCGGCGCGGAGTCCATGACATCCGCGAACTCGCTGATGTCGCCCATGTCGATGAACGCGAAGAGCAACCCGATGAGGCTGACGAGCGCCGCGACACCGCCGGCGATCCAGCCGAACATCGGGTTGCCGCCGCCACCGGCGGGCACGCCACCGAAACCGGGCGGCGGAGCGCCGAAGGGGCCCGGCGGCGGGCCACCGAAACCACCCTGCGCCTGCGGGTCGAACCCACCGGGCTGCCCCGGCGGCGGACCGCCGAAACCGCCGGGCTGCTGCGGCGGCTGCCCGAACCCACCCGGCTGCTGGCCGAAGGGAGCAGGCTGCTGCGGCTGACCGAAGCCGCCCTGCGGGCTCATCGCCGCGGGGTTGTCGGCCGCGCTCGGCGGGGGCGCGTACGGGATGGCGGGCGGCGGCTGCGACCCGGGCGGAACGAGCTGGGTCGACTCAGCGCCCGGCCCGTCTGCCTGCCCCGGCTGGCCCGGCTGCACGACCTGCGTGGGTTCCGGGCCATCGCCGAACTGCTGTTCCCCAAGGTGCTGTGGCTGCACCACCTGAGTCGGCTCCGAGGAACCGAACGGACTGTCTTGCTGCGCTTGAGGGCCACCAGCAGGGCCCTGGGGCGGCTGCTGCCCGCCACCCCAGGGCTGGTTCGGTGGCTGCGGAGCACTCATGTGGGTCTTGAACCCCCTTGACGCGGACCTGATGATTTTCGCTCGCGCACACGCTAGCGGATGCCACCGGGGATCGCTCGTAACGCCCCAGCCAGTCGCAGCGATGTGCACAGACCGCCTACGCGTGCCCGGACAGGAACGCGAGCAGATCTTGCCTGGTAACCACGCCGGCTGGCTTGCCACCTTCGAGCACCAGGGCACCGTCTGCCGAGGTCAGCGCGGTCATTGCGGCACTCACGGCCTCCCCGGCACCGATCGTCGGCAGCGGCGGCGACATGTGCCGCTCCAGCCGATCGGCCAGCGCCGCCTTGCCGGTGAACAGCGCATCGAGCAGATCACGCTCGTTGACCGCGCCCACCACCTCGGCCGCCATCACCGGCGGCTCGGCGCTGACGACCGGCATCTGGCTGACGCCGAACTCGCGCAGGATCGCCACGGCCTCGGCGACCGTCTCGTTCGGATGCGTGTGCACGAGGTCGGGCAGGGTGCCGTCCTTGCGGCGCAGTACGTCACCGACAGTCGCGCCCGAGGAGTCGGGCGGCAGGAAGCCGTAGGACGACATCCAGGCGTCGTTGAAGACCTTGCCCAGGTAGCCGCGTCCACTGTCGGGCAGGAGCACGACGATGACGTCGTCGGGGCCGCACTGCTTCGCGAGCCGCAACGCGGCGGCCACCGCCATCCCGCACGAGCCACCGACCAGCAGCCCCTCCTCGCGGGCGAGGCGGCGCGTGGTGTGGAAGGAGTCGGCGTCGGAGACCGCGATGATCTCGTCGGCGATGTCCCGGTCGTAGGTCTGCGGCCAGAAGTCCTCACCGACGCCCTCGACCAGGTACGGCCGTCCGGTCCCACCCGAGTACACCGAACCCTCGGGGTCGGCGCCGACCACTCGCACGCGGCCCTGCGAGGCGTCCTTGAGGTAACGCCCGGTGCCGGAGATCGTCCCGCCGGTGCCGACACCGGCGACGAAGTGGGTGATCCGGCCGTCGGTCTGCTGCCAGATCTCCGGTCCGGTCGAGTGGTAGTGGCTTTCCGGGTTGTGCGCATTGGCGTACTGGTTGGGTTTCCAGGCGCCCTCGATCTCGCGGGCCAGCCGGTCCGAGACGTTGTAGTAGGACTCGGGGTGCTCGGGCGGCACGGCGGTCGGGCACACCACGACCTCGGCGCCGTAGGCCTTGAGGACGTTGCGCTTGTCCTCGCTGACCTTGTCCGGGCACACGAACACGCACTTGTACCCCTTGCGCTGGGCGACCATCGCCAGCCCGACACCGGTGTTGCCCGAGGTCGGCTCGACGATGGTGCCCCCTGGACGGAGCTCCCCGCCGGCCTCGGCTGCCTCCACCATGCGCAGCGCGATGCGGTCCTTCACGCTCCCGCCCGGGTTGAGGTACTCGACCTTGGCCAGCACCAGCGGGCGCAGCCCCTTGGTGACGGAGTTGAGCTTGACCAGCGGGGTGTTGCCCACAAGGTCCATAACGTGTTCGGCGTACTTCATGACATCAGCGTAAACATTGCCGGTCCATCCGCCGCCGACTCGGTGTGCTCACATGGTCCGATTTGGACCCCTGTGATTAGCTCTCGTCGTCCACGTTCGAGTGAACATTCGAGGAGCACCCTTGAGATCCCTCCGGCAACCCCGCGTGCGGGCTGTGGTTACCACCGCACTCGCCGGTGCACTGGTCCTGACCGCGAGCGCCGTACCGGCGACCGCAGGCCCAACCAAGTCCCCCAACTTCACGCTCAGCGTGCTCTTCACGAACGACATGGAGTCGGCACTACTCGGTGTCGCCGGTAACAGCACTGACGAGGGACCGATCCTCGACGGCGGCGCCAACCCCTACGGCAGCCCCTCGCGGGTCGCGACCCTCATGGACGAGCTCCGCAAGGACGCCACGACCGGCAAGCCACGGCGGGGTCAGGCCGCCAAGCGCGGTGAGGTGACGCTGTCCGCGGGCGACAACTACCTCGCGGGGCCCGAGCTGTCCGCGAGCATGGCGGATGGCGCGCCGTTCTACGACGCGATCGCCGTCAACGAGATCGGTTACGACGTCAGCACGATCGGCAACCACGAGTTCGACTTCGGACCCGACGTGTTCGCCGAGTTCGTTGACGGTGTCGGCGGTTCCCTGACCTTCGTCAGCGCCAACATCGACGTCTCCGGCGAGCCCGCACTCCGCGCGCAGGCCAAGGACGGCACCATCGTCCGCAGCGACGTGGTCCGCTCCGCCGGTCAGCGAATCGGGATCATCGGCCTGACGACGCCGGAACTGCCCGCCATCTCCAGCCCTCGCAACGTGACCGTGAGCGGCGAGCTCGCCAAGATCACGAACGGGCTGGCCCGTGACTTCGCCAAGCGCGGAGTCAACAAGGTCATCCTCGTGAGCCACCTGCAGGACATCGACAACGAGCTCGCGCTGGTGCCGCAGCTGTCCGGCGTCGACGCGGTGATCGGCGGGGGCGGCGGCGAGATCCTCGCCGACCCGCAGGACCGGCTGATCCCCGGTGACGTCGCCGAGCGCGGCTTCCCGCTGTACGCCAAGGACTCGACGGGTGCGTCGGTGCCCGTGGTCACCACCACCGGCAACTACAAGTACATCGGCAGGCTGGTGCTGAACTTCAACTGGCGCGGCCAGGTGATCAGCGTCGACGAGCAGCAGACCGGCCCGGTGCGGGTGTCCGGTGTCGGCTCCGACGCCGTCGCGGGTGATCCCACCGTGCGCGCCGAGGTCGAGAAGCCGGTCGCCGAGTACCTGGAGGGCCTCACCGAGTCCGTCGTGGCCACCTCCGAGGTGCCGCTGAACGGTGTCCGCAACTCCGTGCGCTCCGGCGAGACCAACCTCGGCAACCTGGTGGCCGACAGCCTGCGCTGGGCAGGCACGCAGCGGGCCGCCGAGTACGGCGTGACGCCGCCGCAGGTCGGCATCCAGAACGGCGGCGGCATCCGGAACGACTCCACGCTTCCTGCCGGCGACATCACCGCGCTGAACACCTACGAGGTCGCGCCGTTCGCCAACTTCGTCTCGGTGGTTCCGGACGTGCCTCGTGACGTGTTCCGTCAGCTGCTGGAACGCGGTATCGCGGCCGCTCCGAGCGCGGCCGGCGCCTTCATGCAGGTGTCCGGTGTGTCGTTCACCTACGACGTCAGCCGCACCGCGCAGGTGGTCGCCGAGGGCACGAGCACGATCGTGACGCCCGGCGAGCGAGTGCGCGACGTGGTGCTGGACGACGGCACCGTGATCGTGTCCAACGGTGTCGTGGTGGACGGAGCGCCGATCTCGGTGGCCACCAACGACTTCTCGGCGCGTGGCGGCGACGGGTACCCGTTCGCGAACCTGCCGTTGACCCCGGTCGGCACCACCTACCAGCAGGCGCTGCAGGACTACCTGACCGACGGCCTCGGCGGCGAGGTGACCGCGGCGCAGTACCCGACGAACGGCAGTGGCCGGATCGTCGCGCTGTAGTAGGCACGCTGTGCGGTGAGGGCCACCCTGCCTGTGTTTCCAGGCAGGGTGGCCCTCACTGCTTTTCCGGTGCAGGATATGGGTAAGCGAACGCTTAGAGCGGACTTGAAGGAGCTTCCCCCATGCCAGAAGCTGTGATCGTCTCAGCGGCTCGTTCGCCCATCGGCAGGGCGAACAAGGGATCGCTGGTGGACCTGCGGCCCGATGACCTGACCGCGCAGATGGTGCGTGCCGCACTCGACAAGGTGCCCCAGCTCGAGCCCACCGAGATCGACGATCTGATGCTGGGCTGCGGGCTGCCTGGCGGGGAGTCCGGCTTCAACCTGGGCCGTGTGGTGGCCGTGGAGCTCGGCTACGACCACCTCCCCGGCTGCACGATCGCCCGCTACTGCTCGTCGAGCCTGCAGACCACCAGGATGGCGCTGCACGCGATCAAGGCAGGCGAGGGTGATGTGTTCATCTCGGCCGGCGTCGAGACCGTGTCGCGGTTCGGCAAGGGCAGCTCCGACTCCTGGCCGGATACCCACAACCCGATCTTCGCCGACGCGGAGGCCCGCACCGCGAAGGTCGCCGAGCAGGGCGCGGCGGACTGGACCGACCCGCGGCAGAGCGGCAACCTGCCCGACGTCTACATCGCGATGGGTCAGACCGCCGAAAACCTGGCGCGGCTGAAGGGAATCTCGCGCGAGGAGATGGACGAGTTCGGTGTGCGCTCGCAGAACCTGACCGAGAAGGCGATCGCAGACGGATTCTGGGCCAAGGACATCACCCCGGTGACCCGTCCCGATGGGACGGTGGTGTCCACGGACGACGGTCCGCGTCCCGGCGTGACCTTGGCGGGCGTGTCCTCGCTCAAGCCGGTCTTCCGGCCCGACGGCCGGGTCACGGCGGGCAACTGCTGCCCCCTCAACGACGGCGCCGCGGCGCTCGTGATCATGAGTGACACGAAGGCCCGCGAGCTCGGTATCACGCCGCTGGCCCGCATCGTCTCCACCGGCGTGTCCGGGCTGTCACCGGAGATCATGGGATATGGGCCCGTCGAGGCAAGCCGCCAGGCGTTGGCCAGGGCCGGGATGTCGATCGGCGACATCGATCTCGTGGAGATCAATGAGGCCTTCGCCGCGCAGGTGATCCCGTCCTACCGCGACCTCGGCATCGACATCGAGCGGCTCAACATCAACGGTGGCGCCATCGCGGTGGGCCACCCGTTCGGCATGACCGGTGCCCGGATCACCTCGACGCTGATCAACTCGTTGCAGCACCACGACAAGCAGTTCGGCCTCGAGACCATGTGCGTCGGCGGCGGCCAGGGCATGGCCATGGTGCTCGAACGCCTCAGCTGACATCGACTGCGGGAGTGACGGGACGTGAACCCGGCACTCCCGCACTGCTCACACGGTCTTCGGCTCGGTCAGGCACATGACGAGGGCGGGCTCGGTGTAACGCAGCGCGGCGAACGCCTCGGTGTCCCCGCAAGCGGTGTCGATGTCCGTCTGCCCTTCGACGATCTTGAGCACGGCGATCTCGGCGCTGGGGTCCGAACACTCCACGTGCTCGTAGCCCTCGGTCATCGAGGTGACATTGGCAACGCAGTCACCCTCGACGACGTTGAGCATCAGGCAGAACTTCTTGCCGTTCTCGTAGAAGATCTCGTCGTAGTCACCGTCGGGGCAGCTGTCGTTCTCCTCGTCGAGCACCACTGCCACCTTGACGGTGGCCTTGGCGTCACCGCAGTCGACCTGGGTGGGTTGGTCTCGCGCGTTGTCGGAGAACTCGGCGACATCGAGACAGTCGCCCTGCTGCGCCGCCCAGCCCGCATCCCCGAACGTCCGCAGGACGCTGAACGCCACCAGGCCGACGGCCACAGCGAGCACGACCGCCAGGCCGATTCGCAGCGCGAGCGGCTTCTTCTTCTTGGGCGGCACGCCGAAGGGCACAGGCTGGCCGTACGGGCCGGGCTGGCCGAGTGGGGGCGGCTGCTGGCCGTACGGGCCGGGCTGGCCGAGCGGAAGCGGCTGCTGGCCGTAGGCGCCCGGCTGGGCGGGCGACGGCGTCGCGAAGGGGTTCGGCTGTCCCGCCGGTGGCTGCTGGCCGTACGCCGGCTGACCCGACGGCGGCGGGCCGTAGGGATTCGGCTGACCGGGCCCCGGCTGTCCTGGAAAGGGCGGAACCGTCACGCGAACCTCGCAGAGCTGAGAGATGAGACGAACAGACGCCTGACATCTAACACCGGGCGCAGCCGCACGGGATGCCGCCGGGCCGGATCACGACGTGGCCGATCTCCCCGGCGGAGCCGTGGGCGCCCGGCTCGATGACGCCGTTGATGCCGATGGCACCGGCGATGCCCGTGCCCAGCGGCATGAACAGGAACCGGTCGGCGCCCCGGCCCGCCCCGATGCGGCCTTCGGCGAGGCCGCCGGTACGGACGTCGTGGCCCAGGGCGACCGGGATGCCGCCGAGGCGGGCGGTGAGCATGTCCCGCAAGGGGACGTCCGACCAGCCGAGGTTGGCCGCGTAGACCGCGACGCCCTTCTCGGTGTCCACGATGCCGGGCACGGCGACGCCCGCCGCCGCGGCCTCCTCGCCGAACTCGGCCAGGCCGTGGGCGCGCAGGGCGTCGGCGAAGTCGAGGATCGAGGCCACGACGGCGTCCGGGCCCCGGTCGCGGCCCGTGTCACGGCGCGCCTCGTGCAGCAGCTCGCCGTCCGGGCCGACCAGAGCGGCCTTCATTCCCGTGCCGCCCACATCGAGCGCGATCACATGTCTCACCCGGACAGTCTGACCGGTGGGGCGGGAGAGGTCTAGTCCAGTGAGGAAATCGCCTGCGGCCCGCTCACCGGGTGGAGGTGCTCCCGGCTGGGCTTCCCTGTGCCGCGACGGGGCGTCGGGGCGGGGTGGCCCCGAGTGCCGGCCGGGCTGTCGTCTGGGCCGGGTCCGGTTTCGCGTGCCGGTTCAGGATGGCCTCAGGCGACGGCTGGTCGCAGGAGGAACGAACAGGGCACGGGGAGCAGCCCCGGGTGTCTTTGGTCGCGCGGGTTCCTTCCGGCGGTGTGGCAGTGGCGCCTGGTCGTACCACTGCCACGTGCCGGGCGGCCGCGGCGTGCCGGGAGGGTCGGCGTGGGCCGGCGGTACGGGTCAGTCCTGCCCGCCGCCGGACGCCAGCACCACACTCCGCGTCAGGTTCCGTGGGCGGTCCGGGTTGTGGCCCTGGGTCTCCGCGAGGGCGACCGCGAGGCGTTGGGCGCGGACGAGGTCGGCGAGGGGGTCGGTGGTGGGGTGGTGTTCGAAGTGGCCGCCGACCCGGTGGACGTCGTCGGCGAGGCCGGCCGGGGTCTCGCCGAAGAGCCAGGTGACGCGGCCGGGGGCGGTGACGGCGATGGGGCCGTGGCGGTACTCCATGGCCGGGTAGGACTCGGTCCAGGCGCCTGCGGCCTCGCGCATCTTCAGGGCCGCTTCCTGGGCGAGGCCGTAGGCCCAGCCGCGGCCGAGGAAGGTCCACTGCTCGGCGGTGAGCAGGGGGCGGGGGAGGGGCTCGGTGACGGCGTGTTCGGCGTCGTCGGCGGCGCGGGGGACGGAGACGAGGCCGGGCAGGTCGCCGAGGGTGGCGCGGAGGAAGGCGAGGGCGGTGGTGGCGAAGCGGGTCTGGACCACGGACTCCTCGTCGGCCCAGTCCAGGACGGCCACCTCGTCGGCGGCGGTCATCACGGGGGTCGCCGGGTCGGCGGTCAGGGCCACGGTGGCGGTGCCGGCCGCGCGGACCAGGGTGAGCAGCTCCAGGACCTCCGTGGTGGTGCCCGAGCGGGTCAGGGCGACGACCCGGTCGTAGGCGCCGACGGCCCGGGCGCGGGGGAACTCCGAGGCGGCGAAGGCGTCGGTGGTGCCCTGGCCCGCGCCCTCGCGCAGGGCCGCGTAGGACTGGGCCATGAACCACGAGGTGCCGCAGCCGACGACGGCGATCCGCTCCCCGGGCCGGGGCGCGGCGGTGAAGCGGGCCGCCTCCTCGGCGGCGCGGCGCCAGCAGGCGGGCTGGGTGGTGATCTCTGCTGCGGTACGGGACATGCGCGGCTACCCCTCACGGTGGTCCGCCCGGGCGGCTCCGGTGCGGCCGCCCCCGGCGGGGCTGTGCTCTCGTACGTTCCGGCCGGCCGTGGGCCGGTGGTGCGTTCCGGCCGGTGCGGGCCGGTGGCGCCCTCCGAGGTCTGACGGTACGTCGGCCCTCCTGCGGTTCCCGTCCTGCTGTGCGGACCCGCAGGAGGCCGCGTGCGGTCCTCGTGACGTGCGGTGGACGCGGTGTGCAAGGTCGATGTGACCTCGGCACGGAAGTGCATAGCAGTCCCGGACAAGCCGGGGCAACGGCCACCGGACGTGGTCCTGGCCAGGCCCTTCGGCGGTGTACACCTTCCGGGACGTCCGGGAGTGCCCCGGACCCGGCGGATCAGGGCGAGGAGCACGGCGTGCGGCGACACCACGAGGGACGGGGCGAGGGACGAGGCGACCGGCGCGGCCGGGGAGCGGCGCGGACGGCCACCGTGCTCGCGGTCGTCCTGGCTCTGGCGGCCACCGTCGGCGGCTGCGGTTCGGGCGACGCCGTCGAGGGAGCGGACGAGGAGGTCGCCCTGCGCCTGGTCGCCCCCGAGTACGGCGACTCGGCCAAGACGAGCAGCAAGGGGTACTGGAAGCGGGTCGTGGCCAGCTTCGAGAAGGGCCATCCCGGGACCACCGTCGACGTGGAGGTGCACCCCTGGCGCACCGTCGACAAGGTCCTCGCCCGCCAGGTCGCCACCGGCAACGCCCCCGACCTCGCGGTCAGCGGCACCTACGCCTCGTACGCCGCCGACGGCGAGCTCCACCGCGCCGACGACCTGCTCTCCATCGGCACCCAGGCCGACTTCCTGCCGCCGCTCGCGCGCGCCGGGGAGATCCAGCGGGTGCAGTACGGCATGCCGTTCGCCGCCTCCACCCGGCTGCTCTTCTACAACCGCGACCTCTTCGAGGAGGCCGGCCTCACCCCGCCGAAGACCTGGGACGGGGTGCGTACCGCCGCCGAGGCGCTGAAGAAGCGGGACGTGCCCTACCCGTACGCGCTGCCGCTCGGGCCCGAGGAGGCGCAGGCCGAGACGCTCAACTGGCTGCTGTCGGGCGGCTCTGGCTACACCGACGACCTCGGCTCGTACACGCTCGACTCGCCAAAGAACGTGGAGACGGTCGGCTGGCTGAAGAAGGAGCTGGTGGGGGAGGGGCTGACCGGGCCCACGCCGCCGGGTGAGCTGGACCGTGCCGACGCCTACGCCGCCTTCGCCAAGGGGCGGGTCGGCATGGTCAACGGCCACCCCTCGCTGATGCGCGCCGCCGAACGCTCCGGTGTGCGCTACGGCGTCGTCCCCGTCCCCGGGCGGACCGAGGACGCCGGGGCCACCCTCGGCGTCACCGACTGGATGATCGGGTTCCGGCAGGCGGGCCACCCCGAGGAGGCCGGTGCCTTCCTCGACCACGTGTACAGCGAGAAGAACGTCCTCGCCCTCACCCGCGCCCACGACCTGCTCCCCGTCACTCACACCGCCTCCGACACCCTCACCGCCGCCCCCGGCAACACCACCCTGCGCCGCTTCCTCGCCGAACTCCCCGAGGCCCGCCTCTACCCGTCCGAGAAGACCTCCTGGCCCGAGCTGAGCACCCGCATCAAGGCCGGCCGCGGCTCCGGCTGGCGGTTCGGCTGTGGGGCCTGTCCGGCCCCGGCCACCCGTTCGACGGGGCCGGTGTCGTCATCGGCGATATCGCGGAGCA